>CAZFGL010000264.1:0-1009 GCA_964518645.1 uncultured Oscillospiraceae bacterium | reverse complement strand
AGGTTGGCGTAAACGCCATGGGCAAGAACATCTCCATCTCCGACTGCTGCGAGAATGTGGAGCTGGCCTGCAAGTACCTGGACTTCTACTTCTCCAAGGACGGCATTCTCCTGGCCAACTACGGCATCGAGGGCGTTTCCCTGGGCTATGACGACGACGGCAATCCCATGCTCACCGATACCGTTCTGAGAAACCCCGACTTCCCCATGATCTCCTTCGCTACCACCTACTATACTCTGGCCTGCGCTGCAACTGTCTCCGACTTCGACAGAATGCATCCCGCATACTCCGAGGCAAACCTGGCTGCTATGGAGACCTGGACCTCCACCGTGGATGACAAGTACACCATGCCCTCCACCGTTGAGCTGACCTATGACGAGTCCACTGAGTATGCTGAGGTGTGGTCTGACCTTTCCACCTACGCTGAGACCGAAGTGTTCAAGTTCGTTATGGGCGACTACAACTTCGACGCAGACTGGGACAACTTCATCAACACCATTGAGGAAATGGGCCTCCAGACCTGCATCGATCTGTATCAGGATGCATACGACCGTTATGTAGAGGCATACGGCGCCTGATCCCGAAAAATTTAAGAGGTGCCGCAGAATTGCGGCACCTCTTTTTTTATCAAAAGGTTGTGAAAAATATCTAAAATGCATAAAAAAGTGCTTGTGAAAAAAGGTCTTATGCCCTATAATAGAAGGGCTAAAGAAAAAACAACTATTTTTTAGGAGGATACACAAATGCGTAACATTGAAGCCGATGTAGTAGTCGTTGGCGGCGGTATGTCCGGCCTTTGCGCTGCTACCCAGGCACAGGAATCCCTGAATGCTACCGGCGGCGGCTCCGTTGTTGTCTTCGAGAAGTCCGGTACCATCGGCGGCGCTGCAAACATGGGTATGGCATTCTTTGCCGTTGAGTCCCAGATGCAGAAGGAGACCATGACCAACAACTACACCAAGGACGAGGCTTTTAACTTCTTCATGGAGTACACCCACTGGCGTTCCGA
>CAZFGL010000263.1:0-1012 GCA_964518645.1 uncultured Oscillospiraceae bacterium | reverse complement strand
AGCCCAAAACGAGGGTCCTCAAAAACCCAGCCGTACGGATAGTCGTTATTTCGAAAATAATTGCTAAACAAGATAAAAACAGGCAAAGATTTTTCACAGTACATAAGAACAGTAGAGCGCACACCAGGCAGTTCCAACAACTCTGACAATTTATCATAGCGCTTATTCTCGGTTGTATTTTCATCCTCAAGGTATGGAAGGTTCTTTTTTAACCACTCTTGAAGTGCAGTAGCTTTCTCGAAAGAAATGTAATCAGTTTTCTTTAAACCACCGATAATCTTATCGAGTTCAGCCTGAATGGTTGATACAATGTTTTCCGACTTTCCCTGAACTGTGCAAGTAGCCTGAAAATGCAGAGAAATTTTTTGCAAGTCCTTATCTAAAGCAGAGTAAAGTAGTTTTTCTGGGCCACCATCAATTCGATGCCAGGTTTTATTATCCAGATAGCGACCGCGCACATAGGTAATATCATGATAGGCCTCTGGTAAAGACGCTTTGTCACTGTCATCTAAAGTAAAATGCCCTTCTACAACAGTAAACTTTGCGGGATCAATTCCGCCCTTTTCGATATCCTCATCATACTTTGCACGAGGGTAATCTCTCAACGGATTGAATAGTTCTGTTCCCTCGGGAGGATTCAGCTTGTACAATGCTTGTAAGATTGCAGTCTTACCAGCTTCATTAGGACCGACCAAAATTGTTTTTCCATTTTCAACATCAAAATAATCAGAGTCGATAACACTACGATATCCGCAGACTCTCGCTTTAGACAACCTCACGCTGAAAACCTCCTTAAACTGAAATGAGAGTTTATTTAGATATAACAATGGCATCTCTATGGATGCCTTGCCAACCCCAAAACCATCTCAATTATAATGTAATTTGGTGAAAAATACAATAAGATATCGAATTCATGTAGCTACCCTCAACTTCTGCGCCGCAATAGACAAAGAACAGAAAAATCCCTCTGAAATCAACGATTTCAGAGGGATTTTGGTCCGAGTAGTGCGGC
>CAZFGL010000262.1:0-1022 GCA_964518645.1 uncultured Oscillospiraceae bacterium | reverse complement strand
TCCCCGACCTGACCGGCTATATCACCGAGGGACAGATTATCCTCTCCCGTGACCTGCACCGCAAGGGCATCAACCCGCCCATTGACGTGCTTCCCTCCCTGTCCCGTCTGAAGGACAAGGGCATCGGTGAGGGCCGTACCCGTGAGGATCACTCCAACACCATGAACCAGATCTTTGCCGCCTATTCCGCCGGCAAGGACGCTGCGGAACTGATGACCATTCTGGGCGAGGCTGCACTCAGCGACACCGACAAGCTCTACGCTAAATTTGCCACGGAGTTTGAAAACCTGTATGTTTCGCAGGGCAACGACACCAACCGTTCCATCGAAGAGACGCTGGATATTGGCTGGCAGCTGCTGTCCATCCTGCCCAAGAGTGAGCTGAAGCGTATCAATTCCAAGTATATCGAGAAATACTATCCCGAAACTCAGGCGTAAGGAGGTGGGTCAATGGCATCCACAACCATAAATCCCACCAGAATGGAGCTGACCCGGCTGAAAACCCGCCGCAAAACAGCTGTGCGGGGTCACAAGCTGCTGAAAGACAAGCGTGACGAGCTGATGCGTCAGTTCCTGGACATTGTACGTCTAAACCGGGAGCTTCGGCAGAAGGTCGAGACCGGTCTGATGGAGGCACACAGTGCTTTTACGGTGGCCTCCGCAGTCATGAGTCCGGAAATGCTGGAGCAGGCGCTGGCCTACCCCAAGCAGGCAGTATCTCTGGACATGTCCTTTGAGAACATCATGAGTGTCAATGTCCCTAGATACACCTTCCACACAAAAAACGACGATCCCGCAGAGATCTATCCCTACGGCTTCGCCCAGACCTCCGGTGAACTGGATGATGCGTTGGAGGCCCTCTCCGGCGTATTTCAGGATATGCTCCAGCTGGCGCAGGTGGAAAAAACCATGCAGCTTCTTGCAGAGGAGATTGAAAAGACCCGCCGCCGGGTCAACGCCCTTGAATATGTCATGATCCCGGAGATGGAGACCAACATCAAATCTATCTCCATGAAGCTGGAT
>CAZFGL010000261.1:0-1048 GCA_964518645.1 uncultured Oscillospiraceae bacterium | reverse complement strand
TCTACAAGATGTACGACAAGGCTCCCTGCGTCCTGAAGAAGGAGAAGAACGGCTTTATCGCAAACCGTCTCATGCACGCTCTGTGGCGTGAAGAGATCGCTCTGGTTACCGAGGGCGTCTGCACCATGGCTGACGCTGACGACGCCTGGACCTTCGGCCCCGGCATCCGTCTTGCTGCTTTCGGCCCCGCTATGAACTATGAGCTGGGCGGCGGCGCTCTGGGCCTGAAGGGCTGCGCTCTGAAGTTCGGCGCTATGACCGACGCTGTGTTCGCTGACATCTCCGACATGAAGAAGGTTCCCGAGACCTGGGCTGATCAGTCCGGCGACGAGATCGTTCCTCTGATGGAGAGCTTCCCCAAGGTCATCGGCAACACCAAGCCCGAGATCGCTTCCTTCCGCGACAACCTGATCATCAACGTGCTGAAGATGCACGAGAGAATGTAATCCAGGTTTTTATCTCTCAAAAATTACAGCCCCGCTTCGGCGGGGCTGTTTTTTATGCAAAAAAGCCCGGGTCAAAATGCATGCATTTTGACCCGGGCAAATCATGCTTTACCAGCCAAAGTAACTGAAGTGCATATAGTCCGCCGAAGAGGACCAGATTCCCTGTGTAAAGCCGTATTTGTTAAAGATCCGTGCCACCTCACCATCTGTGGGGATGGAGTAGGGATCCTCATAGGGCTTCCAGTAGGAACCGACTGTCTGGCCGGTTCTGTAATTGATGTAATAGTTCTCGTTGGGATTGATATCAATGGCCACACCAATGGTGTGCTCAGAGTCATAGTCCCACCGGTATCCCCCAATGGAGTTGATGGGGAACTGTTCCTCTCCGTTATAGATCTCATCGAACACCGCCTGTACCGTGTCGGCAATGTTCTCGTGAACCGTCAGGTAGAAGGTGCGGGTGTATTTTTCCGTATAGGTGCTGTCTGTAAAATCCCATGCCTGAATTGCAATGGTGGTCATGTGACTCATGGCCTCAGAGGAAGATGTGTAATAATTCCGGTATTCACTTCTGGACAGATATTCTCCGAAAATGCGGTCAC
>CAZFGL010000260.1:0-1089 GCA_964518645.1 uncultured Oscillospiraceae bacterium | reverse complement strand
TCCTCCGGGGTTATGATACGCTATTTCAGAAGAAGAATCAACCTCTTCTTCTTCTGCGGCCACCGCCAGCAGCGCCACCGGCAACACCAAAGGTGCCAACAGCCATAGGCTCAACAGGGCAGGCGGGCTTAATGGTGCCATATTTCTTGATAGCACCAACGGGGCAGGATGCAATGAACTCTGCGTTCTTTACAGCAGCCTCGTCCTTGATCACATGGATCATACCCTCGCCGCCAGCCACAGCATCAGCAGGTGCAGCATTCTTACATGCACCGCAGCCGTTGCAGACAGCGGGATCAATATACAGATTGTAGAAGCAACTCATAGCAGTGCAGCGTTTCCGGCCCACATGGAGGTTCCACTCG
The DNA here is from genome assembly GCA_964518645.1 of uncultured Oscillospiraceae bacterium. GTDB lineage: Bacteria > Bacillota > Clostridia > Oscillospirales > Oscillospiraceae > HGM13006. The sequence goes on along the minus strand of CAZFGL010000260.1, from coordinate 724 downwards.
TCGGGATTACCCTCTACCAGGCTCAGAACCAGAGTTGCAACCTTCTGGGTGTTGGGGCAGCCGATGGTCTTCATAGCCACCAGCAGCTCCTTCATAACGTCCAGATCATCGCTGTTGGACTTGCCCAGAGAGATTTCCTCCAGCATCAGCTGCAGCTGCCACAGGCCGTCACGGCACATAACGCTCTTGCCGCAGGCATCTGCACGGGCAGCCTTCACCAGCTCAATGCTCCATGCCACAGGGCAGGTACCCTCAGGCACAACAGCGCTCTGGGGATGCTTCTCAGCCCGCTCCAGGCACTTCTGCTTATTTTCAGCAAGCATTTCCTTGTTAATCATCTGATGAAACCTCCCTTATCTTTTGCTGTATGCGTTGAAGTTTTCAACCTTCTGGATCGGCACACGGAGGTCACACTGCAGGCAGCGGCTTGCCTCACACTTGCCCTGCTCGCAGGTAAAGCCGGTGTGGATGGGTGCAAAGTCGTTCTTGCGTTCCTCAGCGCCGCGGATACCCAGTTCCTCACGGCGGAGAGAAGCAAAGTTCTCGATGGTGCCGATCTCAGGATTCAGGGTGCGATCCACCAGAACCTCGTCGATCTCGCCGTCGCCACCCAGATACTTATCCATGAGCTGTGCGCACTCCCGTGCGGAAGCAATGGCGTCGATAACAAACTTGGTACCGGTGATTACGTCGCCGGCAGCAAACACGCCCTCAACGGAGGTGG
>CAZFGL010000259.1:0-1089 GCA_964518645.1 uncultured Oscillospiraceae bacterium | reverse complement strand
CGTGCCGTGGGCGCGGACATTCTTTAAGCATCAGGAAATTTACCGTAAAGGAATGATAGATTATGGCAACCGGTTCTGTTGTGAAGGTTTCCGGACCTCTGGTCGTTGCCGAGGGTCTGTCTGACGCCAACATGTATGACGTGGTTCGTGTTGGCCCTCAGCGACTGATCGGTGAGATCATTGAGATGCGTGGCGACAATGCCTCCATCCAGGTATATGAGGAAACCTCCGGCCTTGGCCCCGGTGTGGCTGTGGAATCCACCGGCTACCCCCTCAGTGTGGAGCTTGGCCCCGGTATGATCGAAAATATTTACGACGGCATCCAGCGTCCTCTGGAAAAGATCATGGCCCTGTGTGGCAACACCATCCAGAGAGGCGTGGAGGTCTCTCCTATTGATCACGAAAAGAAATGGGACTTTGTCCCCAAAGTCTCCGTAGGTGACTTCGTCACCGGTGGCGACATCATCGGTACGGTTCAGGAAACCTCTGTCATGGAGCACCGGATCATGGTTCCCCAGGGCACCGAGGGTACCGTCTGTGAAATCAAAGCCGGCATGTTTAACGTGCTGGAGACGGTCTGCGTTCTTGAAAAGGACGGCAAGACCATTGAACTTCCCATGATGCAGCGCTGGGCAGTCCGTAACGGCCGCCCCTACAAGCGTAAGCTGAATCCCGAAACACCCCTTTGCTCCGGCCAGCGTGTCATTGACACCATGTTCCCCGTAGCCAAGGGTGGCACCGCCTGTGTTCCCGGCCCCTTCGGTTCCGGCAAAACCGTTATTCAGCATCAGCTGGCCAAGTGGTCTGACGTGGATCTAGTGGTCTATATCGGCTGTGGCGAGCGTGGCAATGAGATGACCGACGTACTCCGTGAGTTCCCCGAACTGGTGGACCCCCGTACCGGCGACTCCATCATGAAGCGTACTGTTCTCATTGCAAACACCTCCGATATGCCCGTTGCCGCCCGTGAAGCATCCATCTACACCGGCATCACCATTGCAGAGTACTTCCGTGACATGGGCTATGACGTGGCTGTTATCGCAGACTCCACCTCCCGCTGGGCTGAGGCCCTCCGTGAGATGTCCGGCC
>CAZFGL010000258.1:0-1090 GCA_964518645.1 uncultured Oscillospiraceae bacterium | reverse complement strand
CCACACTGCTCCTTATCCTTTTTGGCTATTATAGCATCCCAAACTGGGAAAAACAATCATAATGCGATTCGAATCCCGTAAAGAATCAACAGATGAGCCGGATAGAAAATATAAAACAGCCACTTCCCCTTTCGGCCCCGTTCTCCGTTATATGTGGCAAGAAGCCCCACAGATAGCAGCATACCAAACCACTGAAGAATCAAATTCATATCTCCGCCATGGAGCCAGATCAGGCTTCCGGTGTCAAGTCCATGCCAGAAAAGCTCAAATACCGTGCTCCAGCACAGAAGAAATATAAGCTTCTGGCGATGGGTAGGCAGGTAATAAAGGAAAATAATCAATCCGACACCCCAGGCGTTATAATCCGTATACAGGAACCAGCCCAGAGCAATCACGATCACAGCCGGGATCAGGCAGACGGGCACCTCAGGAAGCTTTTTCTTCAGCTCCTGCCCTGCTATAATTCCGGCAGCACCCAGAAGCATGGTGAAAATCACATTATGACACCCGAATTGCAGCCCAAGATACCCTGCTCCGTAGAAGCAAAGCTGAAATGGTGCCTCTGAGATCAGTGCAAACAGAAGCATCCGGATAAGATAACGTTTGGGGTTCCCCGTTTTCCGGCAGCCCTCTGCGGTAAACCAGGCGAAAACAGGCAGTGCAATCCGACCAATCATGGTCATAAAGGTACAAAGCCACAGGTTACCCTCAATCCCAATATAGGGGATCAGAACGCCACCGGATAATACGACTTTGGCCACATGATCCGAAAGCATACAAAACAGCGCCAAAAGCTTTAAAGAAAACTGTGTCATAAACTACCTCAACGGAAAAGCGGGCGGACTTTCGTCCGCCCGCTGAGAATTTTTACTCTTCGTCCTTCTTTGCGGCTTCAATGATTGCCTGCTGGGTGTCCATAGGAGCTTCCTCATAGCGGACAAATTTGAAGGTGAAGCTGCCGCGTCCCTGTGTCATGGAACGGAGATCAATGGCATAGCTCATCATCTCAGCCATGGGAACCTCGGCCTCGACAACCTGATTGCCCTCGGAATCAGGAGTCATACCCATAACACGGCCACGACGCTTGCTC
>CAZFGL010000257.1:0-1093 GCA_964518645.1 uncultured Oscillospiraceae bacterium | reverse complement strand
TTATCGGCAACGAGGGGGCAAAGCCGTTTATTGAAAATGCTCCAATTTCTGAGGATGCAAAAAGGCAGATTGCCTATCTCAATGCGGAGACACTTCTGAAAATATAATGATTTGCTCGCTTATTTAATAGGTGGATGCATCGGATTTGTGATGAGTAAGGCATATACCGCCATAAGAAGTAAACGCATATGATTCTGTATGGAAGTGCAAAAAGGCCTGATGTGGGAACAGATGCGCCGAAATGGGAAATGGCGTAAAACTTCAAAAATATAATCAAAGGGCAGGCCCGCTTTATGGGCCTGCCCTTTTCCATCCCGGGGAGCGGGATTATGCTTGAATATATCGTTCCATGGCCGCAGAATTCATGACTACTTGCAGGAGGCGGGCGGCACATGCCTCCAGCACGTCACGGCTCAGGGTACCGTCTTGGGTGCGCTTATAGACCCAGTCCACCATGCCGGGGAAGCCGGGCATAAGCAGATCATTTCCTGCCTGAAGGCATTCCACCGCAAGACCGGTATCACCCTCCCAGTCAGTGACCACGAAGCCCTGGAAGCCCCATTCGTTCCGGAGAATATCCGTCAGGAGCTCCCGGCTGGCAGCAGTCTGGGGGCCATTGAGGGGGGTGTAAGCACTCATGACGCAATGGGGGTGGGCTTCCTTCACCACGATTTCGAAGCCTCTGAGATAGATCTCCCGGAGGGTGCGTTCGGTCATTACGGAGTCGTCCTTATCCCAGCGGGAGGTCTCCTGATTGTTGGCGGCGAAGTGCTTGATGCAGGTGGAGAGAGGGTGACGCTGGGCGCCCCGCACCATGGCGGCCCCGGTTTTCCCTGAAAGCAGGGGATCCTCGGAGTAGTATTCATAGTTTCGCCCTGCCAGAGGGTTCCGGTGGATGTTCATGGCCGGAGCCAGCCACACGTCTACCATGCGCTCCTCCGCCTCCTGACCCAGTGCATCTCCAAGGGCTTCCACCAGCGACTCATTAAAGGTACAGGCGGTGATTGTGGCAGTGGGGTAGGCCAGCTTGTGGGGCTTGCCCCCGCCCCCGATCCCGGCGGGGCCGTCGCTCATGGTGATGGTGGGGATGCCC
>CAZFGL010000256.1:0-1114 GCA_964518645.1 uncultured Oscillospiraceae bacterium | reverse complement strand
TCGCAGAGCGCATCGCCAAAAACACCGGCTGCATGAGTCTGACCACCGGTGAAAGCCTTGGCCAGGTCGCTTCCCAGACCATGCAGGCCATGATGGTAACCAACGCCGTATGCACCCTGCCTGTGTTCCGCCCCGTTGTTGGCATGGACAAGGAGGAGATCATCGCCATTGCCCGGAAGATCGACACCATGGAAACCTCCATTCTCCCCTATGAGGACTGCTGCACCGTATTTACTCCCCGCCATCCCAAGACCAAGCCCTCTCTGGAGGAAGTAATCAAGGCAGAGTCAAAGCTTGACATTGATGCGCTGATCGAAGCCGCCGTGGAGGGCACCGAACAGGTGCATATTCGCGGTGCGCGCTGATGCCCAGCGTCTGGTGGCCGCGCTGAAAGAAAAAAATCTGACCATCACCTGTGCCGAATCCTGTACCGGTGGCCGTATTGCCGCCGCGATCACCGCAGTGCCCGGAAGCTCTCAGGTTTTCCCCGGCTCTGTGGTAACCTACTGGGACGATGCCAAGCACAACCTGCTTCAGGTTCCCTCCACCATTCTGGAAACTCAGGGCGCTGTCTCTGAGCCGGTGGCCTGGGCCATGGCCCGGGGTGCCGCACGGATCTTCGAGACCGACCTTGCCATTTCCGTCACCGGTCTTGCCGGCCCGGACGGAGACGGGGAGCACCCGGTAGGGACGGTTTTTCTGGGGCTGTATGCCCAGGGCGAGACCGTGGTAGAGCATCACGTCTTCACCGGCGACCGGGAAGAGATCCAGAATCAGGCCGCACAGCAGGCCATCAGGATTGCACTGGAACATCTCATATAACAGTTATGGCGTACAGCAATGCCGCTGTACGCCATAATTTTTTAAAGTTCCATAGCCGCCTTATAGCCGGAGTAGGTCGCATACTTGATATTGCTGACCTTCACGGTATCTCCGATTACCTTCACCACAGGTGCACAGCCCGCAAAAGCATTGGCTGCATCGGTTCTGGGCTTCCGTCCGCCGGAGACGACCACGTCGTCAAAGGACAGCACCCGCTCTTCATAGACCGGTTCGGCAGCAGGTGCCGGCCCGCCGAAGGGGAACCCGCCGGGTCCGCCAGGACCACCGGGAC
>CAZFGL010000255.1:0-1127 GCA_964518645.1 uncultured Oscillospiraceae bacterium | reverse complement strand
GGACGGCCACACTCTGGGCGCCGTGCAGGTCGTCATCACCGACAAGGCATGGGATAAGCTGACCGTTGACCAGCAGAATGCCATCATGGAAGCCGGCAAGAGAGCCCAGGCTTTCAACGCTGAGCTGTCCGAGGGCGAGGAGAACAAGGTTCTGGACGCTCTGAAGGCTGACGGCATCACCGTTATCGACAACGTGGACAAGGCCGCTCTGGCCGAGGCCTGCGCCGATGTGATCAACAACAACATCCCCGCCGGTCTGGAAGATCTGTACAAGCAGATCGTCGATATGCAGTAAGCTGCCTGCTTAGCGCGTAAAAACATTTAAAAAGGGGCGCGGGGATTTGCCCCGCGCCCCTACATTTTTAAGGAGGTCGAACAGTAATGCCCAAAGTCTTCAAAGCCCTGGATAAGCTGCGGCCGATCTACGATTGGACGGACAAGATCGTCATGATCCTGTGCAAACTGCTGCTGATTGCGGATATCTGTATTTCCGCGTATTCCGTGGCAGGTCGTCTGATCGGCGGTATCGAGCTGTCCAACGGACTCTTCATCCGCAACGTCATTCCCTTCCTGAAGGACCCCTCCTGGACGGAGGAAGTCGTTCTGTCCCTCATGAGCTATATGGCTGTGCTTTCCGCCGCCATTGCCATCCGCCATGAAAAGCATATCCGCATGGATGCTTTTGATCCCTTCCTCCCCAAGAAGGTTCTGCTGGTGCTGAACATTCTGTCCGACGTTGTGGTCCTGATTCTTGGCTGGATCATGCTGACCAGCGGCTGGAAGTATGCCAGCGGTCTGGGCGCTTTCGGCAAGTATGTCTCCATGCCCTGGCTGAGCAAATTCTGGATGTATTTCCCCATCCCCCTGGCCGGCTTTGCCATGATCATCTTTGAAGTTGAACGTCTCTATGAGCATATCAAGTCTATTTTCGTGAAAGAGGAGGCGAAGTGATATGACACAAGAAAATCTCGCGATCCTGATCCTTCTGGGCACCTTTCTGGGCATGATCGTCCTTCGCTTCCCCATTGCCTACGCCGTTGCCCTGTCCTCTGTGTTCTGCCTGACCTACCTTGGCAAGGATCTGGCCATTGTGTGCCAGCAGATGGTCAAGGGTATCTCTTCCTACT
>CAZFGL010000254.1:0-1141 GCA_964518645.1 uncultured Oscillospiraceae bacterium | reverse complement strand
CCCATCCTTTTGGGCGGGTTCAAAAATCAAGCCTTTTTTTAAAAAAAAAAAAAAAAAAAAAAAAAAAAAAACAATAAGCTGGCAGCATAGGGTTGGCACTTTATTTTCGAGGGGGATTATTACGCAAATTGGATTCGGACACTCCACAGTGGTACAAAAAAAGAGTGGCTGCCCCTGACATGACCGCCGCTCTTCCTCACCGAAAGGTGAGCCTATGTTTGCTTCTTATACTTGATAATCTCATTTCTGTTAGTTATTCGTCTTGTCCTACACTGCAGACCGCTTGTTCGTACTATTTTACACCTCAAGTCTATCGTTCTGCAATATCCAGGAAATCCACAGCGCAATTCCAGCATTTAACTCTATCTGATCGTTGAATTTTCCCACAACATGGGCATTGAACTTTCCCGGAACTCCCCTCTACGATCTTAGGCTTTACCGGACCATCGGTTGCAGAGCCAGCAAGCGTACTATGGGAAGGCTCAGTTTTTGTTTCGACCTTCTTTTTCAGCTCAGGATTTGAAGGTAGATTCTGAGAGATTTGCGCCAGAGTACCTTGGGTTACTCGCAGTAAACTTTCAATGCGCGATGTGGTACACACCTGTGTGCCAAAGGCTGCAAGCACAACTTTTAACGTCCAACCGATGATTGCATATAGAACAGCCACGATTACACCGAAAAAAAGCAGAACAATTTGACCAGTAACAACGGTAGTGATTAGCACGGCAAACAACAGAATTGCATCCAAAACCATGAACAACGTGAACAACATATCACTCAGACTTTGCAAGTCTCTTCCTTCTTGCACTTTTACATCCTCCCATACTTTGAAGTTTCTGATGAATTATTAAATTTTTGGCATAATTATTGTACCATGGATTCAGAAAAAAACAATAAGCTGGATGCATATATCGACACATATTTCCTGTCCTAATAAAAGACCGCATCCCTTCCTGAAAAAATAGCAAAAGGGATGCGGTCTAAAATTTTATGCAGGAAAAGAAAAAAGCCCTTGAAAACACAAGGTTTTCAAGGGTTTGGAGCTGCTAGCCAGATTCGAACTGGCGACCTCATCCTTACCAACAACGTTTGGTACTCCACAGGGAGCATCTGTTAATCGCATCAACACACGAAAAAGCAT
>CAZFGL010000253.1:0-1148 GCA_964518645.1 uncultured Oscillospiraceae bacterium | reverse complement strand
GTGCAGGTAAAACCACCAATGGTGCAAAGCTTGCCGGCCTTATGAAAAAGGACGGTAAAAGCCCGCTGCTGGTTGCCTGTGACGTGTACCGGCCTGCTGCAATCAAGCAACTGGAAGTGGTGGGCGGACAGCTTGGAATCCCTGTCTTCCAGATGGGAACTGCAAATCCTGTGGATATTGCCAAGGCTGCTTTGGAGCATGCAAAAAAGCAGGGCAACGATATGGTGTTCCTGGATACCGCCGGTCGTCTCCATGTGGACGAGGCTCTGATGGAAGAGCTCTCTGCAATTAAGGCGGCGGTGAATCCCACCGAGATCCTTCTGGTTGTGGATGCCATGACCGGTCAGGACGCTGTAAATGCTGCAACTGCGTTTAATAATCAGCTGGATATTGACGGTGTTATGCTGACAAAGCTGGACGGCGACGCCCGTGGCGGTGCAGCATTGTCCGTAAAGGCTGTCACCGGGAAGCCCATTAAGTTCGTGGGTAACGGTGAGAAGCTGGATAATATCGAACCCTTCCATCCCTCCCGTATGGCCTCCAGAATTCTGGGCATGGGCGACGTGCTGACGCTGATTGAAAAGGCTGAGGCAGCCATTGACCAGAAAAAGGCGGAGGAACTGGAGCGGAAACTCCGGAAGAATAAATTCACCCTTCAGGATTTTTATGACCAGATGGTTCAGCTCAAGAGCATGGGCTCCATGACCGACATTCTGGCGATGATGCCCGGAATGAATGCCGGTGCACTGAAAAATATGAGGGTGGATGAGAAGGCTATGGCTCATACAGAAGCCATTATCCTCTCCATGACCCCCCATGAACGGGAAAACCCCGGCTGTATCAACCACAGCAGAAAACAGCGTATTTCCAAGGGCGCTGGTGTGAAGGTTGAAGAGATCAATAAGTTGCTGAATCAGTTTGAAGCCATGCAGAAAATGATTAAGCAGTTCACAGGCCCCGGTGCCAACAAGAAAATGAAACGGCTTCAGAAACAGGGCGGCTTCAATTTCGGCGGTATGGGCGGGAAGCGTGGCTTCTTCTAATTTGGTTCGTTCAAAGCAAATCGCTTTACGATAGATATTTTGAGAGAAAATTTATGGAGGTGAAACATCCATGGTTAAAATCAGACTGCGTAGAATGGGCGCTAA
>CAZFGL010000252.1:0-1148 GCA_964518645.1 uncultured Oscillospiraceae bacterium | reverse complement strand
TATGAGACCCCTCCGATAGCTTTCGCCTGTTGAGTTCACTGTACAATATGTTTGACAAACCTACACCCCCTGTAAATTCGCCCATGATACCAAATAACAGGGACTGCCGCATCGTGCAGCAGTCCCCGCTTTCAATGATTCAATTTTGTCGCACCGGGCACAGTGGATCAAGCTTCCACCACTGAGTGAATATCATCCCCACGGGCAGCGACCTCAATAAAGGCAACCAACTGATCCCGTCCGATTCCCTTCTCCGCAGAGAAGGGCAGCAGGATGGTATCCTCCGTCAATGACAGATCCTGACGAATGGTATCCATATTCGGCTGGATCTGGCTTTTCTTCAACTTATCCAGCTTATTTGCCACCACCACAAAGGGGCAGCCGGTCTGCTGGAACCAGGTGGCCATGGTAATATCATTCTGGGTGGGGGCATGTCTTGCGTCCACAATCAGAATTCCCAGTGTGATCAGATCCCCGGCGGCAAAATAATCCTCCATCAGTCTGCCCCAGCGCTCTTTCTCACTTTTGCTGACCTTGGCATAGCCATAACCGGGCAGATCCACCAGGTATGCGGTTTCATCCACCAGAAAATAATTGATATGAATGGTCTTTCCGGGAGATGCACCCACATAGGCAAAATTCTTCCGCATCAGCACCCGGTTGATCACCGAGGACTTGCCCACATTACTTTTCCCCGCAAAGGCGATCTGCGGGATCCCGTTTCTGGGAAACTGACTGGGCTTTGCCGCAGAGAGTTCAAAATCTACTTTATGAAAATTCATACAAACCTCACTGTCTCAAACTCAGTTCAGAGGGCTTTGCCTCAGGAATCGGCATTTCCAGCTTCTTCGCAGGCTGTACAGCGCTGAAATCAAGTGCTGTGGAAATCACCGTATCAGCATCCTTCACAGGAATAAAGTTCAGGCGGCTGCGTACAGTCTGATCGATCTCCTCCAGATGCTTCACATTATCCTGAGGAATAATCACTGTTTTCACCCCGTGACGGAGGGCCGCCATCGTCTTTTCCTTCAATCCGCCGATGGCCATTACCCGGCCACGGATGGAGATTTCACCGGTCATGGCAATATCCCGCCGCACCGGCGCACCGGTCAGGGCAGACACCAGCGCCGTGCAGATGGTAATACCGG
>CAZFGL010000251.1:0-1198 GCA_964518645.1 uncultured Oscillospiraceae bacterium | reverse complement strand
ACTACACCGGCACCGTCTACGAGACCGCCATGCTGGATCACCCGGAGATCGGCTCCGTTTGCTCCGGCGGACGTTACGACAACCTTGCCGAGTATTACACTGACAAGCCCCTCCCCGGCGTTGGTATCTCCATCGGCCTGACCCGGCTGTTCTATGTACTGGGCGAACAGGGCTACCTCTCCGACGAGCTGGTGACCGCCCCTGCCGATGCACTGGTGATCTCCATGACCGAGGATATGGCTCCAGCCATCACTGCGGCTACCGCCCTGCGTGCTGCCGGCATCCGTACCCAGATCTATACGGAGAAGAAGAAGTTCAAGTCGAAAATGTCTTACTGCTCCAAGCTGGGCATTCCCTTCGCCGTGCTGCTGGGTGAGGACGAAATCGCCGCAGGCACCCTGTCTGTAAAGAACTTCTCCACCGGTGAGCAGGTCACCGTATCCCCTGACGAGGCAGCAGAGCTGATCCGGGCAGAGCTTGCCCGCCGTGGCAGTGGCTGTGTCATCCGGGACAAAGACTGATTTTCCCCAACAAATTTAATCATACAGGAGCGATCACTATGGACAACCTTCAAAACTTCCTCCGCAGTGACTATTGCGGAAACTTCCGTCTCCAACACGTTGGACAGACCGTGTCCGTCTGTGGCTGGGTACAGCGGTCCAGAAATCTGGGCAGCCTCATGTTCATCGACCTGAGAGACCGGGCCGGTATTCTCCAGCTGGCCTTCGACGACGCCACCGATCCGGCTGTGTTTGAAAAGGCAGCCTCCTTCCGCAGCGAATATGTCATCGCCGCCACCGGCGTGATCCGTGAGCGGGAAGCCAAGAGCAAGAAGATCCCCACCGGCGACGTGGAGCTGTATGTCTCCGAGGTTCGGCTGCTGGGCAAGTCCGAAACACCTCCCTTCCAGATCGAGGACGGCTGCAACGCCAACGAAAACCTGCGGCTTCAGTACCGCTATCTGGATCTGAGACGGCCTGCGCTTCAGAAGAAGCTGATGTTCCGTCACAAGGTGGCAAAGATCACCCGGGACTACTTTGATGAGAACGGCTTCATTGAGATCGAGACCCCCACCCTGATCGGTTCCACCCCCGAGGGTGCAAGAGACTTCCTGGTTCCCTCCCGTATTCACAACGGCAAATTCTATGCGCTGCCCCAGTCCCCCCAGATCTACAAGCAGCTGACCATGGTTGCAGGC
>CAZFGL010000250.1:0-1208 GCA_964518645.1 uncultured Oscillospiraceae bacterium | reverse complement strand
GGGGAAAGCAAGCTGTTCACTCGGCAGCAAGGGAATCAGCGCATAGCTGCCAAAGCCCAGAACCAGACACAGGAGCATGGTCTTCACCAAAGAACCAACCCGGTCGCTGACAAAGCCCGTCAGGGTAATCACCAGAATGCCAATGCCACTGGAAACCGCATTGATAACCCCCAGCTGTGCAGAGGTGATTCCCTTCTCCTGAAGCCACACGGTCTGATATCCGCCTACCGCTGTAGAAAACCAGAAGAAAACCGCAAACCCTAACAGTAGCAATTCCTGTCGGCGGCTATAGGAGCCTTTCATTTGCTGCCCACCTCAAAAAAGCACGCACCATGCTCCAGATAGGCACGAATACCGTTGTAGATGGCGTAGAAGCTGCGGTAAAGATGGTAGCAACCCTTGGAATGATCTCCCTTGCAGAAGGTAGCGGGAGTGCCATCATGGTTCAGATAGCCATACCATTCGCCGCATTCCCGGTCCGGGAAGTGGGCAAAGGTCCACTCATGGGCCTGACGATAACGCTCCAGGTAGGTTTGCTCACCGGTACCCAAGTAAGCGTACATCAAGCCGATTTCCAGCTCGTTGTTGGGCCACCAGTATTTCAGATTGCCGTTGATTTCAAAGGCAGGGCTACCGTTAACATTGGCAAAGACGTTGAAGCCGCCATAGTGCTTGTCCCAGCCCAGGTCGAACAGCTTTCCAACAATCTTGGCACAAATATTCACCAGTTCCTGATTCTTGGTGTAGATACCCTCTGCCAGCATGAACCAAGCAACCTCCATGCTGTGGCCGGGACACTCAATCTCCCGCTCGTACAGCAGGGTCTTGTCTGCGTCATAGTAATAGCGGAAGACGCACTCGGTATATTCCCTTAGCAGTGCCGTGTAGTAATCCTTACGCTCTGGATCGCACTCCCGGGCTGTCTGGACGGAGCACAGAAGGGACATATAATCGCCCATGCCCGCCATCGGCGCCTGCTCCTCAGGATTTTTCTCACCGTTTGCAAAATACTTGGGATTGTGATAGATGAACTGCTGCAGTTCCACCATCTTATACAGGCTTTCCTTCACATCCGCCCGCTTGGTGGCCTTGTACAGTTCCGCCAGGCCCATAACCGCAAAGCTCTCATCGTGAAGACCAACGCTCTGCCCGGATCCCCTGGCCATCATCTCGCCGGCCCGGGGATCCGGAGCGCAGGGGTTACCCTC
>CAZFGL010000249.1:0-1269 GCA_964518645.1 uncultured Oscillospiraceae bacterium | reverse complement strand
TTTTTTGTTGGAGGTGTTTCATATCAGCAAACTTGACCATCAGCTCAATGAGGAGATCAGAGACAAAGAAATTCGCGTAATCGGTCCCACCGGTGAACAGCTTGGCATCATGTCCTCCCGGGACGCACTCGTTAAGGCCTACGATCTGGGCTTGGATCTTGTAAAGATCTCTCCCAATGCCACCCCTCCGGTGTGCAAGATCCTGGACTACGGCAAGTTCCGTTTTGAGCAGACCAAGAAGGAAAAAGAGGCCAAGAAGAACCAGCATGTGACCGAAGTTAAGGAAATTCGCATGTCTCCCAGCATCGACACCAATGATTTCAATGTCAAGATCAAGAGCGCAATGAAGTTCTTGAAGGAAGGCAACAGAGTCAAGGTGACGGTTCGTTTCCGCGGCCGAGAAATGGCACATACCGATATCGGCAAGACGCTTTTGGCTCAGTTTAGCGAGCAGTGTGCGGAGCTTTCCAGCACTGACAAGCCTCCCAAGCTCGAAGGCCGCCACATGTCCATTTTCCTGGCGCCCAAATCCAGTAAGTAAAACCCTTTATTATACGGAAGGAGTACACCATTATGGCGAACAAGATTAAGACGCACTCCGGTGCAAAGAAAAGATTTAAGCTGACCAAGACCGGCAAGGTCAAGAAGGCCTGCGCTTACAAGAGCCACATCCTCACCAAGAAGGAAACCAAGCGGACTCGTCGTCTGCGTCAGGGCAGCTATGCCGACAAGACCAACGTGGCTGCAATCAAAGAGCTCATCCCTTACAAATAAGAATCAGCTTGCTACACTTCAAGGAGGATAACATAAATGGCTAGAGTAAAAGGCGCAATGATGACGCGCAAGAGACGCAACAAGACCCTGAACCTGGCAAAGGGCTATTGGGGCAGCAAATCCAAGCACTTTAAGATGGCTAAGGAAGCCGTCATGAAGTCCGGCAACTACGCTTTCCGCGACCGCCGCGCTAAGAAGAGAGACTTCCGCAAGCTGTGGATCACCCGTATTTCCGCTGCTGTGGCTCCCTATGACATCAACTACTCCCGGTTCATGAACGGTCTGAAGAAGGCTGGTATCGAGATGAACCGCAAGATGCTCTCCGAGCTGGCAATCAACGATCCCGCTGCTTTTGCTCAGCTGGTTGAGGCTGCAAAGGCTGCTCTCTAATCTCAATTGATTACAAAAATACCGCTGTGGATTTCCACAGCGGTATTTCTTTTACTTTTCAGCCTGAAGCTCAGCCCAGGTTTTCACCGGGGTGTAGGAATTCTC
>CAZFGL010000248.1:0-1274 GCA_964518645.1 uncultured Oscillospiraceae bacterium | reverse complement strand
CATCCTGAAGTACTTCACCAAGGGCATGATGGTTGGTTCTCTGAAGGGCTAATCCTTCCGAAAACCGCAGAAGGAACTGTTGGATTCCGGGCGCACCGCTTTTGCGGTGCGCCTTTTTCGTTTTGCTGCGGTCTGGGTGGCCTCTGTTCATAAATCATTCAAAGAATTATGGTATTCTGGTATTGGTTTTGAAATCCATGAAAAGGGAGAAGAGACAGAGTATAATCACCGGATTCGAGAAAATTCCCTTGCAATTACAGGGGGGGTGAAGTATACTAACGGGAGGTGGGTACGCAGGTTTGGTGTGCCCCTTCGAGGGAATCTATGTACTTTGGCTGGTTTTGGAGGATGCAGGTATGGAATTTGTACATAAATCGGTGCTTCTGGAGGAGTGTATCGAAGGGCTGAATATCCGCCCGGACGGTATTTATCTGGACGGAACACTGGGTGGTGCTGGGCACTCCAGTCAGATCGTTCAAAGACTGACCACCGGCCGACTGATCGGTGTTGACCGTGATACGGTGGCATTGGAAGCTGCCGGCAAACGGCTTGCGCCGTGGATGGACCGTGTGACACTGGTTCACTCTAATTTTAAGGAAATTGATCAGATTCTGGATCAGTTGGGGATCGATAAGATTGATGGCATGCTGTTTGATCTTGGCGTGTCCTCACCGCAGCTGGATGATGGGGAACGGGGATTCTCCTATATGGCGGATGCGCCCCTGGATATGCGTATGAACCGGGAGGATCGGCTGACTGCTTATGAGGTGGTGAATCTCTGGTCGCGGGAAGAACTTCGCAGGATTCTGTACGATTATGGGGAGGAACGTTATGCCTCTCAGATCGCCGCTGTCATTGACCGGAAGCGGGAGAATGCGCCCATTGAGACTACCCTTCAGCTGGTGGATGTGATCCGGAGCGCCCTGCCCCCTCAGGCCCTTCGGGAGAAGCAGCATCCGGCCAAGCGTACATTCCAGGCGATTCGAATTGCTGTGAATGACGAGCTTGGTTCTGTCCGTGAAATGATGGATGCCGCCATTCCCCGTCTGCGGAAGGGAGGCCGTTTGGCTGTAATCACCTTCCACTCTCTGGAGGATCGGATCGTTAAGACATCCATGGTGGCCGCATCCAAGGGCTGTACCTGTCCTCCGGATTTTCCGGTGTGTGTCTGCGGGAAGAAGCCACAGGTGAAACTGATCACCCGGAAGCCCATTGTATCCGGACAGAAGGAACTCGATGACAATCCCCGGGCACGGAGTGCCAAGCTTCGGGTT
>CAZFGL010000247.1:0-1318 GCA_964518645.1 uncultured Oscillospiraceae bacterium | reverse complement strand
CTCCTTGCCGGCGGTGGAGATCTGCTCGGAAATGTCTGCTGCGGGGTAGATCAGCTGAGCTGTGGAAACGTTGAAGTTTTCAGGGAAGATCACTTTGATCTTCTTGCTGACCACCGGATCGTTATTCACGAGCTCCGCAATGGAGTTGATATATTTAATGGTCTCCTTGGCAAAGGCGTAGCCTGCGGCGGCCTTGCCTGCAAAGAGGAAGGTGTGGGGGACAATGTCCGCATTGGGATCGTTTTTCAGGATATTGTAAAGATGCATCACCTTGAAGGCGGCAAGGAGCTGCCGCTTGTAAGCGTGGATACGCTTCACCTGAATATCGAATACGGAGTCGGGATCCACCGAGATGCCCGTCCGGGCCTTGATATAGTTGCCGAGACGAACCTTGTTTTCCCGTTTACTCTTTCGCAGTGCCTCCAGAAATGCGGGATCCTCTTTATAGGGCAGAAGCTCCTGCAAACGGGTGGCATTTCCCATCCACTGGGGGCCGATGGCATCGGTGATGAGCCGGGAGAGGCTGGGGTTCGCCTCTGCAAGGAAGCGGCGATGGGTGACGCCGTTGGTTTTGTTGTTGAATTTCTCAGGGGTCAGTGCATAGAAGTCCCGGAGGGTATCGGTCTTGAGAATCTCCGTGTGGAGGGAGGCGACACCGTTGACACTGTAGGAGCCGATAATGGACAAATTGGCCATGTGCACCTGACCGTCCCAGAGGATGGCGGTGTTTTTCAGCTTCTCCTGCCAGTTGGGCTGAGTCCGGTCAAAATTGGCACAGTAGCGGCGGTCGATCTCCTCAATGATCTGATAGATCCGGGGGAGCAGGGAACGCATCAGGTCGATAGACCATTTTTCCAGTGCCTCGGGCATAACCGTGTGGTTGGTATAGGAGATGGTGCGACAGGTAATGTCCCAAGCCTGATCCCAGGATAGCCCCTCTTCATCCAGCAGAATGCGCATCAGTTCGGGGACGCACAGGGCGGGATGGGTGTCGTTGGTGTGGATGCTGATTTTATCCGGGAAAATGTCCCAGTTGCTGCCGTAGTTGATTTTGAAGTTCTTGACAATATCCACGGTGCCGGCGGAGACAAAGAAGTACTCCTGCTTCAGACGCAGGGCCTTGCCCGCCTCGGTGCTGTCGTCCGGATAGAGAATGGTGGTGATGGCTTCGATCTCGTTCCGTTCCCGCAGTGCACCGGAGTAGTCACCGGCGTTAAATGCGGCCAAATCCAGCTTCTGAACCACCGGTTCGGCGCTCCAGAGCCGGAGAATATTGACGGTCTTTCCGCCGTAGCCCACAATGGGAACATCATAGGGA
>CAZFGL010000246.1:0-1319 GCA_964518645.1 uncultured Oscillospiraceae bacterium | reverse complement strand
AGTCCATCGGCCCTGTTCAGTACTCCGGTTCCGGCGGCGGCTTCTGCTTCACCCTCGGCACCTACTTTGCTGAGCACGGCAAGGGCATCCTCTGCTTCTCCAGCCGTACCAAGAAGGGCATGCCCAAGATCAAGGCTACCCTGACTCCCGGTGCTGTTGTTACCCATCAGCGTAACTACATCCAGTACGTTGTTACCGAGAACGGCATCGCCGACCTCCGTGGTACCACCGTCCGTGAGCGTGCAAAGCTCCTCATCTCCCTGGCTCATCCCGAGGATCGTGAAGAACTCACCCGCGCAGCTAAGGAACTGTACTACTTCTAATTTACAGTCTCATATCCTCGTCCGGCACAGGTTTCCTGTGCCGGACTTTTTGCGTTAATATCATACGGCATTGTCCCCGACGGCCTCCAAAACCATCAGCTTCCAATCCCTCAGTCAAAACCTGCGGGTTTGCCAGCTCCCTTTACACAAGGGAGCCTCTCCGTACCCGGAACACGGTGTGGAAAACGAGGGGCACAGCGCATTTTTTCGCAGCACAAAGCCCGGGAAATTTTTAAAAAAACTATTGTAATTCCAGAATAACGTGCTATAATACACTCAGGCACATTGCCGCTTTATATCACTAAATTACGAGGTATCCCATGTACGTTTCTGCCAATCGATTTTACGGCTACTTTACCTGCGCCAGCTTTGGGGCAGGCATTTGTCATAATTTGATTGGGTCATAACGGCAAGCTTATCTTATCGCTCCTGCTGATTTGATTCAGTCAGGGGCGTTTTTTATGGTCTATTATGTAAAAAATTCGTCTTTTAAAGGAGATGTGGTTATGGTTGTAATTATGAAGCCCAACACCAGCCGGGAGCGCATTGAGGCGCTGGCCCATGAGCTGGAAGCCAAAGGTCTGAAGGTAGGCATCACCAACGGTGTCGGCTGCTCGATTCTGGGTCTGGTGGGCGACACCACCATGCTGGACGCAGATGATCTTGTGCTCCACGAGGGTGTGGAGCGTGTCATGCGTGTACAGGAGCCCTATAAGAAGGCCAACAGAAAGTTCCACCCCGATGACACCGTGGTTTCCATCGGTGACGCAAAGATCGGCGGAGGTAATTTCACCGTGATCGCCGGCCCCTGCTCTGTGGAAACGGAGGATCAGATCGTCTCCGTGGCAAAAGACGTGGAGGCCTCCGGCGCAAAGCTGCTCCGTGGCGGTGCCTTCAAGCCCAGAACCTCCCCCTACTCCTTCCAGGGAATGGGCATGGAGGGGCTGGAACTGCTGCTCAAGGCAAAAAAGGCATCCGGCCTGCCCATTGTTACCG
>CAZFGL010000245.1:0-1330 GCA_964518645.1 uncultured Oscillospiraceae bacterium | reverse complement strand
GCAGAAAATCGAAATATCATGGTTTCCGGATCGTAATCCAACACATAGTCACTGCTATACTGACTTAGCATTGCATCAATGTTCTTTAACCCATACCCATGTTCTGCGATATTTCGCTTGTTTGTTAAAACCTTGTTGTCGACGATGGTAACCGGCAATTCTGAATAATTCTCAACATACAGAAAGTTTACCGCCGGATCAGCCTGCATCTTCAGGACAATTGTTTTATGCGATGGATTCTGGTTTTTTTCGGTTGCTTCAATTGCATTGTCAAGCAGATTCGAAAGAACAACCACAATTGCATCATCATCCAGGATAAACTCACGCAAATCATCCAGTTGGATTTTTAATGTGAGATTTTTGCTCTGGGCAATGGAATGCTTCTGATTCAATATAACATCCACTACAGTACGACCTGTATTTACGAATATGGCCTCAGACATATCTGTTTGAAGTAGTTGACTTACATATTTAATCAACTCGTCATTTCCGTTTTCACGCTGGGCCAGACCACGTACTACCTCCAATTGGTGCTGATATTCATGGGTTTGTTTTCGTTGGTTGGAATACGCATTCATCCATGCTGCGACATTGTCTTGCTCCAACTTCATATCATGCTTGAGTATAGAATAATCATGCAGTTTTTGCTGCTGTTCCTCCATGTAGCCCAGCAGAATAATTGCCAGCATATCTGCACACAATAATACAACTGAGCACAACAGTACGCTTTCTCCTGCATTTGGGTAAAGACTATATAACCGCATTAGTACAATTGCTATTATACCACTCATTAGAGGGAATGCAATAATTCGGATCCAATCATGCCATGTTGTAGAAGTAAATCCTAACCGATTTCTTAATAACAATTTTAGTATGATAACAACCATGAGTTCAACGATTTTGACAACATAAGAAAACAGATAGTATGTGTAAATGTTCTGGGTATAACTATTTACATCATGTAAAAATATTATGCTAAAGCCCATTATGCAAAAACTATCACAAACCAATATCATAGATAAAAAGAGGATAGATAATGTCAGGCATTTCAAAATATGTGGTTTATATAGAATCCATATCCACAATGAATCTACGAGTGTCAAAAGAGCGTATTTCAGAACAGTATATACACTACAGAAAAACACAATTAAACTTTGGGTAACCCAAATCAACAGAAAACTGATAAGTATTATGTTCATGTTGCACTTACACTGAAAAAAACAGGAGCCCAATTGATAAAGAGCAAATACTTCTATGAAAATCAGGAAGCTGTTTAGTACATAAGGTAAAACGGCATTCATATGATCCGTCCTTTCCACAGGAGGAAATC
>CAZFGL010000244.1:0-1336 GCA_964518645.1 uncultured Oscillospiraceae bacterium | reverse complement strand
CATGGGCAAGCTTACCGGCGGCATGAATCTGGGCGGTCTGGGCGGCCTGCTGTAAGGATGCGCAGTTATCCTGTGAGCCTGGAACGGCTCAGTGAACAGTTTGCCAAGCTTCCCGGCATCGGCACAAAGACGGCCAGACGGCTGGCGTTTTTCGTGCTGAGCATGGAAGAAGAGGAAGCGAAGGCATTTGCCGAGGCGATTCTGGAGGCACGTCGTACTGTCCATACCTGTCCCCGGTGTCAGAACCTGACGGATCTTGACCTTTGTCCCATCTGTGCCGATGACACCCGTGATAACGGCGTGATCTGCGTGGTGGCGGATCCCAAGGATGTTACCGCCATGGAAAAGGCACGGGAATATCACGGGGGCTATCATGTGCTCCACGGTGTGATCTCCCCCCTGGGAAATGTGGGGCCGGAGGATCTGAAAATCCGGGAACTGCTTCAGCGTGTGGCTGACGAGGATGTGCGTGAGGTCATTATGGCCACCAATCCGGACACAGAGGGCGAGGCCACGGCCATGTACCTGAGCCGGCTGCTGCGTCCCTTTGGAGTGAAGGTCACCCGGCTGGCCTACGGTATCCCGGTAGGCGGACAGCTGGAGTATGCGGATGAAGTGACCCTGACCCGGGCCCTTGAGGGCAGAATCCCGATGGAATAAGTGTATCAGAACGCCCGGGATTTTCCGGGCGTTCTCTTTGTATGCTTCCCCCAAAACCGGGGGGCAAAAAGGGCAAACACTGTTGAAAGTGATAAAAATGAAAAAATCGCTTGACTTTAGCGTAGTGATTCACTAATATAATGACATACTAAATGAGGTGGCCGAAAGGTCGCAATGATTGGAGCGATTTTTTATGAAAAAGATGCTTGCTGTACTGATGGCTGCATTGATCGTATTTAGCATGGCCGCTTGTGGATCTGCCGATTCTGCCTCCGAGGCCGTCTCTTCCGCACCTGAGGCTGCTGCCTCCGGGTCTGCACCCGCCGAGAACGTTCAGAGTGATCTGGAATATGTTCAGGAGAAGGGTACTCTGGTTGTTGGTATCACAGACTTCGCACCCATGGATTACAAGAATGAAGCCGGTGAGTGGATCGGTTTTGACGCAGACATGGCTAAGGCCTTCGGTGAGAGCCTGGGCGTTACCGTTGAGTTTGTTGAGATCGACTGGGACAACAAGGTTCTGGAGCTGGACGGCAAGACCATCGACTGTGTATGGAACGGCATGACCCTGACCGACGAGGTAAAGGCAGCCATGGAAACCTCCAATGCATACTGCAACAATGCACAGGTGGTAATTGTTCCTGCTGATGTGGCTGACCAGTATCAGGATGTGGAA
>CAZFGL010000243.1:0-1365 GCA_964518645.1 uncultured Oscillospiraceae bacterium | reverse complement strand
TTGCCCCTCGGTGACGGTGAGAATTTCCGGCTCGCCGTCGGTAATGAGCACAGTATTTTCATAGTGGGCCGCACGCTTGCCATCCACAGTCTTTACAGTCCAGCGATCGGGCATCACATACACATCATAGGAACCAATGTTGACCATAGGTTCAATTGCAATGGTCATGCCGGGGATCAGTCTGGGGCCGCGACCGGGACGGCCATAGTTTGGCACCTCGGGTTCTTCATGAAGCTCCTGGCCAACACCGTGACCAATATACTTCCGAACCACTGAAAATCCATGATCCTCTACATAGGTCTGAATTGCATTGGAGATATCGGAGATCCGATTGCCTCTCTTGCAGAACTTCAGGCCTTCATAAAAGCTCTGACGAGTGACTTCCACCAATCGACGGGATTCCTCATCGGTCTCGCCGCAGATAAAGGTGGCAGCACAGTCACCGTGGAACCCATTCCAGTAAGCACCCACATCCACGGAAACAAGGTCGCCTTCGTGAATGATCTGCTTGCCGGGAATGCCATGGATCACCACATCATTAATGGAGATACAGGCACTGGCTGGGAATCCACCGTACCCAAGGAACGACGGAGTCGCTCCCTGAGATACGATATAATCATGAACTGCGGTGTCAATGTCCTGGGTGCTCACGCCGGGCTTGATCAAACTGCCAGCCAAAGCTCTCGCCTCAGCGGTAATTCTGCAAGCCTTGCGCATGATCTCCAGTTCACGTTCGATCTTGATAGGAATCATGATCAGACACCCAATGCTGCAAGGATATCCTTTGTAGCATTTTCAATCGGCTGATTGCCTTCCACCTCAGTGAGAACGCCCATCTTCTGATAGAACTCCTTGAGGGGCTCCGTTTCATTGTGGAACACCTGAAGTCTGTTCTTCACAGTTTCGGGAGCGTCATCCTTACGGATCTGAAGCTCACCGCCGCAGGCATCGCAGACACCCTCGGCCTTGGGGGGATTGGCAACAACGTGGTAGCTTGCACCGCAAGCGGAGCAGACGCGGCGACCGGTCATGCGCTCCTCGATCACACTGTCGGCGATCTCGATGGAGACAACCTTGTCGATTTTAACGTCCTGTGCCACCAGCGCTTCAGCCTGAGGAATGGTACGGGGCATGCCGTCAAGGATGTAGCCCTTTGCACAGTCATCCTGTGCAACGCGCTCCTTGACGATTCCGACGATCACTTCGTCAGGAACCAGCTGGCCGGCTTCCATGAAAGCCTTGGCCTTGAGACCGACCTCGGTACCATTCTTAACTGCTTCGCGCAGAATGTTACCGGTGGAGATGGTGGGGATGCCCAGCTTTGCAGAGATGATCTCGGCCTGGGTACCCTTACCTGCACCGGGA
>CAZFGL010000242.1:0-1392 GCA_964518645.1 uncultured Oscillospiraceae bacterium | reverse complement strand
GGTGTCTCCTGCCAGAAGGTCAACCGGATCGGTGAGGGCAGCCCCACCATTCTGGATATGATCGAGATCGGTATGTTTGATATGATCA
The DNA here is from genome assembly GCA_964518645.1 of uncultured Oscillospiraceae bacterium. Classification (GTDB taxonomy): domain Bacteria; phylum Bacillota; class Clostridia; order Oscillospirales; family Oscillospiraceae; genus HGM13006. The sequence continues at coordinate 1,304 of CAZFGL010000242.1, read as the reverse complement.
TCAATACCCCTGCTGGTACCCGGAACCATACGCATGACGGATTTACCATCCGCCGGGTAGCCACCGAGCGTTCGATCCCCGTGATCACCGCAGTGGATACTGCAAGCGCAATGCTCCAGACCCGTCTGAGAGGCCGTTCCAGTGAGCTTCGTGCTCTGGATATAACCAAAATCAGAAATTGATAATTTCCCCTGCCGGGCGCAAGTGCGTGTCCGGCAGGGAAGGCATTTCTTCGCAACCCCAATTTATCTGAATTTGTGCAACAATAATGAAACTGGGAGGAATTATTATGAGTAATGTACGTCCTGAATCCATGGCCCGTATCCAGACAGCTGCTCAGGCAGAAGCTTTCATTGCAGAGCAGGTTGCCGCTGTCCGTGCTCAGGTAGGCGATAAGAAGGTTCTGCTGGCGCTGTCCGGCGGCGTTGACAGCTCCGTTGTTGCTGCCCTGCTGATCAAGGCTATCGGCAAGCAGCTGGTGTGTGTGCATGTAAACCATGGTCTGCTCCGCAAAGGTGAGCCTGAGCAGGTTGTTAAAGTATTCCGGGATGAGATGGATGCAAACCTGATCTATGTGGATGCAGTGGATCGTTTCCTGGATAAGCTGGCCGGTGTCTCTGATCCTGAGAAGAAGCGTAAGATCATTGGCAATGAGTTCATCGAGGTGTTCAACGATGAGGCCCGTAAGCTCGAGGGTATTGATTTCCTGGCACAGGGCACCATCTACCCTGACATTCTTGAGTCTGACGGCGTTAAGGCACATCACAACGTAGGCGGCCTGCCCGAGGATATGAAGTTTGAACTGGTTGAGCCTGTCAAGCTTCTGTACAAGGACGAGGTTCGTGTCGTCGGCGAAGCTCTTGGACTGCCCCACAACATGGTCTATCGTCAGCCCTTCCCCGGCCCCGGCTTGGGTGTCCGCTGCCTTGGCGCAATTACCCGTGACCGTCTCCATGCACTCCGTGAAGCTGATGCAATCCTGCGGGAGGAGTTTGATAAGAACGGCCTTGCAGGAAAGGTTTGGCAGTACTTCGTCGCTGTGCCTGATATGAAGAGCGTCGGCGTAAAGGACGGCAAGCGTTATGAGGGCTGGCCTGCAATCATCCGTGCGGTCAATACCACCGATGCCATGACCGCCACCATTGAGGAGATCCCCTACGCACTGCTGCACCATATCACCGACCGGATCACCCACGAGGTGGATGGAATCAACCGTGTTCTGATGGATCTCACGCCCAAGCCGATCGGAACGATTGAGTGGGAATAAAATAATTTTGTCTTTTGAGTCCCGAAAACCCTTGAAA
>CAZFGL010000241.1:0-1393 GCA_964518645.1 uncultured Oscillospiraceae bacterium | reverse complement strand
GTCCTCTGGGCAGTGAAGCCTTCTGGCTGTCTGTTTACCCCACCTCCATGCCCGTTATGATGGAGCTGGGCAAAACCGGCGACCTGACAAAACTTATGGCCAGTGGTGTTTCCGTCCGTTCCGCATTCTGCGGCCCCTGCTTTGGGGCAGGAGATGTCCCGGCCAACGGCGCATTCTCCATCCGCCACTCCACCCGCAACTTCCCCAACCGGGAAGGCAGCAAGCCCGGAGATAATCAGCTTTCCTATGTAGCACTGATGGATGCCCGCTCCATTGCTGCCACCGCCCTGAATGGTGGTGCCATCACCGCTGCATCGGATCTTCCGGAGATCACCCCGGATCCCCAGCGGGTGCCTTACCACTATGATGATTCCGCCTATAAAGCCCGTGTTTACTATGGTGTTGGAAAGCCCCAGCCCCAGGAGAAACTGGTGTTCGGCCCCAATATCGCTGACTGGCCGGAACAGATCCCCATGCCCGAAAACCTGCTGCTGGAGGTCGCTTCCGCCATCTATGACGAGCTGACCACCACTGACGAGCTGATTCCCTCCGGTGAGACTTCCTCTTACCGCTCCAATCCCCTGAAGCTCAGTGAATTTACCCTGAGCCGGAAGGATCCCGCTTATGTGGGACGTGCCAAGGGGATTCTTGCACAGGAACAGCAGCGCCGAAAGGACCCCGCCTCTGTGGACCTGATGGGTTACGATCCTGCCGTCACCGGCTTTGGCAGCGTTGTCATGTCCATCCGCCCCGGAGATGGTTCCGCCCGTGAACAGGCCGCTTCCTGCCAGCGTGTTTTGGGTGGCTGCGCCAACATCTGTCTGGATTATGCCACAAAGCGTTATCGCTCCAACGTGATCAACTGGGGCATGATCCCCTTCACCGTCCCTGGTATCGCTGCACTGGGAATTCAGCCCGGCGACCGGCTCTATATCCCCGGCATTCGAAAGGCGCTGGAAGGCGACGCAGAGGTCGTCAAGGGCACATTGATCCAAGGCAGCAAACAGTCCGAGATCGCTCTGGAACTCAAGAACCTTTCCAGAGAAGAACGGGATGTTATCCTTGCTGGCTGCCTGATCAACTATTACGCAGGTAAATAATACTTTGACGTGGGATAGAACCGATCCGGTTTTATCCCACGTTTTTTGCTTGTGGGAACAGGTGCAAAAGAAAGTAGACAAAAAGACCTTGCAGGAGTTAAGCTGCAAGGTCGATTTTTCTATTGATATTTTTCAAATTGGGTTTGCCCTATGACACTTGTCGTACACACAACAAATCATGAAGAGCTGCATGATTTGGATGAATGGGAGAAGTGCAAAGAATAAACATCCCCCGGCAAAGCCGGGGGTTTTTCATATGCGGGCATAGCCCTTGTTTACTAGCGTCGCCTAAA
>CAZFGL010000240.1:0-1423 GCA_964518645.1 uncultured Oscillospiraceae bacterium | reverse complement strand
ACTCGATGGTCTTGGAGTCCTCGGTCAGCTCAACATAAGCCTTCTTGGTAGCAGCGGTACGGCCCATAGGATAAGAACCGGTTCTCTTCTGCTTGCCCTTGGTCTTCACAGTGTTGACAGACTTGACCTTCACGCCGAAAATTTCGGAAATAGCAGCCTTGATCTCGATCTTGTTGGCAGAGGGAGCAACCTCGAAGACGTACTTCTTGTTTGCGCTCTCGGCCATGGACTTCTCGGTGATCACAGGACGACGAATAATGTCATATGCGGTCTTCATTATGCGAATACCTCCTCAATCTTGGCCACAGCCGCCTTGTCCACAACCAGCTTGTTGCTGTTCACAATGTCATAAACATTGATGAGGTTTGCAAAAGTGGTCTTGCAGCCGGGGATGTTACGGGAGCTGAGAACAACGTTCTGGTTTACCACGGGGGTAACAACCATTGCCTTCTTCTCTGCGCCCACAGCGGTCAGGAAGGTCTTGAAGGTCTTAGTCTTAACTTCGTCCATCTTGATCTCGTCCACAACGATCAGATCGCCGGAAGCAACCTTAGCGGACAGAACAGACTTCAGAGCCAGTCTCTTAACCTTCTTGTTCAGGGTGTAGCTGTAATCTCTGGGCTTGGGAGCAAAGACGACACCACCGTGAGTCCACTGGGGAGCGCGGATGGAGCCCTGTCTTGCACGGCCGGTGCCCTTCTGACGCCAGGGCTTGATGCCGCCGCCGCGAACCTCGGCACGGGTCAGAGCGCTCTGAGTGCCCTGACGGCAGTTGGCCAGATGGTTCTTGACAACATCATGCACAACGGAGGCGTTGGGCTCGATGCCAAAAATAGCCTCGGAGAGCTCGATTTCGCCGACGATCTTGCCAGTCATATCATAAACATTAGTCTTAAGCATGTCTTACTCTCCTTTCTTTAGCTTCTTGCGGAGGCCTTCTGGGGGTTACGGCCAGATGCCTTCTGCGGGTTCTTGCTGATGCCAGCGCCAGCCTGCTTAACCTTGTTGTTCTTAACAGTGTTCTTCAGAACCACCAGGCCGCCCTTGGGGCCGGGGATCGCACCGCGAACAACGATCATGTTATGCTCGGCGTCAACCTTAACAACGTCCAGGTTCTGCACAGTGACCTGATCTACGCCCATGTGACCAGCACCAATCTTGCCCTTGAAGATACGGGAAGGAGTGGAGCAGGCGCTCATGGAACCGGCGTGTCTGTGAACAGGGCCGCCGCCGTGAGTCATGGGGGTACGCTGTGCGCCGTGGCGCTTAATAACACCCTGGTAGCCATGGCCCTTGGAGATACCGGTCACATCGACCTTATCGCCAGCAGCGAAGACATCAGCCTTCACCTCATCGCCTACGTTCAGAGTGCTCTCCTCAAGGCGGAATTCCTTGAGAACTTTCTTGAGGGCAACGTTTGCCT
>CAZFGL010000239.1:0-1442 GCA_964518645.1 uncultured Oscillospiraceae bacterium | reverse complement strand
GCGCACCTGTTTTTATATAGTTCCTATTCACCCGCAGGCGGCACAAAGTACACGCACTGTCTGCACCGAAATATTTGGAGGTAAATTGGTTTGAAGAAGCAGACCTGTGTGGGCAGCATCATGGCGATTGAAAAAGTGCCCGTATGGGAAAAACAAATCTGAGTCTTGAGGAAGCCGCTGCCTACTTTGGCATTGCTATCAACAAGCTGCGGGATATGACCAACGATGAAAACTGTTCCTTCGTTCTCTGGAATGGAATCAAGCGGAAACAACTTGAGCGGTTTTTAGAAACCGCCTATTCGATTTAAGTGGAAACCGTGTGTTCGGTATGATATACTAAGGCAACCCTATATGCGCTTTTCACAGAAAGGAGCGTTAGAGTTGCCTGAAAAGCGCAAAGATAGCAAGGGGCGTGTTTTGAAAGATGGCGAAAGCCAGAGAGCAAACGGCACCTATGACTATCGTTATACCGATATACACAAGAAGTGGCGCTGCATCCATGTACGGCAGCAGCTTTGCCGGACAGCAGAGATACCTTACTTTGTCACTCCGCCCAAAACAAAAAGCGGCATCCGGAATATCCCCATGACGAACGCTGTTTACATTGCGCTGATGCGGGTGGTGATGAGCAGAACATCTCCAAAGGTCGAACTGTTGGTGGATGGTCACAGTGGCTTTCTCTCTCTGGACAAGTCCGGAATGCCGAAAGTAGCCATGCACTTGGAGAACTATATACGTGGTATCCAAAAAAGGTTTGAAAAAGTCTACGGCAAGCCTGTTCCGAAAATCACGCCTCATGTGCTGTGGCATACCTTCTGCACCAACGCCCAACAGGCCGGACTTGATGTGAAAAGTCTGCAATATCTCATGGGACATTCCAATGCCAGTGTGACGCTGGATGTCTACACCCACAGCAGCTTTGACTCCGTTGAGAGAGCCTTTGAACAGATCGCCAGCAGTCTATAATGTCATTGTACAAAGTTGATTGGCTTACGCCAATCCCCTGTTAAGTGGCGTAGATTTGCGTAGAAATATGTGATTTTTTGCAAAATCGAGCCAAGTTCAAAAACGCGTTCAAAACCTTGATAATTCTACAAAAATCCACATTTTCTGCTATATTCGTTTTTGCTCAAAAAGTTGCAACTTTGATGGTTTGAATATACAAAATCCCCGCTGCCAACGGCAACGGGGATCATTGTATCGCAATTAGTCGGTTACGTAAGGCAGCAGGGCAATCTGACGTGCACGCTTGATAGCGGTGGTCAGCTGACGCTGATGCTTAGCGCAGGTACCGGTAGTTCTGCGGGGCAGGATCTTACCGCGCTCGGACAGGTAGCGGCGGAGCTTAGCGGTATCCTTGTAGTCGATGTGCTCGACCTTATCAACGCAGAAGCTGCATACCTTACGACGCTTACGGCCTCTAGCTCTATCGTTAGCCATGG
>CAZFGL010000238.1:0-1542 GCA_964518645.1 uncultured Oscillospiraceae bacterium | reverse complement strand
GAGTGTCAACGCCCCAGGGCTGGGAAAGATCGTAGATCTTAACCATCTTGGAGTCGTCCAGATACATATTCGCTTTGTTCAGAGGCATGTATGCCATGATAATTTCCTCCTATGTAATTTATTTTTCATACGCTCTTATCATACACCTTGGTACAGTACCAAAGTCAAGCCTTTCCGGGCAGGTTTTTTGCAGGAATTTTTAATTCTCCCAGTGTTATTTCGATTCTTTAATTGACTTTCCAGCAAAAATCGAAGATAATATTAATGGAAAAATGTCAGGAGGTTCTCCATGAAATATAAAATTGGCGACGTAGCGAAAATACTGGGCATTTCCCCGGATTTGCTGCGCTACTATGAAAAAAAAGGTGTTGTGATGCCCATGAAGGGGAAGCACAACGACTACCGTTATTATGACTTCTGGGATATTAATTTCCTGCTGGATTGCCTGTGGTTCAAGAACTTTGGTTTTTCCATCGACCAGATCTCCGACATGGTAAAGATCTCCTCCCCCGAGGAACTGAGCGAGCTGTTTGTCCAGAAAGAGGATGAGCTTCACGCAACCATCGCCCGGTGCGAGCTGTTGCTGCGCAGAAGCGATGAGTATCGCGAAGATCTGAAAAAAGCCCATGCTCTGCTGGGTGTCTGCGAGATCGTGGACAGCCCTGAATATGTCCGCTATCTCAACCGCTATACCGACAACTACGACAACTCCCCTGCCCTGCAAAAGCTGAGTCATGACTGGCTGGGGCTGATGCCCTGCACCCGCCGCTGCTTTGAGATCGCTCAGGAGGAGCTCATGGACGAGGGTGGCAAGGACTATGCCTGGGGTCTGAGTCTGGGAATGGAGTATGTCAAGCTTCTGAACGTCTCCACGGCTCCCCCGGTGGTACATATCCCCTCCGGACGCAGCCTGCGCTCCGTATTTAAAAACGTAGGCAAGGGCAACTTCTCCCCCCAGCTGATCCGGTACATGGTAGACTACTGTCAGGAGCACGATCTCACCATCTGTGGCCCCGCCCGGGGCAACCTGCTCTGCTCTGTGGATGAGGGTGACGGCCTGACCGGATACTTTGAAGTCTGGATTCCTATAGAATAAAGATTGTGCGCTGCAACTGTTGCAGCGCACATTTTATTTGGAGAGGGCATGATTATCTCCAGTTTGGCATCTGAACTACGGTGTTAGATTATCGCGTTCAGAAGAAAACGTTCTGTAGACCATCAAGAATCATTCATGACTATCATTACACAGTTTCACCGGTGTAGTACACGCAATCACCCGGCAGCTTTATATTGGGAATCCATATCTGCGTTCCATCCCAACCTTTATCCCTGTTGCCCGTGATCTTGTACATAGTAAGCACCAAATCATCAGGATAAGTATCACCCAAATTACGGTCAGTGGGAGACAACAAGGTTCCAGTTCCCTTCCCAATATCTCTGTTCCTACGAACAATCAGCTTTCCCTGCGCTGCCGGATCGGTTGCCAACAGTGTATTGACAAAACCAATAAAGGCTTTTGCGTTCCAATCGTCCGCCGTTTCG
>CAZFGL010000237.1:0-1576 GCA_964518645.1 uncultured Oscillospiraceae bacterium | reverse complement strand
GTATCCAGGAGACCTACGGCAAGGAGGCCATTACCGCCATTACCTCCTCCCACCATTCCTGGGGCCTGTGCGGTTACAAGATCTCCCTGTTTAAGCGGTTCTTCTCCATGCTGGGCTACACCAGAATCATGGATAACCCCGACTCCTGGGAAGGCTTCCACTGGGGCACCCCCCACACCTATGGCTACTACTGGCGTCTCGGTGGCCCCGAGCCTTTTGATATGCTCAACGACGCTATGAAGAACACTGAGACTATGATCATGTGGTCCCATGACCCGGATACCACCCGTGGCGGTTATTCCGCACAGGAGTCTGCTCTGTGGCGTTGGTGGATGAAGGAGGCCGGTGTACAGTTTATCTACATCGATCCCTTCAACAACTTCTCCTCTGTTAAGCAGGCCGACAAGTGGATCGCACCCAGAATGGGTACCGATGCCGCTCTGTGTGAAGCCATCGCCTATGTGTGGATCACCGAAGGCACCTATGACAAGGAGTACATTGCAAAGCACGGCCACCGTTTTGACGAGTGGAGAGACCATATCCTTGGCCTTGGCCCCGATGCTACTGCAAAGACCCCCAAGTGGGCTGAGGAAATCACCGGCGTAGACGCAGCCGACATTAAGGCCATTGCCCGTCGCTGGGCTTCCACCAAGACCATGGCCGGTTCCGGCATGCGTGGCGGCTTCGGCGGTGTCTGCCGTACCACCGGCGGTACCGACTTTGCCCGTCTGATCGTTTCTCTGCTGGCTATGCAGGGCATGGGCAAGCCCGGCCAGAACATGTGGACCGGCACCTGTGGCGGCCCCATGAACTACAACTTCTGGTTCGGCGGCTACTCCGATCCTCTGTCCTCCATTGCAAACGCACCTGTTGCAGATCATCCTGCTGTTAACGATGTACAGCAGACCCTCTATCGTACCAACCTGCCCGATGCGATCCTGGACGGCCACTATGAGTGGCTGGGCGAAGGCTTCTGCGGCGGCGGTCTGGACTTTGAGTTTACCCGCCATGTATACCCCATGCCCGGCTGCAGCGAGGTTCACATGTTCTGGCGTTACGGCGGTTCCTTCATGGGCACCATGCTGGACACCAACAAGTGGGTCAAGATGTACAAGAGCCCCAAGCTGGAGTTCGTTGTAAACCAGGATATTCACCTGAACCCCGAAGGCCGTATGGCTGACGTAATCCTGCCCGCCTGCACCAACCTGGAGCGTGTGGACATCGGTGAGGTCGGCAACTCCGGTAACGGCGGTTACTGCTCCCACTCTCAGACTGGTAACTCCTGGCAGGTAATTGTCTATCAGGAGAAGGCCATCGAGCCTCTGTGGGACAGCCGCAGTGACTTCTGGATCTTCGCTCAGGTGGCAGCCCGTCTTGGCTGGGGTGAGGCATTCACCGAGGGCCGTGACGAAGAGGGCTGGGTAAAGCGCTTCTATCAGTTCTCCGACCTGCCCAAGTACATGTCCTGGGAGGACTTCAAGAAGAAGGGCTATTATATTCCCCCTGTTTCCTACAAGGAAGAGAACAAGGATCCCAAGACCGGCCTGATCGAGAAGTGGGACGAGTATCCCGGCTT
>CAZFGL010000236.1:0-1581 GCA_964518645.1 uncultured Oscillospiraceae bacterium | reverse complement strand
CCTGCGGACTTGCAGAAAGAATTGACAAACTGGCCTCTCTTCATTTACAATTAACATTATCGGTTTCTTTGCATGCCCCTGATGATGAGACCCGCAGTCAGATCATGCCGGTGAACCGCCGGTATAATGTGGACACGCTGCTGGATGCCTGTCGCAGATATTATCAGGAGACCGGGAGAAGAATCTCCTTTGAGTATGCAATGATTCGGGATGTGAATGATACCCCCCGCCATGCAGATATGCTGATCCGCAGACTGTCCGGCATGGGGGCGCATGTGAACATGATCCCACTGAACGATGTGGAGGAAAGCCCTCTGAAGCCCTCCACCAAAGAGAGTATACGCCGGTTCCAGCAGACCCTGGAGAAGGCGGGCATCACTGCCACGGTTAGAAGAAGCCTTGGTGGTGATATTGATGCGTCCTGCGGGCAGCTCCGCAGAAAGCAGATGAAACAAAACGCCCTAAAGTAAGCAGGTGATTTTATGAAAGTTTGGGGTGCAACGGATAAAGGTATGGTTCGACAGGTGAATCAGGACTATTACCGCTATGGTGAAATGGGCGACGGTCAGTATCTGGCTGTGGTCTGTGATGGCATGGGCGGTGCGAAATCCGGTGACGTGGCATCCAGATTGGCCTCTGAGATTTTTTATCAGGATATACGACAGACCGTTGTTCCTGATATGGAACAGCAGGAGATCGTCCGGATGCTGGTGAACGCAGTTAAAAGCGCCAATAAGGCGGTGTTTGAGCAGTCCCAGACCAGTCCGGACTTTGCAGGGATGGGCACCACCCTGGTTGCGGTGTTTTTACAGGATGAGGCTGCCTACATTGTGAATGTAGGAGACAGCCGCTGCTACTATGTGGCAGAAAATGAAATAATGCAGGTTACAGAGGATCACTCTGTTGTGGGGCTTATGGTGGCCCGGGGACAGATCACTGAGGAAGAGGCCAGGACCCACCCAAATAAGAATCTTATTACCAGAGCCGTTGGAACTGAGCGGGAGGTAGAATGTGACTGCTTCTATCTCTCCTTGGAGGCCGGAGACCATCTGGTGCTTTGTACCGATGGGCTGAGCAATCTTGTGACCAAAGATGAGCTGCTCCGGCAGGTCACTCAGGCGGAGGACCGGAAGGAAGGCTGTATGAGCCTGATCGACCTTGCCAAGGCACGGGGTGCTTCGGACAATGTGACCGTAGTGCTGATGGAGTTTTAATGACCTGCGATTCAGGAAGAAATATATCATTGCTTAGGAGCCATGTTTATGGATAAGTATATCGGACGGCTGCTGGATGGCCGTTATGAGATTTTAGAAGAAATCGGCAGGGGCGGTATGGCTGTGGTTTACCGTGCCCGGTGCCACAGACTCAACCGTTATGTTGCTGTAAAAATACTTAAGGACGATTTGAGCCGGGATGAGGATTTTCGTCGCAGATTCCATGCGGAGTCTCAGGCAGTTGCAATGCTGTCCCATCCCAATATTGTGGCGGTTTACGATGTGAACCGTTCCAATGATGCGGATTATATCGTCATGGAGCTGATCGACGGCCTGACCCTGAAGCAGTACATGCAGCAGCGTGGGG
>CAZFGL010000235.1:0-1611 GCA_964518645.1 uncultured Oscillospiraceae bacterium | reverse complement strand
TTGCCGCCGGAACCGTACTGTCTGCCAATGGTAATAATCATAGGAACACCGCCTTCTTTTAATTCGGGGGACATTCCCCCATCTTCATTTTAAGGATAGCACCCTTGGTGCAAAATGACAACCATCTATTTGTGCCATTTTAAATTTTTATGGATTATGCACAAATTCCCCCTACTATTTTCCACAGTCGCCCCTGTGGTTGCAAATTTTGCCCCCTTCGGTTATACTAGCAGAAGAAATTATCCCCATACTATATGTATCACCGGAGGTTTTACCCATGCGTTATCTGATTCTTCAGCGGGAGCGTGCCCTTGCCGCCTTCGCCCTTACCTATTACTGTCACCTGAACCGGGACCGTCAGGCTCATATGGAGCAGCTCCAGGCCATGGCCGACCCCAGACTGGAGGCCACCGGAGACTATGGCATCAAAAACGGCCAGACCATCCGTATCCCCATCTCCGAAGAGGAAAACCGGTTCTTCATGGGCATCTATACCCAGACAAAAAATCATGTGTCCGGACAGGTGCCCGTCCCCGCAGGCACTGAGGACGTGACCTACCGGATCATCACCGATTACGACGGGGACAAGCGGCTCTCCTTCCGGATCGAACCTGTCTCCGGCACAGAAAATTAAAAAAACCCTTTTACAACCTAGGAATTGTGTGCTATACTGTATTGTCGTAGCCATCACAAGCAAGACAATTTGATTTTTTTGGGAGTGGTTTTATGAGCCGGATGGTCGGTACTGTATCCAGAGGTATCCGCGCACCCATTATTCGCGCCAACGATGATCTTGTCAAGATCGTAACTGAGTCCGTGCTGGAGGCTTCCCGCACCGACGGATTTGAAATTCGCAATCGTGACGTGCTTGCCATGACCGAGGCAATTGTGGCTCGGGCTCAGGGTAACTACGCAACCACCGACGACATCGCCATGGATGTCCGCACAAAGTTGGGCGGAGAGACCATCGGCGTGATCTTCCCCATCCTCAGCCGCAACCGTTTCGCCGTGTGCCTGAAGGGCATCGCCAAGGGCGCAAAGAAGGTTGTTCTGATGCTGTCCTACCCCTCCGACGAGGTGGGCAACCACCTGCTGAATCTGGACACCCTGGACGAGAAGGGCATTGATCCCTACCGGGATGTGCTGTCCCTCCAGAAATACCGTGAACTGTTCGGTCACAACGTCCATCCCTTCACCGGCGTGGACTATGTAGACTATTATAAGCAGCTGATCGAAGAGGCCGGCGCAGAGGTGGAGATCGTCTTCGCCAACGACTGCCGCGCTATTCTGGATTACACCAAAAATGTAATCAACTGTGATATTCACACCCGCAAGCGCACCAAGCGCCTGCTGCTGGCCGCCGGTGCAGACCGGGTGTTCGGCCTGGATGAGATTATGACCGCCCCTGTAAACGGCAGCGGTTACAATGAGAAGTACGGCCTGCTGGGTACCAACAAGGCCACCGAAGATACTGTAAAGCTCTTCCCCAGAGACTGCCAGGAGCTGGTTGAGGCCATTCAGCAGAAGATGCTGGACGAGACCGGCAAGTGCGTGGAAGTCATGGTCTACGGCGACGGCGCCTTTAAGGACCCTGTGGGCAAGATCTGGGAC
>CAZFGL010000234.1:0-1801 GCA_964518645.1 uncultured Oscillospiraceae bacterium | reverse complement strand
CCTATGCAGGCAGCAATACCCGCCGTGGTCGGGTGGGTCATAACATTGCCCATACACTGGAGACCTCCTGTGCCCAGGGCATTGTGGAACGTGGAGGCAGAATTCGCAGGCTGATGCCCAGAGAGTGCCTCCGGTTACAGGGCTTTTCTGATGACCAGATTGACCGGATCCTTGCCATAACCTCCGATGCTCAGGCATACAAGCAGGCCGGGAACTCGGTTACCGTGAATGTGATCGAGGCCATCGGCAGGAATCTTCGGGCTGTCCATGAAGAACTGCATGGTGATGCTTATTGATCGGTATTAAGAATCAGTGCTTCGGTGTGGAGATTGAATTCACCGGTATCACCCGAAAACAGGCAGCGGAAACACTGGCAACATATTTCGGGACAGACCCACTGTATTTTGGTTCCAGCTATGATACCTGGGGCGTGGAAGATCCGCAGGGGCGTACATGGAAGTTTATGAGCGACAGCAGCATCCGGCCAGAGAAGAAATCCCGGGGCAGATATATTCCCACCACAGAGCTGGAATACCGGGTGGAGTTTGTAACCCCGAAGCTAAGCTACGAGGACATGAACACCTTCCAGGAGGCCATCCGGGCATTGAGAAATGCAGGAGGCAAGGTAAATGCCAGCTGTGGAATGCACGTCCATGTGGACGGAGCCAATCATAATCAGCAGAGCCTGAAAAACCTGCTTTCCATCATGTACTCCAAAGAGGATATTCTGTTCAAAGCCTTGCAGGTCAATGAGAATCGTGTCCGGCAGTGGTGTCAGAAGGTTCGGGAGCCCATGCTTCAGCAGATGCGAAAGCAACTGGACTCCTCCGAAACAAAGAATCTGGGTAGATTGGAGAACATCTGGTATGAAGGAGCAGATGGCAGCCATGAGCATTACAACTGGACCAGATATTATGCCTGCAATCTGCATTCCCTGTTCTATCGTGGTACGGTGGAATTCCGGATGTTCAATTCCACCCTCCATGCAGGTCGGGCAAAAGCCTATGTGAACCTGTGCCTTGCTATTTCTGCTCAGTCCATCAACCAGAGAAGTAGCGTGATGCGTAAGACCATCAGTGACAATGAACTGTTCACCTTTCGGGTCTGGCTGGTGCGGATGGGTCTCAACGGGGAGGAATTCAAAACCACCCGGGATCACTTTCTAGCCAATCTGGAGGGGGATAAGGCCTGGAGATATGACCGGGACAGCTATGAAAAGAAGAAACAAAAATCCAATATTGAACAAGAAAGATAAGGGGGAAAGGAGTGATTCAGTGGAAAAATTCTATTTTACCTACGGCAGCAACATCAACCTAGGACAGATGGAACGGCGGTGTCCCGATGCCACGGTAGTGGAGCCGGTGGTGCTGCAGGACTACGAACTTCTTTTCCGGGGCAATCGTTCCGGCTGCGGTGTTGCCACCATTGAACCCAAGGCGGGCAGTCAGGTGTATGGCCTGCTCTGGAAGATTACAGACCGATGTGAGAAATCTCTGGACATCTATGAGGGTTACCCACATCTCTACAAGAAAGCCCCGGTCACGGTACAAAACAGCAAGGGTGAATCCTTCACCGTCATGGCCTATGTGATGAACAAGGAACGAAATCTGGTTCCCGTTCCACCTTCCATCGGATACTACGATGGAATTCAGGAGGGATTCAAACAGAACGGCCTGCCGGAGCAGTCCCTGGGGGAGGCTCTGAAAAAGGTGTGGCGGGAGACTTCGCACAAAACAATGGAGGTTAAAGAACATGAAAGATAACTACATTCTAACCGCAGAATCCGTCACAGAAGGTCATC
>CAZFGL010000233.1:0-1813 GCA_964518645.1 uncultured Oscillospiraceae bacterium | reverse complement strand
GGTCAGAGACGCCTTCCAGTTTCTCCCGCAGGCGCTTGATGTGCACATCCACCGTGCGGCTGTCACCGAAATAGTCAAATCCCCACACTTCATCCAGCAGCTGGTTTCTGGTGTAGACCCGGTTGGGACTGGAGGCCAGATGGAACAAAAGCTCCATCTCCTTCGGGGGCGTGTCCACCTTTTTGCCGTCTACGATCAGCTCAAAGGCATCCATATCAATCACAAGCTTGTCAAAGGTGAGCCGTCTGGAAGAGGGAGACACCCCGGAAGTCCGCCGGAGCACAGCCTCCACCCGGGCCAGTACCTCCTTGGCCTCAAAGGGCTTTGTCACATAGTCATCTGCCCCCATCTTCAGGCCGGAAACCTTATCTCCGGTTTCCCCCTTTGCGGTCAGCATGATCACCGGAGTCTTGGACTCCTGCCGGATGGTGCGAAGCACCTCCCAGCCGTCCATTACCGGCAGCATAATATCCAGCAGCACCAGCTCCGGCTGAATCTGCCGGAACAGCTCCACGCCCTTGCCCCCATCCGGGGCGATGGCGGTCTCATAGCCCTCTTTTTCCAGATACAAATGCAGAAGATCCGCAATATTGGGATCGTCCTCAACAATCAAAACAGTATGTGCCATGGTCTTTTCCTCCTGTTTCAAAATCACATCTTACTATATTATAATCCTCCCGCGGCGGGATGGGTGAAATTTTTGTGAATAGTCACATACTTTTTTGTCCATCATAGGATAGAATAACGCAGGAAGGATGATGCCAGAATGTTCATCGCATTTTTACTGGGCGCCATGTTCGGTGGCTTTGTAAGCTTTTCCGTAATGGCCCTGTTACAGGCCGCCGCCGATCACCACTGATCCAGCACCTTTCCGTTGAGCACTGCCTCCTCCAGGGTATTTCCCCGGTAGGTCAGCTTCAGGGAGAAAAAGGGTACCCGCTGCTCCAGCAGTTTCAGGAAAATTTTATCCCCCTCCCACATAGGCAGCTGCATCAGCTTTTCCCGGGAGATCCATTCCAGATTTCCCTCATCGCATTCCCGGAGTCGTCCGGTAAAACGGTCTGCCCAGAACAGGTGCATATATTCCGTTCCGTACTGATCGGACACAAAGGTGACAATGCCCCGATACTCCATATGGGTCAGTCGCAGGCCCGTCTCTTCTTCAGCCTCCCGGAGGACACAGTCCTCCGGGCTTTCTTTATCTTCAAATTTGCCTCCGATCCCGATCCACTTGTCCCGATTGAGATCGTTTTCCTTTTTCACCCGGTGGAGCATCAGGTACTGCCCCTCCTGTTCAATATAGCAAAGTGTGGTATTGATTCCCTGCACTTACGTTCCCTCCCCCGTGTTCATTTTATTTTAGTCTATCATACCCCGAAAAAAACTGCAAGCACAGCCCCCACAGCAGAGATTCCCTTTGTTTCGCAGTTGATATTTTTCCTTGATTGTGCTAGAATATTTCAGGTTTTTTGTCATATTGTGCAGTTTTTCTCCCCTTTGACCCGCAGAAATTGACAAGAAAAAGTCGATATACCATATTGCGAAATTTGAAATGATACACTATAATATGATAGAACGAATCTGCGTTCTGAATTAACGCTAGAATATGGAGGATATATTACAATGGATATGAAGCAGTATGATCTTACCGGTAAGGTTGCTATCATTACCGGCTCTACCCGCGGCATCGGCAACGCTATCGCAAAGATGATGGCTGACCACGGCGCTGCTGTCGTCATCACCGGCCGTAAGCAGGACGCCTGCGACAAGGTTGCTGAGGAAATCATCGCCGCTGGCGGCAAGGCTCTGGGCG
>CAZFGL010000232.1:0-1820 GCA_964518645.1 uncultured Oscillospiraceae bacterium | reverse complement strand
AGCCTGTGGGTGGCTGGTTCTATCCCCTTTATAAATATGTATTCTGCGGTGTGTGCGTGCTGGTTCTGGTTGTAGGCGCACTGGTAGGTGGCATCGGCTAAGTAAAAAAGGAAACATCCCCCGGCTGGGGGATGTTTTTATATACCGGTGAGAAATCTTCGTACCTGTCGTCTGGTTTTTAATGTAATTACCGTAATATCCGGAGTTTCCGCAAGTTTGCACCGGAGCTTTGAACGCTGTGTTTTCCGGAAGTGGAGCACTGTACTTATGAAATTCCAGTCAAACCGTTCCGGACAGCCCACGCCCATGTCCGGGCGGGTCTTTCCGTGGGTGGTTAGAACTCGTTTTATTACTCCTGTAAGGGCGGCGAATGTGGAAAAGTCAAGATAAATCACCGTGTCGCAGAAAGCAAGACGCCGGGAGAGGGTACGGGAAAAGTTGCCGTCGATGATCCAGCGCTCCCTGTGCAGCTCTGCTTCAAGCAGCCGGTCAAACTCATCCCGGGGAACCTGCACCCATCCGGGACGCCAGAATAATTGATCCAGATGAACCAGCGGGAGTGAAAGCTTCCGGCTCAGGGCAACGGAAAGGGTTGACTTTCCTGTTCCGGGGGAACCAATTACCAGGATCCTTTCCATAGAGATACCTCCTTAGACATGGTGTGTGAATGTATCTCAAAATACCACCTCATTATGATGCTGTCAAGCAACTGATGGTATAAAGCGGGGGCTGCTGCGTGAAGCAGCAGGCCCTGTTGTATATGGTGTGTTCTGTTTATCCGGGGAGAACGTCGCTGAGAGAGAACTCATAATGCATGGCGAGACTTTTAAAGAGCATCTGCATCACCTGTTCGGAGATCCCGCGGATGTCCAGTCCGGAAAGGAACGCCAGCACCTGCTGAATCTCAGTCTCCGGAACCTTATAAATGCGGAGGGCGGAGGAGATGAAGCACTGAAGCTTCTTTTCCAGGGGGAAGCTTTCGTTACAGGGCTGTGC
This sequence comes from uncultured Oscillospiraceae bacterium, assembly GCA_964518645.1. Classification (GTDB taxonomy): domain Bacteria; phylum Bacillota; class Clostridia; order Oscillospirales; family Oscillospiraceae; genus HGM13006. Next base: position 824 of record CAZFGL010000232.1, on the reverse strand, counting down.
CATATATCCCCGCATAAGACCGGCGGAGCCAAGCTCCAAAGCAAAAAAGTCCTGTTCTGTCAATTCGGGCTGGTAGGCGGAGAAAATGGAAACCAGTTCCTTTGTGGTGGCAGCGTGAATGAAATGAAGGGAATCCTTTTGCGTGTATGCCTCGATATAAATATCACGAAGATTTTCGTTCAGCTCAGTCAGTGTCATCTGGATAGCAGTTTCCACAGCGTAAACGTATACCGGCGGAAGCTGCATGGTTGTGCTGGAGCGGGCAATGGTGAACTGATTTTCAAACATAAACTGCACCAGCTCAGTCAAGACCCCATCCTTAGAATGAAAGAGATTTTGAAAACTACTGCATGAAACCTCCGCCTGTTCACAGATTCCAGCCAATGTGGTCTTTTTGTAGCCTCTTTCCAGAAACAACTTCACACAGGCGCTGAGAATCTTCTTTTTCGTAGGCAGACTGGCTTTTGTATTGGCGATTGGAATCACATCCTCTCATGATTGAAAATTACACAGAAATCATACCAGAATTCTGGGAAAAATACAAGGTCTGGCAGGATAAAAAGGCATATAAAGTAAAAAATTAAACGGCAATGGTGAATATTGAGGGGTATAGGGGGAGTTGCCGTGACGAAAGAATCCCAATCAAGTTCCTGACTGATAGCGGGATTTCTGTGCGGTTTGCATTTTTATTTATTATGCAGAGCAATGGTTTATTATCCAATAACATATCGCTGCGCAATATGATGTCACCCATTCTGCCAGGAAGGGATATCATTGAAAAAGTCCTTTTGTCAAAAGACAAAAGGACTTTTTCAATGATATCC
>CAZFGL010000231.1:0-1822 GCA_964518645.1 uncultured Oscillospiraceae bacterium | reverse complement strand
AACGAGATCACCCCCGGCAACTTCACCTTCCGTACCCGTGAGTTTGAGCAGATGGAGCTGGAGTTCTTCTGCAAGCCCGGCACTGAGCTGGACTGGTTCAAGTACTGGAAGGAATTCTGCTACAAGTGGCTGCTGGATCTGAACATGACCCCCGAGAATCTCCGTCTCCGTGACCACGATCCCGAGGAGCTGTCCCATTACTCCAACGCTACCACCGACTTTGAGTTCACCTTCCCCTTCGGCTGGGGCGAGCTGTGGGGCGTTGCATCCCGCACCAACTTTGACCTGACTGCCCATCAGAACACCTCCGGCAAGGATCAGACCTACTTCGATCAGGAGACCAACGAACATTATATCCCCTATGTCATTGAGCCCTCTCTGGGCGCTGACCGTGTGACCCTGGCCTTCCTGGTGGATGCCTATGACGAAGAGGTCGTGGGTCAGGACAAGAAGGGCAACGATGACATTCGTACCGTACTCCGTCTCCATCCCGCACTGGCTCCCTATAAGTGCGCCGTGCTCCCCCTGTCCAAGAAGCTGGGCGACAAGGCCACCGAGATCTACACCCAGCTCTCCAAGGAATTCATGTGCGACTACGACGAGGCCGGTTCCATCGGCAAGCGCTATCGCCGTGAGGACGAGATCGGCACCCCCTTCTGCATCACCGTGGACTTCCAGACCGTGGGCGACGAGAACACCCCTGCTGACAACTGCGTCACCGTCCGTCACAGAGACACCATGGAGCAGGTTCGTATGCCCATTGATCAGGTCGCAGCTTATATCAACGAGCGCCTGAAGTTCTAACATGTCGTTTTCGCTGCCCGCCGGAGTGCTCCGGCGGGACAGCTTCTTTGCCACCTTTTATGTTTGAAAGAGAGGTTATTATGGATCAGAATCAGAAAAAGGCTCTGGCCACCGCAACCCGCGGCAGAATGCTGGCACTTCAGTGTGTCTACGAGGCCACTTCCGGACATCCCGGCGGCTCCATGTCCTGCATGGATCTGCTGAGCGTACTTTACTTCGGCATCATGCGGATCGACCCCGAGAACCCCAAGGCAGAAAACCGGGATCGTTTCGTTCTCTCCAAGGGTCACTGCACCCCCGCCCTTTACTCCGTGCTGGCACTCCGGGGCTTCTTCCCCATTGAGGATCTGCACAAGTTCCGTTCCATCAAGGATCATTACTCCGGCCATCCGGATATGGTTCATGTCCCCGGTGTAGACATGTCCACCGGCTCTCTGGGTCAGGGCATCTCCGCCGCCGTGGGTATGGCACTGGCCGGCAAGCTGGACAACAAAAACTACCGTGTCTACACCATTCTGGGTGACGGCGAGATCGAGGAAGGCCAGACCTGGGAGGCTGCCATGGCCGCTGCCAAGTATCAGCTGGACAACCTCTGCGCCGTTGTGGACGTAAACGGCCTTCAGATCGACGGCAAAACCGCCGACGTAATGCCCTCCGAACCTCTGGACAAGAAGTACGAGGCCTTCGGCTGGCATGTGATCAAGGTGGACGGCCACGATCACACCGCAATTTACAATGCCTATCGTGAGGCTGAAACCGTAAAGGGCAAGCCCACCGTCATTCTGGCCAGGACCGTCAAGGGCAAGGGCATCTCCTACATGGAGAACAACGCCGGCTGGCACGGCAAGGCCCCCAATCAGGAGCAGTATGAGCAGGGCATCCAGGAACTCACCGGAATTCTGAACGAACTGGAGGAGGCGTAATTATGAAAATTGCAACCCGTGCCGCTTACGGCGATGCGCTGGCCCTTCTGGGCGAGGAATACAAAAACGTTGTGGTTCTGGACGCCGACCTGTCC
>CAZFGL010000230.1:0-1842 GCA_964518645.1 uncultured Oscillospiraceae bacterium | reverse complement strand
CCGCCCCCGAGTTCTCCGGATCCAGGGCGTTACCGGCTCCATCTGCTTCACCCCGGTCAGGTGTTCACAGAGCTGTGCCACGTTTTTAGGGGCATAGACCGTTACACCCCCTGCAAGGGTGGCCTCAGGGCCGTTTTCCTCCGGCACCACAATGGTATCAATTCCGTTTTCCTTTGCGGAGAGTACCATAGGCAGCACACCGCTGACACGCCGCAGTTCTCCCCCCATGCTCAGTTCTCCGAGAAAGGCCCAGTTATCCCCGGGGAGTTTGATCTGCCGGGCCGCCGCCAGCGTCCCCAGCAGGATCGGCAGGTCATACAGGGTGCCGCTCTTTTTTGTCCCCGCCGGTGCAAGATTGACCGTGATCCGGGTCATGGGAAACTGATACCCGGAATTTCCGATGGCCGCACGCACCCGCTCCCGGGATTCCTTCACCGCCGCATCCGGAAGCCCCACAATATCGAAATTGGGAAGCCCGGAGGAGATGCAGCATTCCACCTCCACACGATAGCCGGAAATACCGCTCAGACCCATTGAATTCAGATGAAACACCAATGCTTTCAACCTCCCTGAGAATCCCGTAAAAAGTTTCCGAAAGGGCTTGCAGGCCGATACGGAATATGGTATAGTACGGCTTGTACGATACATATCATACAAGCTCCAATTAATTTCCAAATCTATCCCTATTCTACCGCATATATTGTGAAATTTCAAACAAATCTTTTATGCAACATCACGGTGGAAAATCCCCCCACTTCCCCTGTCATTGTGAGATTCTGCAAACTTCTCCGATTTACCTTGCAAAAGATTTACAATCTGGGCTCAAGTGTGATACAATAAAATCGCTACGAGGGGGTTGTCTCGTGACACAGACCGCTCCCATTGGATTCCCTCCTGGGATTCCATCATAATTAAGGAGGAATTACATTGGCTAGAAAGCTCAAAACCATGGACGGCAACAATGCTGCGGCTCATGTGGCTTATGCATTTACTGATGTTGCTGCTATTTATCCCATCACCCCATCCTCTGTGATGGCAGAGCATGTGGACGAGTGGTCCGCCGCAGGCAGAAAGAATCTGTTCGGCCAGACTGTTAAGGTTGCTGAAATGCAGTCCGAAGCAGGTGCGGCAGGCGCAGTTCACGGCAGCCTGCTTTCCGGCGCCCTGACCACCACCTTTACCGCATCTCAGGGTCTGCTTCTGATGATCCCCAACATGTACAAGATCGCAGCGGAGAATCTCCCCTGTGTGCTTCATGTTTCTGCCCGTGCGCTGGCAACCCATGCCCTCTCCATTTTCGGTGATCACAGTGACGTGATGGCCTGCCGCGGCACCGGCTTTGCAATGCTGGCTTCCGCCAACCCCCAGGAGGTTATGGATCTTTCCGCTGTGGCACACCTTGCTGCCATCGACGGCTCCGCTTCCTTCCTCCACTTCTTCGACGGCTTCCGTACCTCCCATGAAATCCAGAAGATCAGCGTATGGGATTATGCCGATCTGGAGGATATGCTGGACAAGGACAAGGTTGCTGCATTCCGTGCTTCCGCACTGAACCCCAACCATCCCAAGATCAAGGGTACCGCTCAGAACCCGGACATCTTCTTCCAGACCCGTGAGGCCTGCAACACCCATTACAATGAACTCCCCGGCATCGTTGTCAAGTACATGGACAAGGTCAACGAAAAGCTGGGCACCAACTATAAGCCTTTTAACTACTACGGCGCACCGGATGCCGAACATGTGATCGTGGCCATGGGCTCCTCCTGCGACGCACTGATGGAGGTCTGTGACTACCTCAACAGCCACGGCGAAAAGGTAGGTATGGTCAGCGTACACCTGTAC
>CAZFGL010000229.1:0-1844 GCA_964518645.1 uncultured Oscillospiraceae bacterium | reverse complement strand
CGGATGTCGCGAGCAGCATAGCTCATGTTGATTAACCCCTTTCCGATCCTTTGACGTCGAATGAATAGAGTGCCGACGCCGGATCCTGCAATTAGCATAGGCTGATTATATACGATTGCGCAATGTTTTGCAATCTGTGTGGTATGATTTTTGTGAATTTTGACGATAAAATTTCTATTTAATTCTAAAATCGTTCCATAAAATAGCAAAAAGACGATTCCGGAAACAGAGAAATTCCGGAATCGTCTGATTAAAACAGGTTATATCATCTTCTCAGTGCCAGTCTTGCCCCGATCTCCACTACCAAAAACAGCAGCAGATGTACAAGCAGCACTCTGGCAGGATCAATGATGGCCCCACCGGTGGCCAGTGCCGAAACAGTATCAAGCATCAGATACAGGGAAAAGAAGATTGAAAACAGGGTGAATGCGGTACCCATCCGGTGAACCCGGCGCGCTCCGCCCACGGTACGGCTGTATGCGCTGACACCCTCACGGAGGGTATATCCGCACACAGTGCTACCCTTGAGGGTTCCGGGCTGAGAGAGCTTTCTGCGGACTGTGACCTTGGGACAGAGCTGCTTTGTGATCGGGACCTTAAAGGAACGCTCAATAAACGCAGGATTCACAGTAAAGTTGCGGGTAACAATCAGGCTTGTAAGGGTTTTCTCCCGGGCAAATCGGTTAAACCCGCCTACAGAACCGGAACGCATGGCGTACTTCATCTGGAAGAGCCCCTCCAGCTTTCCATTCACCGCAATGTATACCCCGTTGGAGGAGCCCTTACGGGGCATGGAGATGCCCATCAGCTGCATATACTGATAGGTGCCCACCTGAACCTGCTCCCGGAAGATCCGTGCCTCTACACCACCCTCCTGAACAGCCAGATAGGTGATGTCCAGAATCGGTGCGCCGGTCTGATAAACCAGTTTGGTAAAGGGGGCTTCCAGCCCAATATCCGCCCGAAGTACCACGCTGGCAGCATAGGAGACCAGCTGTACCATGGTCATCTTTCCAAGGGGCTTGATTCCCTTGGGGGTAATGGTTCCCTTGGGGAATAGGTCGCTGTCGTAAACCATCACAGCTTTTTTGCCGGTCATGGATTTAATGCCGTACCATCCCGCTACCACGCCCTGTCCGGACAATGCCTGAGAGAGAAGATTATAGGGGCGAGCGCAGCAAAGCGCCATGGATACGGGCATACCAATGTCCACAATGGTGACAAAGTTGGTGAGATAGTTGCTCTCCGTTTTTGCGGAAATATAAGCAGAGGCCACCAGTGCGATCATAAGCATGGGGACGAAAAACATATTGTGCCATGTGTGCCAGGGATCCGGCTCTGCCTGCCGGCGTACAAATCCGGCAGTTCCGGAAGGTGCCTTGCCGATTACATCGTTGTCCTTCCAGAGCTTCTTCCCCACACGGATGCCGGTCTTATTCCGTCCGGTAATCACCGCACGAAGTGCACGGAGATTTCCCTGAGACTGCATCAGTGCGCCCATTCCGCTGACACACCAGCTCATGGTAAGCAGGGGCAGCAGTGTGGACGCATTCCGGTTCATTAAGGCTTCTGCCACGGTAAGAATTGTGGCAAGAAGCAGATAGGATTCATGAGAGAACCGGAGGTATATAATATCCCGGACAGCACGGTATGTACTTTGCCAGCACACAGCCAGTGCCACACAGGTCAGCACCAGAGAGACCATTGTCCCCTTCATGCCGCCCATAAAGCCCAGAGTCATCCAGGAATATTTTCTTCCTGCAAGACAGAGCATCATGAGAATGAATATCACATATCGCACCGGCGAAAGGAGCCGGTCAACGGTGGTGGTTGCAGCCAGAGTG
>CAZFGL010000228.1:0-1891 GCA_964518645.1 uncultured Oscillospiraceae bacterium | reverse complement strand
AGCTTTGCGGACGTGATCATTATTATGGCCGTGGTCGTTATCAATGCTGTACTGGGCGTGGTACAGGAGAGCAAGGCAGAAAAGGCCATTGCAGCCCTTCAGGAAATCGCCGCCGCCACCTCCAAGGTATTCCGTGACGGCAAAATGATTACCATCCGCTCTCAGGATCTGGTTCCCGGGGATGTGGTGGTGCTGGAAGCCGGCGATGCAGTTCCCGCTGACGGACGTATTATTGACTCCGCCAGCATGAAAATCGAGGAAGCAGCCCTGACCGGTGAATCTGTCCCTGTGAGCAAGCATTCTGACTCCCTGGAACTGGGAGATCAGAAGGACATTCCTCTGGGCGACCGGAAGAACATGGTCTACATGGGCTCCACCGTGGTCTACGGCCGTGGCCGTGCCGTTATTACCGGCACCGGTATGAATACGGAAATGGGCAAGATCGCTGACGCACTGACTCAGGCTCAGGACGAGCAGACACCCCTTCAGCGCCAGCTGGCACAGCTCAGCAAGATTCTTTCCTTCCTGGTGCTGGGCATCTGCGCATTTATCTTCCTGCTGGATCTAATCCGGGCTTATCCCGACGTGACCGGCACCAAGCTGCTGGACACCTTTATGGTGGCAGTTTCTCTGGCTGTGGCAGCCATTCCTGAGGGTCTTGCAGCAGTTGTGACCATTGTGCTCTCCATGGGTGTCACCAAAATGAGCAAGAATCAGGCCATTATCCGGAAGCTCACCGCTGTAGAAACTCTGGGCTGCACCCAGATCATCTGCTCCGACAAGACCGGCACCCTGACCCAGAATAAAATGACCGTTGTAGCACACAGCGCCGCTGATGTAAACCGTCTTGCTCTGGGCATGGAGCTTTGCTGTGATGCCCAGCTGGACGAGAACAATCAGGCCGTGGGCGAACCCACCGAGTGTGCTCTGGTCAATGACGGTTTCAAACTGGGAATGCCCAAGACTGAATACGAGAAAAAATACCCCCGTATTGGGGAGGCACCCTTCGATTCCGGCCGTAAAATGATGTCCACCGTCCATCGCACCCCCGAAGGCGCAATCCTTCAGTTCACCAAGGGCGCTCCGGACGAGGTACTCAAGCGCTGCACCCATTACTGGAACGGCAGCGAAGAAGTCTCCATGACTCCGGAACTGGAACAGGAAATCCTGACCGCCAACAAGTCTATGGCCGATCAGGCCCTGCGTGTGCTGTGCTGCGCTCACCGGAACTGGAGCAAGGCTCCTGAAAACTATGAGCCTGCCACACTGGAGCAGCAGCTCACCTATGTGGGTCTTTCCGGTATGATTGACCCCATCCGTCCCGAGGTCAAGGACGCCATCACCGAATGTCGCTCCGCCGGTATCCGTCCCATTATGATCACCGGCGACCACCGGGATACTGCTGTGGCCATTGCCGGCCAGCTGGGTATTCTGGAGCCGGGTCAGGCCGCCATCACCGGCGCCCAGCTGAACGAGCTGGATGATGAGGAGCTGTCCCGCCGTATCGGTGAATTCTCTGTCTACGCCCGGGTTCAGCCGGAACACAAGGTTCGCATCGTCAACGCCTGGAAGAAGAAGGGCTGCATCACAGCCATGACCGGCGACGGTGTCAATGACGCCCCCTCCATTAAATCTGCTGACATTGGTGTGGGCATGGGCATCACCGGCACAGACGTGACCAAGAACGTGGCTGACATGGTTCTGGCCGACGACAACTTTGCCACCATCGTCTCCGCTGTGGCAGAAGGCCGCCGGATCTATGACAACATCCGCAAGGCCATCCAGTTCCTGCTGGCCTCCAACATGAGCGAGGTCCTGGGCGTGTTCAGTGCCACGCTCATGGGCTTTACCCTGCTGAACCCCGTCCATCTGCTGTTCATCAACCTGGTCA
>CAZFGL010000227.1:0-1903 GCA_964518645.1 uncultured Oscillospiraceae bacterium | reverse complement strand
TAATACCACGGGGATTATCGTTATCGTCTTTCCGTGGTTAAGAGGTGAAGTAATGGAGGGCTTTGGTTATCCTGGAATAAAATTTGTAAAAATAAAATAAATAGCCTGCAAATAAAAAGTCAAGGCTAAATTGAAGAACATTGAAAAATTTATACAGGTTGAAAAATAGGTATCAAAATAAGACCACCACAGTGTGCTGGTCTGTCAAAAAGGGATTTAAAAGTTATTCCGATTGAGGAAGTGATGAAAGATATTCTTTCACTCGCCCATAGTAGATTCTCAAAAATTTATTAGCTCCGGCAGTCATGTAAACGTAGTAAGGCTTACCTTGGGAACGCTTCTTGTCTAAAATTGATATACAGGATCGTCTTGTGGCATTGTTTTAATAAGGACATCCATTACAAGAAAAAGTGTTTTTCTAAGGTCAGAAGATCCACGTTTCGAAGTGGGAACACTTTTCTGCGAATAAGCTCCAGATTCATTTACACCAGGGTCAACACCGGCAAATGCTGTAATAGCACCCTTGTGAGTAAAGCGAGTAACATCTCCGATTTCAGCCATAAGCTGTGGACCAAGAGATGGACCGATGCCATTCATTGCCATAACAATGGGATATTCAGGGAGTTTAGATGCTGTATCATTCATCAAGATGCGCAGTTCCTCAACGGTAGAAGAAACATTGTTGAGTTGATCAACTGCTTGTTTGATGATTCGTTTAGTTAGTTCATCCCTGGGAAGTACAGGAACAAGTTCCTTAGCTTTTCCATAGATTTCTTCGGCTTTTGATTGGCTGAAGTTGTACTTCTTGCGTTTGCACCATTTCTGATAGTGGTCAGTAAAGGCGTTCAAAGACATTTTACGAACACAGTCTACGTGCCAGTATGTAGATGCAAAATCAACCATTTCTGGCTGCCGTCACTTCGTGCGGGACTGTCGAAGTAAGTGTTTACGCCAGGATAAGTCTGATCAAGGATGCCAATAAGGTTATTTTTCATGGCAGTTTTGTGCTTCATATAGAAACCAAGCTGACGGTTCATGGTTTTAAGTTGGTTGCGTAATTCATCCATAAGACTATACTGTTTCAGATTCTGTCACTTGTCAAGAGCATAGCGAGCAATCTTCACCGCATCTGCTTTGTCGGATTTGACCTTACGAAGAGAATCATTATCAAAGTCTTTGATTAGTTTGGGATTGATTGTGCTGACAAAAATTGTTATTGGGCACTCCCCGATATAATTATTTAGGGCACAGATTTTTGAGTTTTGCATTTTGGAAAGTGTCAATAAAATCATGCTTTTATTGACAAAATGCTGAAATTGCAAGGCTTTCGGAATAAAAAAGACCTTGCAGATTAACTCCTGCAAGGTCCATTTTTCTATTGGTATTTTTCAAATTGGGTTTGCCCTATGACAAAAATAGCCGCATCGGAAAGCTGATGAGCAAGGACTTCGTAATAACGTCCAGTATGCTCCATCACGACACGGGATTCACCATCAACGGAATGGATGAGATCAACAAGAGAATTAATATCATGGGCTGTGTGCTTGATTTCAAAAGGGCTGTAAACAATCTCGCCGAAAGGGCGTAAGATTGCCACCATGCTTTTACCTTTGGAAACATCGATACCTACTGCGTTCATAAATTAGTCACTCCTTAAGATTTATTGCAATGGATAAGAACCAGTTTTACTCATTGCCTATTCAATCTACTGTGGTGTGACACGAACGTACCTATTGGCAGTTCAACCTGCATAAAACGAACGCTGCGAATGAGGAGCTGGTTATCAGTCTCAGTTGCGGACGCGAAGTCCAAGAAAGGTAGACGATATACCGATTGCCCCATCATTATACAGCTTAAGCAACAAGATGGATAATTCCTTACTGGCTGTAAGGGATATTAACCA
>CAZFGL010000226.1:0-1914 GCA_964518645.1 uncultured Oscillospiraceae bacterium | reverse complement strand
CAAACATGTAATAGCACAGCTTTGTCCACCAGGTTTTCACCCGGGTAATAAACCAGGCGCACATGGAGCAGCACACAAGGATCAGCACCAGGGATGTAATCGTGATCACCAGTGAATTCCAGAAAGCCCCCAGAAAGCCCTGGGTTGTGAGTGCTTCAATATAATTCTTAAATCCGGCAAAGGTATCCGCTCCGGGCAGTTCAAAAACAGTGTTCGTGGAAATCGCCCGCTCCTCCTTCAGAGAGTTCAGAACGATCATCACCACAGGGTAGATCCACGCCAGAGACAGTATCCCCAGCACAACGGTGAGTACCCAGTTAAAACGGCGTTCTCTTTTTTCCATTACTGCTGCACCTCCTTGGAACGGGTTGCACGAAGCTGAATCAGGGACAGTACGATCACCAGCAGGCAGAAGATCACTGCCTTTGCCTGTCCGTAGCCCTTCCACTGGGCACCTGCCCGGGAATAGAAGGTATTATAAATATTCAGCGCCAGCATCTCAGACCCGTGGTTCGGCTCGCCGCCGGTGAGAGCCAGATTCTGGTCAAACAGCTTAAAGCTGTTGGTGAGGGTCAGGAACATGCAGATGGTGATGGAGGGCATAACATTGGGGATCTTGATCTGCCAGAGGATCCGTCTCTCGCTGGCACCGTCGATCCGGGCAGCTTCGATATAGTCCTCAGGAATGGACTGAAGTCCCGCAATGTAAATAATCATCATATAGCCGATCTGCTGCCAGCACATCAGCACGATCATACCCCAGAAGCCATAAGTGGCATTCAGAGAGATCAGGGGTTTCCCCAGCAGGCTCATCAGGCAGTTGAGGAGAATGTTCCAGATATAGCCCAGCACAATACCGCCAATCAGGTTGGGCATAAAGAACACGCTGCGGAACAGAGTGCTGCCCCGCACTTTTCTGGTCAGAGCCAGTGCGATGGCAAATGCCGCCAGATTGATCAGCACCGTGGACACCACGGTAAACGCCACCGTAAACCAGAAGGACTGCCGGAAGGAGGCATCTTTCAGCACATAAATGTAGTTGTTTATGCTGTTCCACGTGGCGTCATTTACCGTAATAAACTTACAGAAAGACAGATACAGGCCCTGCAGGAAGGGATACACAAATCCAATGCAGAACGCCGCCAGGGTGGGAAGCAGGAAAATCGGCCAGTATCTTTTGATTGCTTTTTCCAAAGAGGCACCTCCCAAATGGATGGATCGAAAACTTTAAACTTCAAAAAACAGAGGGTGGGCAGAAGGCCCACCCTCCGGTAATCATATGAGATCAGCCTGCATTTGCAGCAGCGTACTCAGTAGCCCAGCCTTCAACGAATGCGGACACAACGCCGTCCCAGTCGCCGGTGCCTGCTGCATAAGCAGTCAGAGCAGAGCCAAGGCCATTCTTCCACTCCTCGGAGGGCATGGTGGTGAAGTTCCACAGAACGCTCTTCATGCCAGCCTCAGTGTTGGCAGTATCCATGTTGACAAACAGGTTGGTGGAAGGCTGTGCGCCCTTGAAGGGGATAACCAGACCCAGATCGTTTGCCATAGCAGTGGTACCAGCCTCGCTGGTTACGCACCAGTCGACGAATGCGACGGTTGCAGCAATATCTTCCTCAGAAGCGTTCTTGTTGACACACCAGTAGTTCTCACAACCGGTACACAGGCCCTGCTTTGCCTCGTCGCCAACGCCCACATAGATGGGGATCATAGCCAGATCATCATCGGTGTAAGCACCCTCAGCAGTCAGGCTACCATACTCCCAGGAACCATTCTGGAAGAACACAGCCTCACCGGCCAGGAACTCGTTGCGGGAGTCGTCGCCGGTCTTGCCAGCCAGCTCAGCAGGCTCGCAGGTGGAGTTGTTGATATACAGATCAAAGATGTTCTTGTAAGCGTCAAGATAGGTGCCCT
>CAZFGL010000225.1:0-1930 GCA_964518645.1 uncultured Oscillospiraceae bacterium | reverse complement strand
GGTATGCGTGGTCTGATGGCCAACACCTCCGGTAAGACCATCGAAATCCCCATCAAGTCCAACTTCCGTGAAGGCCTCTCCGTACTGGAGTACTTCATTGCATCCCGAGGCGCCCGTAAGGGTCTGACCGATACCGCACTTCGTACCGCAGACTCCGGTTATCTGACCCGTCGTCTGGTTGACGTAGCCCAGAACATGATCGTTCGTGAGAAGGACTGCGGCACCACCGAGGGCATCGAGGTGGCCGAAATTGTGGAGAAGGGCTCTGTGGTAGATACCTTCGGCAACCGGATCCGTGGCCGCTTCCCTCTGGAGGATATCTGCGATCCTCAGACCGGCGAGCTGCTGATCTCCAAGAACACCCTGATGATGGACGATGACGCAAAGATGCTGGAGGCCCATGGCATCCACTCCGTGCGGATCCGTACCGTTCTGGGCTGTAAGGCCCGCAGCGGTGTTTGCGCACACTGCTACGGCATGAACCTGGCTACCTCTGAAGAGGTCAACATGGGCGAGGCTGTCGGTATTATCGCAGCTCAGTCCATCGGTGAGCCCGGTACTCAGCTGACCATGCGTACCTTCCACACCGGCGGCGTTGCAGGTGATGATATCACTCAGGGTCTGCCCCGAGTTGAGGAGCTGTTCGAGGCCCGTAAGCCCAAGAAGATGGGCCAGCTGGCTGAGATCTCCGGTAAGGTCTCTATTGATGAGTCCCACCGTACCGCATACCGTCCTGTTACCATCACCGCAGAGGACGGAGAGGTTCGTCAGTATCAGATCCCCTATAACATGAGCCTTCGTGTCAACGATGGCGACATGGTCAAGCGGGGCGACAGAATCACCGATGGCTCCCTGAGCCCCCATGATGTTCTGCGTATCTCCGGTCTGGAGGCTGTTCAGAACTATCTGATTCAGGAAGTTCAGTCCGTGTACCGTCAGCAGGGTGTTGATATCAACGACAAGCATATCGAGATCATTGTTCGTCAGATGATGCGCAAGGTCAAGATCGAGGATGCCGGCAGCACTGACCTGCTCACCGGTTCCGTGGTTGATGTTTACGAGTACGAGGATGCCAATGCCAAGATCCAGAAGCGTATGGATGAGGGCGAAGAGGGCCTGACCCTTGCAACCCGCAGCCTGGTTCTGATGGGTATTACCAAGGCTTCTCTGGCAACCGAGTCCTTCCTGTCCGCTGCATCCTTCCAGGAGACCCCCAAGGTCCTGACGGATGCTGCACTCAGAGGCAAGATCGATCCCCTCGAGGGCCTGAAGGAGAACGTTATCATTGGTAAGCTGATCCCTGCCGGTGCAGGTATGCAGGTTTACCGGGATTACAACACCGGCATTACCCCGGATTCTCCCGTAACCCAGGATATGATCGATAACGAGCAGTTTTAAATCTTTTAAACCCGTATAACTCAGAGCGGTATCCGGCAATTCGCCGGGTACCGCTCTGCCATGTTTTATAAATTTATGCAAAATAATATGCATGAAAGGGTTGACGAAGGGGCATAATTCTGGTATAATTCATCTGTTTGACAAAGGGCTAGTTGCGCCAAAAATCGAAGGGAGGCAACGAAATGCTGAACGAATTGTGTTCCGGCGAAAAGGTCGTCGGCATCAAACAGCTTCGCAAAGCGCTTCGGGATGACAGAGCCGCCAGGGTTTTTGTAGCGCAGAACGCGGACCCCAGACTGGTTCAGCCGGTGGTTGATCTCTGCCGGGAAAAGAACGTCCCCATGGAGGAGGTTCCTACCATGGAACAGCTGGGCGAGGCCTGCCAGATTCAGGTTGGCGCTGCAGTGGCTGCGCTGCTGAAGTCCTAAATGGTTCCCAACAGACAATTGTCTGGGAAAATATATTATTACCATCCAGGAAAGGAGGAAAAACATGCCCACTTTTAACCAGCTCGTGAGAAAGGGCAGAAAGG
>CAZFGL010000224.1:0-2017 GCA_964518645.1 uncultured Oscillospiraceae bacterium | reverse complement strand
TGAACAAAAGATATTGACCATAGCCCATTTGTTTGATATAGTCAATATAATATAATGACAATCCAACATATCGGATTTCTATTATATTGTACTAATGATATGATATATTGTCAACGGGGGAACGCATGGATATACAAAAAAATGTGGGAAAAAACATTAAAACAATCAGAGAGCAAAAGAAGATCACGTTAGACTCAGCGGCAAAACTGACCGGAGTATCCCGAAGTATGCTTGCGCAAATTGAAAAAGGGGAAGTAAACCCTACGATCTCCATCCTCTGGAAAATTGCAAATGGGTATAAGGTGTCGTTTACTTCACTTGTTAAATACGACACTCCTTCCCTTTTGATAAAATCAGAAGAAGTAGCCCCACTTATTGAAGATGATGAAAAATATATAAATTATCCTGCTTTTCCGTTTCAAGAAGATAAACAGTTTGAAACATATCGTATTGAAATAAAAGAAGGGGGATATTTGCAGGCTCAACCTCATTTGGAGGGAGCCGAAGAATATATCACTGTTTTTGATGGAGAAGTTGAGATCATAGCTGATTCGGAAACATTTCGGATAAAAAAGGGCGATTCGTTATCTTTTAAGGCTGATGTGCCCCATTCCTATAAAAACACAGGCGCAACAACAGCATATTTAAGTATGATCATTTATTATTCAAAAAAATGAGATACCGTTTAACGTAATAGAACTCGGCACCTGCTTTTGAGGCAGGTGCCGAGTTCTATTACCCTATAATGCGCTTGAATTTTTGGCGTAAGTTTGGCGTAAATCCGCTTTCACGCATCCCAAAATCAAGCAATTTCAAGGCTTTGCGGTGTATTTTAGTACATGCCGCCCAATTCATTATGTAATTCCGTGGAGTGCCCGTTTGCAGATAGCGGTGAAGGGGGCGATCAGATGGCTGTCGTTGTTCTTGTGATTCAGCAGAAGCATGGTGTCGAGGAGCTGTTCGTCAATGGGCAGCATCCGAACCTGGGGGTTCTCCAGTTCTGCCCCTCTTGCGGGGAGCAAGCAGCAGCCCAAACCGGCTTCCACATACAGAAGCGCCGAGGCCATGTCCCGGGTGGAGAGACGGATAGAGGCACTGACACTGTGCTGTTTTAAAAGCCGCTTCAAAGATTCACCCTGCTGATCCTCCTTCAGGGGACTGTATGCGATCAGGCGAAGACCGTCCAGATCACTCCAGGAAAGGTTGTTCCTTTGGGCGAGGGGATGGCTGTCCGGTACGGCCAGTACATGATTGAGTACCCGATAAGTGAACAGCTCTGTGGCGACCAATGCGGTATGGGGACGGTAGAACTGTTTTCCCAGCATGACCACATCCAGCGACCCGTTGGTCAGGGATTCCAGCAGCAGGATCTGGTTGTCACAGATCAGTTGAGGGATCACCTCCGGTTCCTGCTTTGCAAATTCTTTCAGCGCCGGAGCAAGAAAACGATTGATCGCCTGATCGAAAATGCCGATCCGGAAGATCTGGCCCTGAACACCGGCCACCGCAGAGGCCTTCTCTATGGCACGCTCCAGATCCAGTACCAGAGGGCGTACCCGTTTGTATAGAATTTGCCCGGCGGGGGTCAGCTCAACCATCCGGTTTGTCCGGTGAAAGAGCAGGAAACCCAGTTCCTTTTCCAATGCGCTGATCTGCTGGCTCATTGCGGTCTGGGCAATGAAATAATTCCGTGCGGCGTGGGTGAAATTTTTGGTTTCCGCCACGGCAATAAAGTAATGTAGCTGTTTAATGGTCATAGTTTCTCCTTCCGAAAAAAGCCATGTGGGATAACGGTTTGTGGATATTATAACACAGGTGCAATCATAAGTAAATCCGATGAAACCACTTAAATTCAATGTTGTACACAGGGCGAAAGCTATGTTATTATTTTGCTGTATGTTTATACGACATTTTGCAGAGAAATCTTGATAATTGATACACGATTTCCACACAAAATTATCATAATTGATATATTTCCGGTCACACCGGTGATATAAATATTTGAAAGATGGTGAGT
>CAZFGL010000223.1:0-2024 GCA_964518645.1 uncultured Oscillospiraceae bacterium | reverse complement strand
GGATGGAAGGGCAGGGCAATCATACAGGAAATCTTGTCAAGCTCCACATGAAGGATCTTATCATAGTATGCTCCGTCTGCGGGATGCATGGGACGATATTCATCGCCTCTGCCGTGGATGGTGAGAGATTCCCGGACGGTATCATCGGTTTCCCAGATGGAGGAGAGACAGGAGGTCTCCGTGGTCATGACATCAATGCCGCTGCGGTAGTCCATGGCAAGATTCTCAATACCGGGGCCAAAGAATTCCATGACAGAGTTCTTTACAGTACCGGCAGCAAAGGTTTTTTCAATAATACTCAGCGCCACGTCCTGAGGACCTACGCCGGCCTGGGGCTTACCGGTCAGGTAAATGCCTACGACAGGGGGCAGGTCGATGTCATAGGTACGGCCGAGCAGCTGCTTTACCAGTTCCGGACCACCCTCACCAATGGCCATGGTGCCGTAAGCACCATAACGGGTGTGGGAGTCGGAGCCGATAATCATTTTTCCGCAGCCTGCGTACCGCTCACGCATGTAGGAATGGATGACGCTCTGGTGCGCAGGGACGAATTCTCCGCCGTATTTTTTTGCGGCGGACAGGCCAAATACATGGTCGTCCTCGTTGATGGTTCCACCTACGGCGCAAAGACTGTTATGACAGTTGGTCAGCACATAGGGCAGGGGGAATTCCGTCAGGCCACTGGCACGGGCGGTCTGGATGATGCCCACATAGGTGATGTCATGGGAGGCCATGGCATCAAATTTCATTTTCAGGTGCTGCATATTTCCGCTGGTGTTGTGTGCGGACATGATGCTGTAGGCCATGGTCTTTTCACGGCCGGTTTCCGGGGTATATCCCAGTGCTCCGGCCTCCTGCGGGGTAAGCGCTGTACCGGAGCGGTAATAACCGCCCTCGTTCCAAACTGTAATCATGCGCGATCCTCCTAAATGTGCAAAAATTTTAGTTTATTCTATCAAAAACGGCGCTGTAATGCAAGATAATACGAAAAATTCAGCGTATTTTTGAAATATTGCCTATAATAAGCTGCATTTTTGGCGTTAAGGACGGAATTTGTGGCCACAGCTGCGACAGACGTTTTTCGGTGCCCCTGTGCTCAGTAGGTTCCACAGAACGCTGACACCGCCCTCCAGCTTGCCCACGTCCGTGGAGCCACATTGGGGACAGGAAAGTGGTCCGCTGGAATCCAGTTCCCCCCACAGCTCCCCGATGGTCAGTGCGTCCCGAGGGTTCTGTTCCGGAATCTCAGCCCGGCAGATCCGGGCGGGGACAGAGCCGGTATCTGTGATCTGGTGCAGCAGGTATACCCGCAGCTGTTTGGTTTTGTCCTTTCCCAGTGTTCCTTCGATCTGTTCCATAACCTGATTGAAGAACCGGACAGACTGGGTTCTGCTGCGATTATGATAGACCCGGAGCATTTCGGTAAAGTCAAAGGGAACGTCGTCGATGATGCAGATTTGGGCATCCTGGGCAGGGGGGAGGGGAAAACCGCAGTGGATACAGACCTGAGCCTGATCACTGATCTCTCTGCCACATTCGGGACAATGTATGAGTGCCATAGGAAACTCCTTTACTGTGAGATGGAAGTATGCCCCCGATGACAGAACCATCGGGGGCGGGAAGATTATTCAAGATTCTTTTTGAGGGTGTTCAGCTCATCCTGCAGTGCAGCGGGAAGCTTGTCACCGAAGTCCTTGTAGAACTCCTCGATGTTGGCAACGTCCTCTTTCCACAGTTCCTTATCTACGCTGAGCAGGTCGGTGAGGGTCTCAAGAGAGACGTCAGTGCCCTCCAGGTTGATGTCGGTGGGATAGGGCTCGTAGCCAATGGGGGTCTCCTGTGCGTCCACCTCGTCGAAGCAACGCTTCAGGATCCACTCGAGCACACGCAGGTTGTCACCGAAACCGGGCCAGATGAAGTTGCCCTCATCGTCAGTACGGAACCAGTTGACGTTGAAGATCTTGGGCTGGTTGGGGATGATCTCACCCATGTCCAGCCAGTGCTGCCAGTAATCACCCATGTGA
>CAZFGL010000222.1:0-2089 GCA_964518645.1 uncultured Oscillospiraceae bacterium | reverse complement strand
CTATGAAGACGGTCGGATGATCGCCTGCGGTCTCGGAGTAATGGAGCGGGGACATGTGGGGCTTTATGATATTTATGTAGATGCGGCCTGCCGTCGCCGTGGTCTGGGCGGCGATGTCTGTACGGCCATTATGAATGCCGGCAGGGAGAATGGGTGCCATAGTGCCTATCTTCAGGTGCTGGCGGATAACCACGGTGCAAGAGCGTTGTATCGGCAGCTGGGTTATCAGGAGAGCTACGGATACTGGTTCCGGGTAAAAGAAATCTAAGGAGGGCTAATTCATGAAAACTGCAAGCTTTGTGTTGAAAATCGTTGGTGCATCTCTGGCCTTTGCTGGTGCGGTATGCCTGATTCTTGGGTACTGGGAAAAGGTTGCCGGACTGTTCCGGGGGAAAACGGACGAAGAATAAGAAAAATTATGCAGGCGCTTCCAAAGGGAAGTGCCTGCATTGTGTATATGTGTATAAGAAAAGCTGTATATCAGGTATAGCCCCACAGTCCACGGACAGAGACCTCGCCGGAGGAAACAGGTTCAATCCGGCCGTCGGGATACTGTACGATCAGCTGTCCGTTTTCGTCGATAGACTGTGCAAAGGCAGTTTCGCTGTGCGGCCCGCGGATGATGCGCACCTCCCGCCCAAGGGTAACACAGTCCCAGCGGTAACAGGGAAGCCATGCCCGGTTTCCACTGTTTATATCCAGCGACATCCCGTGGAGACTGCGGATCAACTGGGCGGCCAGGTGGGGCAGCTCAGTTTTCTCTCCGGTTTCCAGTCGGAGACTGGTAGCGATGGTGCTGAGTTCCTGAGGGAAATCCAGCTGATTCAGGTTGATCCCAATGCCTACGATTACATAATTCAGAGTGTTTGAGACCCAGTTTCCGTCCATTTCCGCCAGAATCCCCGCCAGCTTCTTTCCGCCCAGCACCAGATCATTGACCCATTTTACCTGAGGGCGTACATGGCTGGTTTGCTCAATGGCATCGCAGGCGGCGACTGCGGTCATGGGGGTGATCAGTCCGGCCTGTTCCGGGGGACAATCCGGGCGGAGAAGCAGGGACAGATACAGCCCGTGCCCCTTGGGAGAGGAGAAGCTGCGCCCCTGACGTCCCCGGCCGGAGGTCTGTTCCAGCGCCATCAGACAGGTGCCCACGGGAGCGCCTGCGTCAGCAAGCAGCTTCAGCTGGGTGTTGGTGGAGTCTGCCGTGTCCTTTACATGAAGCAGCCCGGCCCAAGGGTGATCCCCCAGAAGAGCAAGAATTTGATGTTGTATTTGCAGTGCCTGTTCCACGGAAAATCACCTCTGCATAAGTTTAACATGACCGGGAGAAAAGAACAAGAAAAAAGTGAAAGATGTAAAGGAATTTTGCTTGACAACCGGCGGGAAATAGTGTACAATACGGTCTGTTAAGTTTATGACCTTTACAGGCGGGAGGAAAAGTCAATGGAATTGAGTACTTTGACCCGGGCCCTCCTGTTCGATACCTACGGCGAGATGCTGACAGAAAAGCAGCGCCTGTGCTTCGATCTCCGGTTTAATCAGGATCTTTCTCTGGGAGAGATCGGTGAGCTGGAAGGGATCAGTCGTCAGGCTGTTCGGGACAATATTGTCCGGTCTGAGGCACAGCTTCTGGAGATGGAAGAAAAAATCGGCGCAGTTCGCCGTCAGCTCCAGATGGAAGAGGCCGAGGTCGTGCTTCGTCAGGCCGCCTGTGAGGCGGAGGTTCTGGGCGAAGCGGGAAAGGCCATTGCGAAAAAGATTCGCAATGTGCTTGCGTGCGTGGAGGAGTGAGCCAATGGCATTTGAAGGATTAACTGAAAAACTGGCGGCTTCCTTTAAAAAGCTTCGCAGCAAGGGCAGACTCACTGAGGCTGATGTGAAGGAGGCCATGCGTGAAATTCGTCTGGCACTGCTGGAAGCCGATGTAAGCTATAAAGTGGTTAAAGACTTTGTAAAAAAAGTCACAGAGCGTGCCGTAGGCACCGACGTGCTGGAAAGCCTTACTCCGGCACAGATGATCGTTAAGATCGTCAATGAAGAACTGGTTGCCCTGATGGGCAGCGAGAATGCAAAACTGAAAATTTCCTCG
>CAZFGL010000221.1:0-2102 GCA_964518645.1 uncultured Oscillospiraceae bacterium | reverse complement strand
TATCTGATCCGTCCCATTGAGCATGGCGCAGATATTGTGGTTCACTCCGCCACCAAATTCATCGGCGGCCACGGCACCACCCTGGGCGGAATCATCGTGGATTCCGGCAAGTTTGACTGGAGCGCCTCCGGGAAATACCCGGCCATCGCTGCGCCCAACCCCAGCTATCACGGTGTGACCTTCACAGAAGCTGCCGGCCCTGCCGCCTTCGTGACATACATCCGCGCGATCCTGCTCCGGGATACCGGCGCAAGCATCTCTCCCTTCGCCGCCTTCCTGCTGCTTCAGGGAACCGAGACCCTCTCCCTCCGGCTGGAGCGTCATGCAGAGAACACCAAAAAGGTGGTGGAATATCTGTCCGCCCATCCTCTGGTGGAGCAGGTGAATCACCCCTCCCTGCCCCAGCATCCGGATCACGCCCTGTATGAGAAGTATTTCCCCAACGGTGGCGCATCCATCTTCACATTCCGGATCAAGGGTGGCGCAGAGGAGGCACACCGGTTCATTGACAATCTCCAGATCTTCTCCCTTCTGGCAAACGTGGCAGACGTCAAGAGCCTGGTCATTCACCCTGCCACCACCACCCATTCCCAGCTCTCCCCGGAGGAGCTGCTGGAACAGGAGATCTACCCCAACACCATCCGCCTTTCCATTGGCACAGAACATATTGACGATATTATCGCAGACCTTGAGCGGGGCTTTGCCGCTGTCTGAGCCCCCTTTTCATCTTTCCAAAAAGGAGTTGATACCATGCAGGTTTATGCCGACAATGCGGCCACCACAAAAATGAGCCGTACCGCCATAGAGACCCAGATCCGTCTCATGAGCGCAGTTTATGGAAACCCGTCCAGCCTTCATACCGCCGGACAGCAGGCTGCCGAGGTTTTGCAGGAAGCCCGTGAGACCTTCGCCGGTGTCTGGGCTGCACCGCCCGGGAGATCACCTTTACCTCCGGCGGCAGCGAAGCGGACAATCAGGCAATTCTTACTGCCGCCCGGCTGGGCGAAAAAGCCGGGAAAAAGCATATTGTCTCCACAGCATTTGAGCATCATGCAGTGCTCCACACCCTGGATGCACTGAAACAGCAGGGCTTTGAGATCACGCTGCTGGATGTACATGAAAACGGTCTGGTTACCCCCCAGCAGGTGGCCGAGGCCATTCGGCCGGAAACCTGTCTGGTCTCCGTGATGTACGCCAACAACGAAATCGGCACCATTCAGCCCATTGCAGAGATTGGTCAGATCTGCCGGGAAAAGGGTGTCCTCTTCCACACCGATGCAGTTCAGGCAGTGGGACATGTCCCCATCAATGTTCAGGCCCAGAACATTGACATGCTTTCCCTGTCCGCCCACAAGTTCCACGGCCCCAAGGGGGTGGGTGCGCTCTATGTAAGAAAGGGCATTCGTCTCACCTCGCTGATTTACGGCGGTGCACAGGAGCGTAGTAAGCGTGCCGGCACGGAAAACGTCCCTGCCATTGCCGCTTCCGCCGTGGCTCTGAAGGAAGCCGTCACCGCCATGGAGGAAAATGCAGCCCATGTGACTGCTCTGCGGGATGCCCTGATTCAGGGGCTCTCCCGGATCCCCCATTCGCTTCTGAATGGAGACCCGGAAAGCCGGCTTCCCGGAAACGTAAACTTCTGCTTTGAGGGCATTGAGGGAGAGTCTCTGCTTCTGCTGCTGGACGACAGAGGTATCAGCGCCTCTTCCGGTTCCGCCTGCACCTCCGGCTCTCTGGATCCCAGTCATGTACTTCTGGCACTGGGCCGTCCCCACGAGATCGCCCACGGCTCTCTCCGGCTCACCCTGACCCACGAGAACACCATGGACGAGGTGGCATATATCATTCAGTCCGTTACTGAGGTAGTCTCCTATCTCCGGAGCATCTCCCCCATCTGGCGGGATATGGTCAGCGGCAAAAAAGAATTTGTAATTAAGTGAGGTGTTTTGTATGGCACTGTACAGCGATACTGTCATGGATCATTTCCGGAATCCCAGAAATCTCGGGCATCTCGAGGATGCCGACGGCATTGGCGAGGTGGGAAACGCCAAGTGCGGCGACATCATGAAGATCTATCTGAAAATCAGGAACGACATCATTGA
>CAZFGL010000220.1:0-2117 GCA_964518645.1 uncultured Oscillospiraceae bacterium | reverse complement strand
ACCGTGGACTTTAAGAACACAATTATTATTCTCACCTCCAATCTGGGTTCCTCCTATCTGCTGGACGGCATTGATGCAGACGGTTCCATTACCGAGGAGGCAAAGAATTCCGTGAATGCCCTGCTGAAAAAGAGCTTCCGTCCTGAATTCCTGAACCGGCTGGATGAGATCGTGTTCTATAAGCCCCTTACCCGTGAGAATATTACCGGCATCATTGATCTCCAGCTTCAGGATCTGAACCGTCGTCTGGAGGATCAGCAGCTTTCCTGCCATGTAACGGATGCTGCCAAGGCATTTATCATTGATGCCGCCTACGATCCCCTCTATGGCGCACGTCCCCTGAGAAGATATGTCCAGCATACCGTGGAGACGCTGATTGCGAAAAAGATCCTGCGGGGGGATGTCCCGGCGGGCAGCACCATGACCGTGGATGTGCTTGGTGAGGATCTGATCGTGGAAATCGAATAATAGTAATGATATAAAGATCCCCGTTTCCTTCATCAGGAGGAAACGGGGATCTGATTTATGATTTAAGAAGAATAAGCATCAACGATATTCCATGAGTCACCGGCATCCTTTGTCAGTACCCATATGAAATCGTCTATCCTTGTATTGGACAAAATATAGGGCTTTTTCAACTGCTGTTTCCCGGATTCCAATTCGCCGCGAATCACAAGCACATTTTGAGACTCCAGACCATGGTGCTGGGCGTAGCTCTCAGCAACAGGAAGACATTCGGCGTCGCTGTACTGCAGCTGATACAGGCTGCAATATCTGTAGCCTTTGAATTCCTCACGAATGGTGGCACATGCATTCTCAATGTCCCCTTGTGTGTATATTCCGGTGTCCTCGATGGTGATCTGAAGCTGATCGGTGCTTCCCTCTGCATTGGGATTAAACTGATTCCACAGCAGGACAGCGACCGCACCAACGCAGACACAGAGTGCCAGCACAATAACCAGTGTTTTTATAACCTTTTTGTTCATATTCCTTTACCTCATATCATTGTGGAGCAGGCTAATAGCCCCTCAATACTCATCGAACTATTTCTTGCAATCTCAAAACAATCATGGAACAACGCATCGTTGACAACTTCGTAAATATTGAATTGGTTTCCTTTTGCAGAAAGATTTAGTAACCCATTATCAGCGCCGCCGCCACCGCAGACGGCGACCACTTGTCCACCAAGAATTCGGGAAAGTCGTCCTCGTAGAGCTTCATCAACTTCTCGGCTCCCTCTGTGGTACGATATGGATTCATCATCAGGCATTCTCTGACTTTCTGCTTGTAATCTTCTAAACTCATCTGTTCTGACATAGTCGCCACCTCCCTCTTCATTATATCTACTTTCGTTCTGAGCGTCAATATCCTCGGACACACTTTCTTCCACTTTGCCATCTCCGCTACGTCATGTTCCAAAACTCATACTGTCGGTTCTGCACTGGTGCTTCCGCAGTACGATAGAATCAGATAAAGCGCCCGGAGTGTTTATTTATCTATCATACTAAAGAATCAGTTGATTTTTTGCAAAAACAAGGTACAATATATAACATGTTGAAAAATAGAAAGACGGTGTAAACATGAATAAAATCATCATTCCCCAGGGGTACCATCCCATTCTGGACGCATATGATACCCAGCGGGCGATTGCATATATTAAAGAAACCTTTCAGGACGAGTTTGCCAGTGCTTTAAATCTGAAGCGTGTTTCCGCCCCGCTGTTCGTAACGGAGCAGTCCGGCCTGAACGATAACCTGAATGGCTATGAGCGTCCTGTTTCCTTTGACGTTCCCGCAGTGGGGGCTTCTGCACAGGTGGTACATTCTCTGGCAAAATGGAAACGGCTTGCTCTGAAACGGTATAACTTCAGCGTGGGCAACGGCCTCTACACGGACATGAACGCAATTCGCCGGGATGAGGATCTGGACAATGTGCACTCCATCTATGTAGACCAGTGGGACTGGGAAAAGGTGATCACCCGGGAAAACCGGAATCTGGATTACTTACAGCTGATTGTCCGGGCCATCGTTCGTGCCATCTGCAACACAAACGACCGGCTTCATGTGCGCTATCCCCAACTGAGGACAAAGCTCTCTCCTGATGTGACCTTTATCACC
>CAZFGL010000219.1:0-2155 GCA_964518645.1 uncultured Oscillospiraceae bacterium | reverse complement strand
ACTGCACTGGACGTAACCATTCAGGCTCAGATCCTTGAGCTGATGAAGTCCCTGCAGGAAGAACTGGGCATGGCAATTATTATGATTACCCATGACCTGGGTGTTGTTGCACAGATGTGCGACGAAGTGATCGTTATGTATGCCGGCTCTATCTGTGAGCAGGGCACCGCAGACGAGATCTTCTACAACCCCTGCCACGAATATACCAAGGGCCTGATGCGTTCCATCCCCTCGGTTACCAGCGCCGGTACCCGGCTCCAGCCCATTACCGGTACCCCCATCGACCTTCTGAACATGCCCGCAGGCTGTCCCTTTGCCCCCCGTTGTGATGCGGCAATGAAGATCTGTCTTCGGGAGCGCTGCCAGCGGATGCAGATCAACGACTCCCATCAGGCTGCATGCTGGATGAACGTCAAGAAGGGTCTGGATGATGGCTCCATTGTCCCTGAAACCAACGGAAAGGAGGAAACGCCCAATGAGTGATTCTGCAAATCGTCCTCTGATTGAGGTAAAAGACCTGAAGCAGTACTTCAACATTAACATGGGTGTGCTCAAGAGCAAGCCCCTGAAGGCCGTTGACGGCGTGACCTTCTCTATTAATAAAGGCGAAACCCTGGGTCTGGTTGGCGAGTCCGGCTGTGGTAAGACCACCGTTGGCCGTACCCTGCTCCATCTGTACAAGCCCACTGCCGGTGAGATCTGGTACGACGGCAAGCAGATCAAGACCAAGCAGGACATCGCCCAGTTCCGCAAAAAGGCAACCATGGTATTCCAGGATCCCTATTCTTCCCTGGACCCCCGTATGACCGTTGCGGACATTATCGGTGAGCCTCTGGATATCCACAAGCTCTACTCCTCCAAGCAGGAGCGTCAGGATCGTATCCTGGAGCTGATGGGTCATGTAGGTCTGAACAGTGAGCATGCATCCCGTTATGCCCACGAGTTCTCCGGCGGTCAGCGTCAGCGTATCGGCATCGCCCGTGCTCTGGCAGTCAACCCGGACTTCATCGTCTGTGACGAGCCTGTCTCCGCACTGGACGTTTCCATTCAGGCACAGGTCATCAACATGTTTGATGAGCTTCAGGAGAAGCTGGGCCTGACCTATCTGTTCATCGCCCATGACCTGCTGGTGGTTCGGCATATTTCCGACCGTATTGCAGTCATGTATCTGGGTAAAATGGTAGAGCTGGCTGATGCAGCGGAGATCTACGATCATCCCCTCCATCCCTACTCCCAGAGCCTGCTGTCCGCAGTTCCCATCCCCGATCCCCAGATCGCCCGTGCCAATAAGCGTATTGTGCTTACCGGCGACATTCCCTCTCCCCTGAATGCACCCTCCGGCTGCCCCTTCCGTACCCGTTGCCCCCATGCAACAGAGCAGTGCGCAGCCTCCATGCCTGAGTTCAAGGAAGTTTCCAAGGGCCATTTCGTTGCCTGCCACCGGGTAAACGAACTGGGCTAAGTCCCATTTTTCATGTAAAATGTCCTGCTCCCACCACCTGGGTGGAAGCAGGAATATGAATCCTTTGTCAATATGTGTGCAAAAAGCATATTGTAAATAAAATGTTTGAAAGGACGAAAACAATCATGAAGAAGTTTTTAGCACTCCTTCTGGCCATGGCTATGGTTCTGGGTCTCGCTGCATGCGGAAGCGACGCAGCATCCAGCGCTCCCGCTGAGGCCACTGGTTCTGAAGCTACTGCAGCAGCAGCTACCGGCAGTGTTCTGCCTGTCTGCCTGGCTTCCGAGCCCGACACCCTGGATCCCGCTCTCAACTCCGCAGTAGATGGCGCTACCATGCTGGCACATCTGTTCTCCGGTCTTGCAAAGTGGGCTCAGGACGAGAACGGCAACCTGCAGATCGTTGCTGACGCTGCTACCGAACTGGTAGAGGGCGTTACCAACGAGGACGGCACCGTTACCTACACCTACACCCTCCGTGACGGCCTGAAGTGGTCCGACGGCCAGGCTGTAACCGCTGGCGACTTCGAGTTCGCATGGAAGCGCGCTGCTTCCGTGGAGCTGGCTGCTGACTACGGCTACATGTTCGAGGTTGTTGACGGCTACAACGACGTATGGGCTGAGGAGCCTGTTGAAGGCGCTGAGCTGAACGTTCACGCCATCGACGACAAGACCCTGGAGGTCACCCTGGCTA
>CAZFGL010000218.1:0-2176 GCA_964518645.1 uncultured Oscillospiraceae bacterium | reverse complement strand
TTACAGCAGGCCGCCCAGACCGCCCAGATTCATGCCGCCGGTAAGCTTGCCCATGGAGTTGTTTGCATCCTCCTCTGCCTTGCGCAGAGCCTCGTTAACAGCTGCCACGACCATATCCTCCAGCATTTCCACGTCCTCGGGATCTACAGCTTCCGGATCAATGGTCACAGACTTAAGCTGCTTTTTGCCGTTGAGCACAGCCTTCACAACACCGCCGCCGGCGGTTGCCTCGTACTCCTTTTCCTCCAGCTCCTGCTGCATCTGCAGCATCTGCTGCTGCATACGCTGTGCCTGCTTCATCATATTTGCCATATTGGCGCCTCCCATGGGGCTGCCACCGCGATAACCTTTTGCCATAACAATTTGCCTCACTTTCGGTCATATCTATTTTAATTTTTTAAATTAACACAATCATACAGCTTGGACAGCTCCGCCAGGTCCTGCATATTGTCGTTTGCCGCAGACTCTGAGAACTCATTTCCAAGACGAACCCGAACAGGACGCTGGAGCACCAGCTGTGCCTTTTTCCTCAGTAGCTCCACGATCTCCTTATCCCGTTTGAGCATCTCCAGATCCAGCGGGCACCCCGGGATCACCGTCAGCAGATCTCCCTGAATTTTTCCTCCCGCCCGTTCCAGAAAAGAACGGCTCAAGGCGCTCACATCGGGAACGGTACGCTCCCGGATCTTCCGCCACAGCTCGTCAGATTCCCCGGTTTCCTCCGGGACAGGCTCAGGCTGCTCCGGCTCCTCCAGCGGGGGTGCATCCCCGTCATCCCACGGGGGCGGGGCTTCTTCCTCCCCATGCTCCTCCGGAAGCTGGGTGACAAATTTGCCGCTTTTCACCTTCTGCTCCAGTTCAAGCAGCCGTTCCATCAGATTTTCCTCCACCCGGGAGATCCGGGCAGAAAGGTCTCTGGGGGAAATACTCAGCTCCGGCTGACACAGATGGATCAGGCACAGTTCCCCGTCCACCCGCTCATTGACGCTTGTTTTAAAACCGCCGATGGTAGCCTGAAGGAGATCCACGCACCGCAGCAGTTCCTCCGGGGTAAACAGTGGGGACAGTTCCCGAAGCTCCTGAACGGTACAGGTGCTGGATATCATTCCAAGGCCTGATTTGGGGGCAGTCTTTACCACCAGCATATCCCGTGCCAGCGTAGACAGCTCGTTCAGCATTGCGGAGGCATCCTTACCCTCTGCATAGAGGTCGGAAAACAGCCGCAGAGCCTTTCCCGTGTCCTTTTCTCCGATGGCCCGCATCATCTGTCCGGTCTGCTGCTGTCCTGCCAGACCAAGGGTTCTGTATACCCCCTCCACATCCAGCTGTCCCACCACGGCACTGGCACACTGATCCAGCAGGCTCAGTCCGTCACGGAATGCGCCTCCGGCCAGCCGCCCCAGCAGTTCCGATGCATCAGAGGTGATCTGAATTCCCTCCTGATAGGCCACATAGTTGATACGTCCCGTAATGTCCTCCGCCGTAGGCCGGCGAAATGCGAACCGCTGACAACGGGACAGAATGGTGGCAGGAACTTTATTAAGCTCCGTGGTAGCCAGAATAAACATCAGATGTTCCGGTGGCTCCTCAATGGTTTTCAGCAGGGCATTGAAGGCCTGTGTGGAGAGCATGTGTACCTCGTCAATAATATAGACCCGCTTTTTTACCTCAGCAGGGGGATAAACCGCATCGTCCCGGATGGTTCGCACATTATCAACGCCGTTGTTGGAGGCAGCGTCGATCTCCTGAACATCCAGAATATTGCCTGCGTCAATGCCCCGGCAAGCCCCACAGCAGTTGCAGGGATTGCCGTCCACAGGATTTTCGCAGTTGACCGCCTTGGCCATAATCTTTGCACAGGTGGTTTTGCCGGTACCGTGGGAACCGGTAAAGAGATAAGCATGACTGAGCTTACCGGTAATCAGCTGATTTTTCAGTGTGGTCGTTACTGCACTCTGCCCCACCACATCATCAAATGTCTGAGGCCGGTACTTCCGATACAGAGCCTGATACATGCTTTCTCCCTCCCATAACAAAACATTCGGCCCATGACAAGACCGCACACCCACCTTCGAATACGAAACCATAACCGTTACCTATACAGCCAGCTCGGAAACGGCGAACCCGCGGCACACGAAAAGATCCACTTAATGCTGCTCGGTTCCCCGCCTGACAT
>CAZFGL010000217.1:0-2213 GCA_964518645.1 uncultured Oscillospiraceae bacterium | reverse complement strand
TTTACTTTTCAGCCTGAAGCTCAGCCCAGGTTTTCACCGGGGTGTAGGAATTCTCGTTGTCCAGGGTCTTGTAGGGCTCCGGCCAGGGCACCGTATTCTGAGGGGGCATAATCACCGAATAGGGCAGGTGCAGGGGGCCGGGATCGGTCACATCCGGATCCTCACCCAGGGTGACAGGGCCAATGCCCTTCTCCTCCGGTGCGGTGAGCCGCTCAAAATCGTCATGAGCGAAGTTGGTCATGTCCAGTTTGCCCATAATGTCCGGGCAAACCTGCTCGTGGAGATAGAGCCATTTCCCCTTTTCCAGCACAAAATCGGAACCGTACCGCTCCCAGAGCACGTTGCAGTAGGGATACTCGTGCCGGTTGAGCCGGCAGAAGATCACACCGGGGGTAATAAAGCTGCCCCGGGCGGACTTGCCGTCATCAGCTACCTCAATAATGTCCGTAAACAGGGTATGGACAGATGCCTCCATCAGGGGACGGGGGTCGTGACCACCCAGCTCCGGATAGATCTTCTGCACGTTCAGCAGGTTCTGCATGGCCAGCGTATCATACTGGGTCACAGACCCCTTCCACACCTGCTCCCAGCCACGCATACGGCCAAAGATGTGTCCCCAGGAACACCAGTCATCCTGAGACCAGATCTGGCCCCACTCCCCTGATGCATCAGCACGGCCGTGGAGATAGGTATGCTGCGCCTTAACGTTTTCCACCTCCTGGCTGGCGGCGGCATTCAGAACCCGCTGATGGAGGTCAAGATGCTTTTTTCTCATGATTATTCCTCCTCACAGTAGTCCGGATGCCCCTCGGGGCCATAGCTGTTGTCTTCGTCAAAGGTCATATACGGGGTGGGCGGTGCGGGATAGTTATCCAGCCAGTTATACCGCTCGTTATGGGTACGCATGGGCAGATTGGGGGTTCCGAACTCCACCCAGGCCATGTTCTCCTGATCCGGCAGATCCACCTTCTGCTCCATGTAGTTGGCACCGGCTTCGCTCTGAAGGTCCGTTGCCACCACCACATGCCAGATCTTCCACTGGCCGTCCTCCTTCAGGAAGTCGATGGCCAGCTTCTCCATGTACCATCTGGCATCTGCCTCGGTATTGGATGTGGGCAGGGTCTCCTGAGAGATGCAGTACCAGAGACCTCTTGCGGTTTTACCGTCATAGGCCTCATACACAAGGCCGGTGGAAGCGGGATGATGGAACAGGCAGCCGTCGCCATAGCTCTCTCCGGGGATGGCATCCACCTTTTCCCGGTGCTGGTTTACATAATAGCCACGGATCGCATCCATGCCCACATAGTAGCCCCAGTTACGGCCGAAGGAGGCGGTCTTTTGGGCTTCCTCACCGGTGACCCAGAGCTGATCCAGCTCCTCTGCACGCCAGTCATTGGCCACATAATAGCAGCGCTTGTGGCAGAGCTTCTTGACCTCTTCCACGTCCCATACCCGCTGCATCATTTCAAGATCTGTATACTTGGGTGCTTTCATCAGACAGCCTCCCTTCCGTAAGAGAATGTTTCAGAGAAGGTTCTGTAAGGCTCCGGAATTCTGGGGGCGGCGGTCAGAGGCCGATCCACCCGGTACAGCTCCCGGACGGTCTCCTGCACGGTGTAGGCAGGATAAGCAAAATCCTTCAGGGGCGCAAATGCCTCCAGTTCCGGGTAAGCAGTCACTGCCTTGCCCCAGCTCTGGCCACAGAGGGAATCCACATCGTTGAGATACTGCAAATGCCAGATCTTCCACTGGTCATTCTCGTACACAAAATCTCCTGCGAAATAGCCCCAGGTCCAGTTGGCTTCAGGGCCTCGTGTAGTCACCTCAGCACTGCATCCCAGGCAGAACCAGAGCCCCTTTGCAGTCTCCCCGTCCTCTGCCACCTCTACCACAGGGGCGGTCAGGGGCTTCACCTGGAAGGGGCCGATGCCGTAGATCTCTTCTTCGCTCTTGCCTCCCAGTTTCTCAGGCAGGCGCTTCTGAAGCAGGGATGCAGAAAGCTTGTTCCGCTCCACCACTGCCTCGAAATATCCCTTTACTGCGTCGGGGCCTACATAGCTTCCGTCGTTAAAGGTCAGGCACACATCCTTGCTGCCGCAAAAAAACTTTTCGAAAATTTCTCCCTGCCGGTTCAGCAGCAGGCAGTTCACATACTTGCCCATGAGATTTTTGATCTCACGCTGGTCTTCCCAGCGTTCTACCAGAAACTCAAG
>CAZFGL010000216.1:0-2225 GCA_964518645.1 uncultured Oscillospiraceae bacterium | reverse complement strand
CTGCTCAGGGCCTGGCCATTCTGGTGTCCTGCCTGCCCATCGCGCTGGGCGGCTGGCTGTCCGCAATAGCCCAGGGCCGTGTGGCTGCTGCTTCCATCAACATTGTGGCAAAGCGTCCCGCCGAGGCCACCAAGGGCATCATCCTCTGCGGTATCGTTGAGTTCTACGCCATTCTTTCCCTGCTGGCCACCATCCTGCTGCTGATGAACGCCCTTTAATCGGCGCCATCACTGAGAAGGAAAGGTGGGAAGCACCCTATGAACGGAATCGAAAAAATCACCCAGCGTATTGCCACTGACGCACAGCAGGAGGCACAGACGATCCTGGAAAACGCCCAGGCCGAAGCCGCCCGCATCACCGGCGAGTATGAAGCAAAGGCGCTTGCGGACTATAACAGCACCCTGGAAAAGGGCAAGGCCGACGCCCAGTACCATGTAGAGCGTATGGCCGGTGTTGCCCAACTGGAAGCACGGAAGCTGAAGCTTGCAGCAAAACAGGAGATGCTGGACGAGGCCTTTGCAGCAGCCATGACAAAGCTGACCACACTCCCCGAAGAGGAATACACCGCTCTGCTGGTGAATCTGGCAGTCTCCGGTGCCTCCACCGGCCGGGAGACTCTGGTGTTCAGCGTGAAGGATCGCCCCCTTTACGGGAAAAAGGTGGTCATCGCCGCCAACGAAAAACTGGAGGCCATGGGCCGCACCGGACAGCTGACCCTTTCTCTGGAGTCCCGTGACTTCGAGGGAGGACTCTATATTCAGGATGGGAACGTTGAGAACAACTGCACCTTCGCCACCATTGTCCGGATGCTCCGGCAGCAGATGGCCGGTGAAGTTGCGGCCATTCTCTTCGATTGACCCCAGTCCCATACCACCACATCACTAAGGAGGATGGGCCTTGTCTAAACGATTAAAAGACACAGATTATATGTATATATCCACGTGGGTCAGGAGTCTTGAAAACCGGCTGCTTACCCGGGAACGGATGGAACGGATGCTGGATGTCCGCACCAACGAGGAGGCCGCAAAGATCCTTGCGGAATGCGGCTACGGGATCCAGGAGCCCCTCTCCGCCGCAAATCTGGAGAAGGCACTGGCAGAGGCACGGGAGGAGACCTTCCACGAGCTTGCCGAATCCTCTCCCAATCCCCAGATCGTGGATGTATTTCGTGTAAAATACGACTATCACAACGCAAAAGCACTGATCAAATGCGCATCTTCCGGTCAGGACGCTGCCCGGCTTCTGATCGACGCCGGACGTGTTCCCGCCGAGACCATGCTGACTGCGGTTCGTCAGGGAGATTACTCTCCCCTGCCCGACCTGCTTGGAGAGGCCATGAAGACCGCAGCTGATAAGCTGGCCGCTACGGGAGATCCGCAGAAATGCGATTTTTATCTGGACCAGTGCTATTATCAGGAGCTGACCGGATTGGCAGAGGCCTCCCGCAGCAGCTTTTTACAGGTTTATGTCCGGCTCATGATTGATACCGCAAACCTAAAATCCATGGTTCGGGTCATGCGTATGGACAAGGGTGCAGATTTTCTCCGCACCGTACTTGTAGACGGGGGCAACACCCCGCCGGATACACTGATTCGGGCCGTGGCAGACGGCACCCCTCTGGAGCAGGTCTTTTTCGGCCCCCTTCAGGATGCCGCAGAAAAGGGAACCGCCGCTGCAAAGGGCGGCCGTCAGACCGAATTTGAAAAGGCCTGCGACAACGCTCTGAACCGGTATCTTCAGGAAAGCCAGATGATCCCCTTTGGGGATGCTGTGCTGGTGGCCTATGCCGCCGCACGGGAAAACGAGATCACTGCCGCACGGATCATTCTCTCCGGACGGCTCTCCGGCGTTCCCACTCAATCCATTCGAGAAAGGCTGCGTGACGCTTATGTATAAAATTGCAGTCATGGGCGACCGGGACAGCGTGCTTGGTTTTCGTGCGCTGGGACTGGAGACCTTCTCTTCTGAGGAACTGTCTGAATCCCGCCGCACCCTCCATCGTCTGGCCCGCAATGACTATGCAGTCATCTATATCACCGAACAGCTGGCCAGCCAGCTTTCCACCGACATAGACCGTTATAAGGACTCTGTCACCCCCGCAATCATCCTGATCCCCGGCAAATCCGGCTCTCTCGGTCTGGGCTCCAGTGCCCTGCAAAGCGCCGTGGAACGTGCCGTGGGCGCGGACATTCTTTAAGCATCAGGAAATTTACCGTAAAGGAATG
>CAZFGL010000215.1:0-2265 GCA_964518645.1 uncultured Oscillospiraceae bacterium | reverse complement strand
TCGTGGTATTTTACAGCACAAAAAGCAATGAGAAAGTATTCCACCTTCCTCACTGCAAGATCGCCCGTCGCATTCGCAAAGAGTATAAAAAGCAGTTTGCCACCCAGGAAGAAGCCCGTGCGGCCGGTTATCGTATGTGTAACTGCTGCTCCCTCGTCGGCATGAGGCTCCGAAAAGAGCAAAAGGCCGTCAATCAGTTCTGCCAGGAAAACGGCATTTCCTGCTGGTTGGAAGATGGCCAGTTCCATGTCCTCGCTCCCAGAAGCAAGTGGCGGATCATCGTCAACGGCAAGGCAAACAAGCTCTTCCTCTATCACAGGAATACATATCACAAGGACGAAGCGATCCCAAGCATTGTCCCGGGATACCACTCCCAGGCCACTCGCAGCAAGACGATTGTAGGCTATCTGGACTATATCGTCCAGCACGATATTTATCGCAGACGGCAGCAAGTGAAAGCCAAACAGAAAGCAGACAGTATGCGTAATCTGCGAAAGAATACACGGCCTTACCGGCGGGGCACAGATAACCGCCGCTATAACGCAAACCAGCTCTATTCCATTCTGGAAAACATCTACTTGTAATTGGAGGTATTATCTGCCCTGTTTTGCAATTGCTTTATGAAAGAGCATGCGGTTATATTCCGCAAGTTCCCGTGCGTCATCTCTTGTTATGTCCAAATCGCAGGCCATTGACTGGAGGTAATACACCAGTTCGTTGGGGTGATACCGGATGTTTTTCCAAATTTTCATTTCATCCTGGTTGGTGTAGTGCATCCAGGCTGCTGCAAGCGCTGTACTGCGGCTTTCTCCGCTGTCACAGCAGAAGTATATATCCGCAGCATCTCTGTGATTGTCCAGAAAAGCCCGGATCTGTCTTGCGTGTTCGAGCCGGAATGCATCCGGTCTTGTGGAATCTGTAACGTCGGCGAAAGAAACGTGGAGATACTGAATGCCCGCCAGTTTTGAAGCATTGATACTGCCCGTGGTACAAAGCACCGCGACGACACCGGAACGGTTATCCATCTCGGTGGCCTTGAGATATAACCCCTTGATTGGGCAGATGTGTATGGTCTTTTTCATCTGAATCACCTCTTGTGTGCCTATGGTACCATGTCTTACCGGAGAATTCAAGAAATTGATAAATCAGCAGGAAATTAACTTTTGGGTGCAGGGAACCCTTCTGGCGTGGATGCAGAAAAGTCTTTTCCGTGGACAAGGAATGTGATAAAATAAGAATCAAGACACAAAGGGAGGATGGCCCCATGAAAGCGGAGATATTTGAATTTACGGGATATAAGGGAGCGGTTCTGCATGCCCGTCTGTGGATGCCGGAGGCAGATGTGAAAGGTGTGCTCCAGATCACCCACGGCATGACGGAGCATATGGGCCGGTACGAAGGAGTTGCAGAATTCCTGGGAAATATGGGAATTGCGGTGACAGGTTTTGATCTTCGTGGTCACGGAAAGAATTCCGGAAATCCGGAGGTGGCGTCCTTTGGTGAAGACGGTTGGACGGCAACTGTGGAGGATATGCGGATGTTCTGGGAACTGCTGGAACAGAGATTCCCGGGAACGCCCCATTATATGCTGGGGTTTTCGCTGGGTTCCTTCCTGCTTCGGGACTATCTGACCAGATATTCCGGCAAGGGAGAGCTTGCCGGGGCGATCATCATGGGAACCGGTCATCAGCCGGGATGGCTGCTTTCCATAATCATGGGGATCGTAAAGGGACAAATCAAAAAAGCCAGGTTTGATCAGACAACGGATCTGGTACGGCAGCTTTCCTTCGGGACGTATAATCAGAAATTCAAGCCAAACCGTACTTCTGCCGACTGGCTATGCGCAGATGAGACCGAACTGGACAGGTATCTGGCAGATCCGCTGGTGCGAAAAGATATTTCCGGGGGACTGTTCCGGGATTTGCTGGGGTCCATGAGACGCACCGGCGGTGCCGGCGCATATGAGACATGGGATACCGGTCTGCCGATTCTTCTTATTTCCGGAGAGGATGACCCCGTGGGGGACGGCGGAAAAGGTGTCCGGACAATCTACAGCCGGATGAAGCATGCCGGAATGGAGCATGTGACGCTCAAGCTCTTCCCCGGGGCAAGACATGATCTGCTTCATGAGGAAAAGCATGGCGCAGATATGGCAAGGCAGTATATTGCTGAATGGATCATGCAATAAAATAATTGATACAATTATAACACCCGCCCATGTTCAAAAGAACATGGGCGGGTGTGGGCTTTATATGGGGGTTACCT
>CAZFGL010000214.1:0-2292 GCA_964518645.1 uncultured Oscillospiraceae bacterium | reverse complement strand
GGCTTTGTGCGGCCCCGGTTCACGGCATTCTCCACATATTTCTTTCCCAACACCCAGCAAAACATAACGCCTGCCAGACCGGCACCCAGAGGGCAGATATAAATGGACACCACGTCCATCCAATCGGATACGATTCCCTGAATGCAGATGGACACCCCCAGCCCCAGAACGCCAATAACACCGCAGGCGGGGATTCTCCCCATGTGGAACTTCTCCTGCAAGGTAGCAATGGGTGCCTCATAAAGATTGATCAGCGAGGTGAGCCCTGCAAACAGAACTGCCACAAAGAACACAACGGCAATCACCCTGCCGCCGGGCATGGAGCGAAACAGGTTGGGCAGGAAAATAAACATCAGTCCCGGGCCGCCATGATCCAGCTGAGAGCCGGCCGTTGCCATGGCGGGAATAATTACAAAGGCAGCCAGCAATGCGGCCAGTGTATCAAAGAAGGCCACATTCCGGGCAGATTTTGGGATGTCCTCCTCATCGGAGAGGTAGGAACCGTAAATCAAAGTACCGTTTCCGGCAACAGACAGGGAGAAAAATGCCTGTCCCAGTGCATAAAGCCATGTCATGGGATTCTTCAGAGCCTCCGGATCCACCCGGAATATGTATTTATATCCGTCCACTGCACCATTCTGGAATGCAATATAGATCCCCAGGCCCACAAACATGAAGAAGAACAGGGGCATCATGATCTTATTCGCCTTCTCGATCCCCTTACCAACGCCGAACATAAGAATGCCAATGGCCAGAACCAAGGCGAGCACCTGCCAGAGATTGTTTCCATAGGCAGAGGCCATTTCTCCAAAAGCTGCATCAAAACCGGAAACATCTTCAGCTGCAAGGGTAGCGCCTGTGAAGGTTCCTGCGGTATATTTCAGGATCCAGCCCATAACCACCGTATATCCAATGGCCAGCGCCAGAGATCCCAGGGTGGGAATCAGGCCAATCACCTGTCCCAGCTTTCCCTTCCCCTTTGTTTCACATGCAGTGCCAAAGCTGCCGATTGGCCCCAGACGGGTCGCCCGCCCGAAGCTCATCTCACCGATCACACCGGTCGCACCGATCAGCACAACAAAAATAAAATAAGGGATAATAAAGGAGCCGCCTCCATACATGGACACTCTTGTGGGGAACATCCAGATGTTACCCATACCTACGGCAGAACCAATACAGGCCAGTATAAATCCCCATTTGGAGCGAAAACTGTCACGTTTTTTGTTTTCCATACCTCTTTCCTCCAATTTCTCCGAACTGCTTACATTAAAAATATCACAGCACAGGGCAAATTACAACTGATTTTCCTTTTCATTTTCAGCAGATCTGCTTCGTTTGTGAGGGGTTACCCCCCACTCCGCAAGGGGATAACGCTGCATGGCTCCAAAGACATTGTTTTTAAGTCCCGGGTATGTGGCCGACAGCTCTTTAATCAGTGCTTTGATCTCCTCCCGCTTTGTATTCTTGTCAGCAGGACATTCATTCTCCACCACCGGCAGTTCCATACGCTTTGCAAAGCTGCGGATATCCCGCTCTTCAATATAAAGCATGGGCCGAATCTGGATTACACCGGTTCTGTCCAGATTGGTCACCGGCTGAAAACAGCTGATCCGCCCCTCGTAGATCAGACTCATCAGGAAGGTCTCCACAGCATCATCATAGTGGTGTCCCAGAGCGATTTTAGAGATTCCCCGTTGTTTGATCGCCTCGTTCAGCGCCCCCCGGCGCATCTTTGCGCACATGGAACAGGGGTTCTTCTCCTTCCGATAGTCAAAAATAATGGTCTGAATCTGGGTGGGAACGATGGTGAAGGGGACATTTAATTCCTCGCAGAGCTTTTCCACCGGGGAAAAATCCATGTTTGGAAACCCAAGATCAATGGTCACCGCCTCCAGCTCAAAGGGCTTGGGATAATATGCCCGCAGGGCTGCCATCAATCGCAGCAGGGTCAGCGAGTCCTTGCCACCGGATACGCCAACGGCAATTTTGTCCCCGGCCTCAATCATTTTATAATCATCAATACAGCGGCGCAGCAGGCCGGTCATTCTCTGCATAAACAGAACCTCCAAGTAAAAATCGCAAATCAGAATAAAAGAGAAAACGAGAGATTTTTTGAGTTTTTTAAAGTTCTTCCGGGATTCTATAAAAAAACGCAAAAAACTTGTTGACAACACAAAACTCCTTTGCTAGAATAGCTGAGCGTGCTTCGGTGATAATTGTAGCACACAGTGTGATTTTGTCAAAAGTTTTTATTATTTATATTGGAGGAGACAGATATGTCCACTACTTTAG
>CAZFGL010000213.1:0-2356 GCA_964518645.1 uncultured Oscillospiraceae bacterium | reverse complement strand
GTAGAGGAGCCCCCCAAGACACTGGGTGAGTTTGTAGAACTGGTGGAATCCCTCATTTCCTGAACTTGAAAACTCCCGCTGCAAAAGAGCAGCGGGAGTTTTTTATATTATTTTGACAACAGCCATCGCAAGTTGCTGTATACGAAAAAACAGGCATGACCGAAATCATGCCTGTTCTGCTTTTTTATAAAAGCACAGTTCTGTGTCTGCGTTTCTTCATATTATCCATAAAGCACGGAATACTTCATCATGATCTGAGCGACCATGGCACGATCTGCTGCCCCCTTGGGGGACAGGGTGCCGTCATCTCCACGTCCGGTGATGATACCTTCATACACGGCCCACTGAAGCGCCTCCTGTGCGTAACCGCTCACAAGTTCCGCATCCGGGAACCAGGAGAGTTCTGCCCGGGCAGAAGTATCATCTCTCATATAGTTTGTGGCAAACCGCCACAGCAGCACCACAAAGTCCTGACGGGTAATGTTATCATCAGGCATGAAATATCCATTTTCATTGCCGGTTGCAAGACCGTTGGCCGCACACCACTCCGCAGCTTCATAGTACCACACGCCATAGGCTACGTCAGGGAAGCTCTGGGTACCTTCCACCTCCGGCTGTCCAGCCAGATTGTAAAGGATCTGGGCTGCACTGGCACGGGTCAGGTTGGAATCCGGCTCAAACATATCTCCGGCAGTACCCTGCATGATGCTGTTGGTAAAGACATATTCCACCGCAGGGGCATACCACTGATTTTCATCCACATCAATGAAGCCCTTATAGCCCCACTTGGCCGTCAGCGTAATGTCGTAGGTAGGAACAATGCTGTCGCTCATATAGCGGATATCATCGCAATACCAGCCCAGGAAATTACGGTCTGCCTTAACAGGGACAGGAAGCGCACCAAAGGGAGAACCGACTTCATACTCCTGCGCAGCAACTGCACAGTCACCGCCATTGGCCTCAAAGTAAACCATAACCGTTCCGGTGTACCATTCCAGATACTCCATGGACACCCAGCAGTAAGTCCCTTCAAAGGAGAATGCTGCCCAGCCCTCGTATGTACCCAGAATCTCAATTACCGCACCATGGTTCAGACTGCCCTTCCACTCAGAGGAGGAGCTGGGCAGGCCACGAACGTTGAGATAGCCGATACCGGGCGAGTTAATCTGATAGGGGCCAGCTGTGCTGGTATCCAGTGTATAATCATTGATAACCACATTCAGCGCGATCAGTTCCAGATAGTCCATGGAAAGCCAGCAGGCAGCACCGTTATATTCGATGGCAGCCCAGCCGTTATAGGTGCCGATCACGTCCACCTCAGTGTCCAGATAGATCTTACCAACCGCGGAATAAGAGGTTCCCGGGCCGGAACGAACATTCAGGTAGGAGCTGACGTTTGCGATTTTATAAAGGCCGGCTTTGGAAACATCCAGATCATAGTCGTAAGCACCGCCACCGGTACCACCGGTGGAATAGGTGTAGCCGGGATAATAAGAAGGAATTTGCAGAGCATAAATAGCCCGTCCGCCGTAAGAATTGATATATCCCTGCCAGGTGTATCTGCGGACATCCACTTCGTTATAGTTGCCCATTCCATTGGCATCATAAACGATCAGGCCGTCGTCAAATATAGCCATGATCACCATGGAGTGGCCACCCTGACGGATAAAGGATCCGGGGTAGCAGCTTTTAATCAGCGCTTCAAAATCTGAGGCGGAATAACTGCCTCCCGACCATGGGGTACTGATCATATCCACATAGGCATAGGAACCATATGGATTTATTTCACTGGCTATAAAGTTATCCATAGTGGCCGTCGCCGGGTATTTGTAATAAAGCGCCGCATAGACGTATCTGGCAAATGCCATACACTCAGCACTTCTCAGCCAGAGATTTCCGGACAGAGAAAAGCCATACTCCTGTGCTTCAGCGGGTGTCATGTAGTTTGCATAGCTGGGGCTCAAATTGGAAAAGGGGGTTACGGAGCCGTCAGGGTATCTCTGCAAAGGCAGGGTCGTACCGCCGATATCTACTGTAAAGGTACTCAGATCCACATCATATACGGAGCCTTCATATGTAAACGCACTGGCGCTGAAGCTAAGCAGGCATATCAACGCTGCAAGCAGCATAACGGAAAACAGAATATGTTTCAGGCCCTTAGGCATACTCTCACCTCTAAAAGTTACAAATTGGTATCAATATATTAACATAGATACTCTGTCAGGTCAATGGTAAAAACCAGAAAAACACGAATTTTTATTGAAAATACAAGAAAAACCGCACTCCATAAGGAGTGCGGTCTGTGTTGGCATTACCTATTTTCACATGCAGTCACCCGCATACTATCGTCGGCACG
>CAZFGL010000212.1:0-2365 GCA_964518645.1 uncultured Oscillospiraceae bacterium | reverse complement strand
CCCTGTTGACATGGCAATATTATCACAGTATAATCTACGTTTGTTAACCCAGTTAGCAAAATTCAGAGAGGAGGGATTCCCCGTGGCAACAACACAGCAGATCGAGACACTGCTGGCAGCACTGTCCAAATCACCTCCATCAGAGCATTTCCAGCAGATCGATATAAGCTCCGCAGGCATTCGGGCGATTTTAAAATACCTCAGTGAGATCAGCGACCATGCGACCGCCGGAAAAATCAGCAAGGCGCTGGGTGTCAGCACCGCCAGAGTGACCGTGCTTCTGAAAAAGATGGTGGCCAAAGGACTGCTGGAAAAGCAGAGCGATCCCTCGGATGGCCGTCTGGTGGTTGTTCAGCTCTCTCAGCTGGGAAAAGACACCGCCGACCGGATCCACAACGAGATGTATGCCCGGCTTGGTACATTGATCGACCAGATCGGCATGGAGCGCATGATGGAGTTCGCCGAGATCTCTCACGAGATCCATTCTGTTATGAAAAAGACAGAAACAACATGAATATCGAAGGTAAAACAGCGCAATGGTCTGTTTTACCTTTTCAGGTATTATCTAACCCAGTTAGAAATTCAGCAAAGGAGAAGGTTACATGCTCAAGTTATTAAAAAAGCTGCCCCCCCGTGACTGGCTTTATGCAGTGATCTGTGTTGTTTTGATTGCAGCACAGGTATGGCTGGACATCACCATGCCCGGGTATATGAACGAAATCACCGTTCTGGTTGAGACCCCCGGCAGTGTCATGTCCGAGGTGCTGAAAGCAGGCGGTATGATGCTGCTGTGTGCTTTGGGTAGTCTGGTGGCCGCCATCAGCACGGCGTTTTTCTCTTCCAGATTCGGCAGTGATCTGGCCTACAGCCTGCGCAACGCCATGTTTTACAAGGTGCAGAGCTTTTCCATGGAGGAGATCGGCAAGTTCTCTACCGCCAGCCTCATCACACGTTCCACCAATGACATTCAGCAGGTGCTGATGTTCATTGTTATGGGTATGCAGATGCTCATCAAAGCCCCCCTCACCGCAGGCTGGGCCATTATCAAGATTGCAGACAAAGAGTGGCAGTGGACCATATCCGTAGCCGTCGCTGTAGCAATTTTGCTGGTGGTGGTGGCCGTCTGTATCACCCTGACCATGCCCAGATTCAAAAAGATCCAGCAGCTGACCGATGATCTGAACCGGGTGACCCGGGAAAATCTGAACGGTCTCCGGGTGGTGCGTGCCTATAATGCCGAAGGCTATCAGGAGGCCAAGTTTGAAGATGCCAATGACACCCTGACCCGCACTCAGCTGTTTACTCAGCGGACAATGGCATTTATGATGCCCTCCATGCAGCTCATTATGAGTGGCCTATCGCTGGCAGTCTACTGGATCGGCGCACACCTGCTGATGCAGGCGGCAGATCCTGCCGGACGAATCGCCCTGTTTGGGGACATGATGGTCTTTACCCAGTACGGCATGCAGGTGGTCATGGCTTTCATGACTCTGGTTATGGTGTTCATGATCCTGCCCCGTTCCTCCGTTTCTGCCAAGCGTATCAATGAAGTTCTGGATACCGAGCCCACAATTCATAACGGAACCCGGCAGGAAGGCAAAGAAGGCCTGACCGGGGAGATCGAGTTTAAAAACGTAAGCTTCCGCTATCCTGACGCAGAGGAAGCCGTGCTGCAGGACATCTCCTTTACTGCGAAAAAGGGAGAAACTGTGGCCTTTATCGGCTCCACAGGCTGTGGAAAGAGTACGGTCATCAATCTGGTGCCCCGGTTCTACGATGCAACCGAAGGTCAGGTTCTGGTAGACGGTGTAGATGTGCGGGAATACGACGAACATGCCCTGCGCAATAAAATTGCATACGTTTCCCAGCGGGCAACCCTGTTTTCCGGCTCCATTCGCTCCAATATCGCCTATGGTGATAACGGCAAGCCCACCCCCACAACTCAGGAAATCGCCGATGCCGTGGAAACGGCACAGGCAAAGGACTTTGTGGAGAAGCTGGATGATTCCTACGATGGCTTTGTGGCCCAGGGCGGTACAAACTTCTCCGGTGGCCAGAAGCAGCGACTTTCTATCGCCCGTGCCATTGCACGAAAGGCAGAGATCCTCATCTTTGATGACTCTTTCTCCGCACTGGACTATAAAACAGACCGGATCCTGCGGAAAGCACTGAACGAAACATGCGGAGATACCACACGGCTGATCGTTGCCCAGAGAATTGGTACCATCCGGGATGCTGATAAGATCATCGTTCTGGATGAGGGCTGCATCGTCGGTATGGGCAAGCACGAAGAACTGATGCAGACCTGTGAGGTCTATCAGCAGATCGCCCTTTCTCAGCTCAGTAAGGAGGAACTTGCGTAATG
>CAZFGL010000211.1:0-2407 GCA_964518645.1 uncultured Oscillospiraceae bacterium | reverse complement strand
CAGCCAGAGTGCGCTCATGGGCTCTCAGATCCACCCCCATGGGAGGCAGGGCCTCCTGCTGCCGTTCGATCACGCCGGAGAAGGTTCCTGCAAAGGAATCGGCAAAGGAGGTCTTTACAGAGGATCTGCCGATTTTTGTGTAATCCGTTCCCGGATTTTTAACCGGGGCTTTTCCGGGGGCGCTTCCCCCGTTGGCCGGTGGATTCGCTGCTTTCGGCTTCTGCTCCACGGTTTTTGAGGAAGCGGAGGCAGCTTGAGGGGCATTTTTCCGGGTCGTGGAAGCTGCCTTCTGGGTGCTCTTCCCTGCTGCGGCAGGTGTCGCAGCAGTTTTTGCTACGGGCTTTTTTTCTGTGACAGGAGCAGTTTTCATTTCTTCTGGCTGCTTTTTCGCAGAAGGTTCGGCCTGAGGGGAAGGTTCGCTTTTTTCTTCCTCGCCGGAGTCGATTACCACCTGCACCTCCGGCTCGTCAAAGCTGCTGGCAATAGCACGGGCGATGGCATCGGCCAAAGCCGCCTCTTCCGTAGGCTCAGGTTCCACATCCGGAACCTCTATGGTCGTTTCTTCCGTATCCTCCACCGTCTCCTGTGTGTCAGGCGATTCTACAGTCGAAACATCATCCGGATCACCTTCGCCTTCAGAGAACATGGTTTCGAGAAGCTGGCTCAAAACCTGTGCGTCGGCATCCGGCGTGGTATGATTCACGTCATTGGACATGGGAAATCAGCCTTTCAATCACATTCTCTGCCGCAGGACTTCATACAGAAGAATCGCGCAGGCATTGGAGGCATTCAGGGAATTGATATGCCCTTTCATGGGAATACTGACCATGAAATCGCAGGACTCGGACACAAGCCGTCCCATGCCGGTTCCTTCGGAACCGATCACAATGGCGGTGGGCCCCTTAAAATCATTGCTGTGGAGGGCAGTTGCACCATCGGCAGCGGTTCCGTAGACCCATACGCCACCCTTTTTCAGCGTTTTAATTGCATCCGTAAGATTGGATACCCGGGCAACAGGCATGTATTCCATGGCACCGGCAGAGGCCTTTGCAACCACTGCGGTCAGGCCGGAGTTCCGGCGCTTGGGAATAATGATGCCGTGCGCACCGGCACATTCCGCGGTACGGATAATGGCGCCCAGATTGTGGGGGTCAGTGATCTCGTCGCAGATTACCACCAGAGGTGGCTCCCCCTTTTCCTTTGCACGATCCAGAATATCCTGAACACTGCAATAATCCCTTGCGGCGGCCATGGCAATTACACCCTGATGGGCGCCGGTCTGGGTCATTGTGTCAAGCTTTCTTCTGTCACAGTAGGTAACAACAGCGCCGGCCTTCTTTGCAAGGGAGGCAATATACCGCAGGGTGCTGTCTGTATCACCGGACGCAAGAAACACCTTGTCAATGGTGCGTCCGGCCTTAAGTGCCTCAGTTACCGCATTGCGGCCTTCCAGCATGTTCTCGTTGATTTCCTGATTCTTGTCACGATTGATCATAATTCCTCCAAAATATCGGTATGTATGGTGATCTCCCGCAGGGAGAAGATTTACATAAGTCGTATAACCGATTTATTATATCACAGGAAATCCTTGTGTTGCAACAGAAATTTCAAGATTCGTCATAGAAATCCGGGAAAATGCTAAATATTATTGCAGTTAACAGAAAATTTACCATTGCAAACATTTGATTTTGTTGTTTTAAACGGAATTGTGTGATATAT
The DNA here is from genome assembly GCA_964518645.1 of uncultured Oscillospiraceae bacterium. Lineage (GTDB taxonomy): Bacteria > Bacillota > Clostridia > Oscillospirales > Oscillospiraceae > HGM13006. The sequence continues at coordinate 688 of CAZFGL010000211.1, read as the reverse complement.
TGTATCATGATTTTTCAAGTCCCGAAGGAGGCGTGTATGTGAGTACTCAGCCCGGCCGCAACAACGGCGGCAAGAATAATAAAAACACTGAGAACAAACCAAAAACAAACTCGATCATCCTGATCGTTCTGCTGACTGTGGTATTTGTACTCCTGTTCAACTTCATCTACGACAGCTATAAAAGCTCCAAGCTGGATGAGATCAAATACAGCGAGTTCAAGCAGATGCTGGAGAATGACGAAATTGACGAGGTGGAGATCCAGTCGGATCGTTTCCTGATCCGTACCAGAGAGCAGGCAGAGCTGCCTCAGGAGCAGCAGAGCTTCCTCTACACCGGTTATCTGAACGATGAAGAGCTGCTTCCCCTGCTGGATGCCCATGGAGTGAAGTACTATCGGATCATTGAGGAGGATACCTCCCTTCTGGTGTCCATTCTCCTGTCCTATGTGGTTCCCTTCCTGATCATTTATCTGCTGTTCAGCTTTATGATGAAGAGCGTCAGCGGAAAGATGGGTGGCAGCATGTCCATTGGCCAGAGCAAGGCGAAGGTTTTTATGGAAAAGGAGACCGGCGTCACTTTTTCTGACGTTGCCGGTCAGGACGAGGCGAAGGAGTCCCTTCAGGAAATTATTGATTTCCTCCATAATCCTCAGAAATATGCTGCCATTGGCGCAAAGATCCCCAAGGG
>CAZFGL010000210.1:0-2435 GCA_964518645.1 uncultured Oscillospiraceae bacterium | reverse complement strand
TGCTGGCACCTGAGCATCGGGAGCAGAACCTTGCCATGATCCGCAAGGTCAAAGAGATCGCAGACGAAAAGGGCGTGTCCCTTTCCCAGCTGGCCCTTGCATGGAGCCTTGCAAAATACGATCATGTGCAGAGTCTGGTCGGCACCACAAATCCCGTCCATCTGCAGGAGGCGATTGACGCACTGAATATCGAGCTGTCCCCCGAGGATATTACCCGGATGGAAACTGCTCTGGATGCCAGCAAAATAGGGGGCAGGGGAATGCGGAACTTCGTATTCACAGACGGTAAGATGGCTCTGGCTTAATGGAGGAGGAAAGCATGAACGAACCGCTGATTTTTTATCCGGAACATCCCTCCGACGCAAAGACATATCAGATCGAAACCAGCCCCATGCCGCTCCTGTCCCAGGAGGCACCCTTCCCGGTGAAATCTCTGTGCGGGGCATTCCGGGATGATTTGCAGGGTTCCCTGAATATTTATGAGGACAAGCGTTTTGAGGTCACCGGCGTTGCCGTCAAAGTGGGGCCGGATATTCACAACAAGCCCTCTATCGAGCTTTCCGACTGCCCCGGGGGAAAAACCTGTGCATTGACGATCTTTCCGACCGATGAACATTACACCCGGGTTTCTGTCGGGGATACGGTAACCGTCCGGGCAAATTATCTGGTATTCAGCAACTGGTACGGTGTGGTGATGAAACACAGCGAGCTGGTTCAGGTGGTGAAGGCCCATGCTTAAGCTGAATTATTCCCTGTTTGACGGAGAGAAGCTCTGGGATGGGGCTTGTGTCTCCGTTGAAAACGGGGTGATCACCTCCATAGAGCAATGTGATCCGGGGCAGTGCGGAGAAGGAATGCTCCTGCCCGGTTTCATTGATGCACATGTACATATGGAAACCAGCAGCCATGTGGAGGCAATGCTTCACAGCGGCATTACTGCGGTCTGCGATGTCAGTGCCTCCAGAGGCTTGATCGAGTCCTCTAAACAGCTGGAGATTGTGGGATCTGCCGGAATGGCCATGGGAGTCGTGATAAATCCCAAAGGCTATGTGGAGCAGGCGGTTGAAAACGGCGCAAAATATATTAAAGTTTTGCTGTTTAATGCCCTGTCCATTGGCAAGCCTGCACTTTGCGGAATCGTAAAGGCTGCCCATAAAAAAGGCTTGAAGGTTGCAGTCCATGCCACAGAAATCGCAACTGTCAGACAGGCGGTAGAGGCCGGTGCGGACATTCTCCTTCATGTACCTATGAAGGAACCGTTCCCCACGGAGCTGGCAGAGACCATTCGGGAAAAAGAAATTGCAGTGGCTCCCACCCTGATCATGATGGAAACCTTTGCCCACAGTGGACGAAACGGGTATAAACCGGAACATTACCAAAATGCCCGGGAGGCCGTCCGCCTGCTGCATGGAAAGGGTATTCCGATTCTGGCAGCTACTGATGCCAATCCCGGTACATTTGCCCCTGCCGTGGGGTATGGCAGCACCCTGCACCGGGAACTGGAACTGCTGGTGAATGCCGGCCTGGCACCGCTGGAAGCACTGACCGGTGCCACGGGAAATCCTGCGGAGGCCTTTGGGCTGCATGCCGGAAAGCTTGCGCCCGGTATGCCAGCAAACATGCTGCTGGTGGCGGGCAGACCGGACCGCCAGATTACAGACAGCAGCCAGATCCGGCATATCTGGGTGAAGGGAGAAAGAATCAAATGAAGATTATTACACTGGAGGAGCATATCGCCCTGAATACATTGAGCCGGGCGCTTGCCAGGTATCCCTCCGAGGATGCCATCCGTACAGACTGCGCCGGATCCCCGGATTTGCCCTATTTCCCGGACATGAAGTTGTATTGCGACGTGGAGACACGGCTTGCGGATATGGAGAAATACGGGATCACAAAACAGATCCTGTCGGCTCCTGTTTGCTCCGGGCTTTTGCCCAAAGAGGAATCGGCAGCAGTGGTCAGCGAGGCAAATGATGAACTGGCCCAGATTGTAAGTCAGCACCCGGGCCGTTTCGGTGCGTTCGCGGTTCTGCCCTGGTCGAACCCTGAGGCAGCAGCCCGGGAACTGGAACGGTGTATGACGAAACTGGGCTTTCAGGGGGCGATCCTGGCGGGCCGTCCCACCGGGAAAACGGCGTTTCTGGATGACAGGCAGTTCACGCCGATTCTGGAAGCTGCCGAAGCACTGGAGGCACCCATCTATGTACATCCGGCTCCACCTATGACAGCCGTGCAGGAATGCTACTATGACGGGCTGGGAGAGCAGCTCAGTGCAAGGTTGGCGCTTTATGGCTGGGGCTGGCATCACGAGGCAGGTATCCAGCTGCTGCGTATGATCCTGTCCGGTGCCTTTGAAAAGTTCCCCAAACTGCAATTGATCGCCGGTCATTGGGGAGAGATGGTGCCCTTCTTCCTGTCCCGATTGGATCAGGCAC
>CAZFGL010000209.1:0-2522 GCA_964518645.1 uncultured Oscillospiraceae bacterium | reverse complement strand
GCATTATGTTCAACTACTTTGACCCCGACGATCCCGAAAACCCCTGGAAAAGCTGCTACAGCGGGGGTATATACACCGGAGAAAACAGCAATTTCCGCTATAACATCACCGATACGGAAACGGGGTATTCCGTACTTGCAACCATTGTCGGTGGGGAACAGATCCGGTATTCCAACACTTATCCGCACTCCTACGAGTTTGAGAGCAGCACCTCCGCAGTGGATCGTTTTACCATTGATTCCTCCGCCTTTATCTGCGGGGACACTGTATATTATTATGATGAGGAAGCCAATTATTTCACTCCCATGGACACAAGCCAGCTGACTCAGTATATCAGCGGTGCCTCTGTGGTCAGTGAGGACATCGTCTCTGAAGGTTTTACCTATCAGGGTAAGGAATACACCTCCGTCAACGTTTCGGAAGGTCAGCCCGGTGTGGCAAGCGCAGAAATCACATTGACCGATTCGGCGCATTTTGAATATGACGGGATCGGCTTTTACGAGACGGAGCCCACCCTTGAATTCACCTATGAATCCCGGGACTACACCATCACCGGTTATGTGCTCCAGGGGCTGACTGCCAACGATGCTTACCGTCATATCAATGATTTGACCACATTTCTCACCTCGAACCGCACCCTTATCACCGGTGCCTTTGCCATATCTCTGCTGCTGGGACTGGTTCTGCTGGTACTGCTTCTGTGCGGCCTGTGTCATGTGAATGGAACAGATGCGCTGACGATCAACCCCGTTTTACGTCTGCCCCCGGACGTGGCAGTGCTTTGCGCCCTGTTTCTGGTCGCACTGCTTGTATGCTTTACACTGGAACTGGTCATCAGCTCTGTAAACTATATGCTCTCCCTCGCATTCGCAGCCCTTTCCACACTGGTATGTGCCACTGTCTTTGTGTATATACTCTCCCTTCTGGCCGCCCGGATCAAAACCGGTTCTCTGATCTCCGGCACAGTGATCTGCTGGTGTCTGCGTAAGCTCCGCCAGGTTTTCCGGTTCCTCTGTGCCGTTGCGAAAAAGGCACTGCGCTGCCTGCCTCTTGTCTGGAAAGTGATGGTCTGCTATGGAATTCTGTGCTTTTTTGAGTTTATCCTCCTGCTCATTTTCAGCTACACCATCGAGGCAGAGGGGGTATTCGTCTGGTTTTTGATGAAGCTTGCGCTGGGGGTGCTGGTGGGATATGTAGCCATGGTCTTTCTCCGGCTGAAGCAGGGGGCTGAGTCCATCGCCGCCGGGGACTATACCACCAAGGTCTCTGAGAAGCATCTGGTGCTGGACTTCAAGGACACCGCCGACACGCTCAATCACATTCAGGACGGCATGAACGCCGCCGTGGACAGCCGGATGAAATCCGAACGGCTGAAAACCGAGCTGATCACCAATGTATCCCATGACATCAAAACCCCGCTGACCAGCATTGTCAGCTATGTGGATCTTCTGAAAAAAGAGCCGGTGGCCAGCGACCGTGCAAAGGAATATCTGGATGTGCTTGACCGGCAAAGCGCCCGGCTGAAAAAGCTGGTGGAGGATCTGGTAGAGGCCAGCAAAGCATCAACCGGAAATATCACCATTCACCCGGAACCCATGGATCTTTCCGTGGTGCTGGGACAGGCTCTGGGGGAATACAATGAACGGCTGCTCAACGCCCGTCTCACCCCGGTGGTGCATCTGCCGGAGGAGCCGGTGATGATCTCCGCTGACGGCAGACTGCTCTGGCGGATCTTCGACAATCTGCTGGGCAATGCAGTGAAATACGCCATGCCCGGAACCAGAATCTATGTCACTCTCACCGCCGATTCCCACGCCATTGTCACCATGCGAAACATTTCCTGGGATGCACTGGACATTTCCGCTGACGAGCTGAAAGAGCGGTTTGTCCGGGGGGATGCCTCCCGGCACACCGAGGGCAGTGGTCTTGGACTCTCCATTGCCGAGAGTCTGGCAAATTCCATGGGCGGGGAATTTCTCCTTTCCGTGGACGGAGACCTGTTTAAAGTCGCGGTGATCTTCCCCCTGATCTCCGATGCAGCTCCGGAAACCGACTGATTTCCATGTTTTACTGCAAAGACTTGCTTTTTGCGAGCCTTTGCAGTAAACTTTTTATATGAAAGAACTATTGTGGAAGGAATTGAAATTCATGCATCGTAACATCAACAGGGTGCTGTCCCTGCTCCTCTGCGTCACCCTTCTTAGTGGCATTCTTTTTCCCTTTGCCTACGCCGCCGGGGAACCCCAACCCTCAGAATATGAAGCCATGTTCCCCACAGCCGGAACGGATACCGATGTACTGATGGACATCGCCGGAAATCTGGGAACCGCCCTGGAGGGAAAGCGCATCATGTTTCTGGGAGACAGTCTGCTGATGGGATACGGTCTGGATGACTATCGCCAGTCCTGGTGCAGTCTCCTCAGTCAGCACTACGGAATGGTCATCACCAACAACGCCGTCCCCGCCTCCACCTTTGCAGAAGCCTCCCGTTACGGATACGTTCCCGGAGGCTGCTACAGTCC
>CAZFGL010000208.1:0-2537 GCA_964518645.1 uncultured Oscillospiraceae bacterium | reverse complement strand
ATTTTGCAGGGGGAGAGTCGGAGGTCTTTGTGAGAATGGGACGGGAATCGTCAAACAGCTCCCGCTGTACCTCCGGGCGGAGAAGATCCTGGGACACCTTCATATAATCCTGGGCATTGTCCACTGCATGCTCGTAGCCGGTGAAACACCAGGAATCCACCTGAATCTGATTCAGGCAGGCGGCCAATATGTCCATAATGTCGATGTACCCCAGATTCTGATAACAGTCAATGAACTCCAGCAGGGCTTTCCTGCTGATCAGCATGCTGTCCAGAAAGATATTTGTGAGGCCCTGTGCAGAGGAATGAATGGCGGTGACGATTCCATGCTCGTCCAGATCCAGAAACAGACCCTGTGCAGAGGCACCGTCGGCGGATTTTTTATAGATCAGGGTGACCGGGGCGCCACTTTTCTCGTGGTGGGCGATCGCTGGGGTGAAGTCCATGTTGTATACCCGGTTGGCGGCACAGAACAGCACCGTGTCCTCGTCCGCACGCATGAAAAACTCCTGATTCTGGATCACATCCCGGAGGCTGAACCGGGCGCTGGTATCCTTCAGACCGTGAATGGCACCGGGGAGCATAAACATGCCGCCCTGTTTCTTGTTCAGACCCCACTCTCTGCCCATGTTCAGATGGTCTGCAAGAGATCGGTAGTTGGGCGGGGTGATTACACCCACCGTGTCGATGCCGGAGTTCACCATGGAAGAGAGGGGGAAGTCGATCAGACGGTAACGACCGGCGAAGGGAATCGAAGCAACCGGCCGGGTCTCAATCAGTTTTCCGTAGTTGTCACCGGTGTAGTTGGTGGAAAGCAGTCCAATGGTACGCATAGTCTTACCTCCTCAGCTGTTGGTCTGGTCATCACCCAGCAGGGCAATGGGGCCATCCGGGATGTCTTTTCCGAAAGTGGTGTCCGGGCGGATTGTGGCCCGTTCGGCCACAATGGCACGATAGACCCGTGCGCCGGGGGATACCACTGCGTCCGGAAGCAGAATGGAGTCCTTCACCAGTGCACCCTCCCCGATGGTCACATTGGAGCCCAGAACGGAATGCTCAACAGCACCCATGATCTTGCAGCCGTTGCTGACGATGCTCTGGGAGATGCTTCCGGTGGGGCCCACAAAGTGGGGAGGATAAATATTGGAGTTGGAGAAAATACGTTCATTTCCGTACAGATCCAGAGGCGGATCCTTTTCCAGCAGTTCCATGTTGGCGCTGTAGTAGCTGTCGATGGTGCCCACGTCCTTCCAGTAGCCACTGAAATGATAGGCAAAGAGGCGATTGCCGCCGGAGAGCATGGCAGGGATAATGTTTTTGCCAAAATCATGGGCCGAAGTCTTATCCTCGTGGTCATGGAGCAGCTGGAGCCGGAGCAGGGGCCAGGAGAAAATATAAATTCCCATGGAGGCCAGATTGCTGGAAGGGTTCTCCGGCTTTTCCGCAAAGCGGAGGATCCGGTCCTGTTCATCGGTTTCCATGATGCCGAAACGGCTGGCCTCCTCCCAGGGAACGGTCATTACCGATACGGTGAGGTCTGCGTTATGGGCCCGGTGGAAGGAGAGCATTTTGCTGTAGTCCATGGTGTACAGATGATCCCCGGAGAGAATCAGAACATAGTCCGGGTTATAGGAATCAATAAAATCAATGTTGTGATAGATGGCATCAGCGGTACCCATATACCAGGAGCCACCGGTTTCTGTTTCGTAAGGGGGGAGTACATGTACGCCACCGTGGGCACAGTCCAGATCCCATGCCTCGCCGTTGCTGAGATAGGCGTTGAGAATGGTGGGCTTGTACTGGGTAAGTACGCCTACGGTGTCGATTCCGGAGGAGACACAGTTGGAGAGGCTGAAATCAATGATACGGTATTTGCCACCGAAGGATACGGCAGGCTTTGCGTTCTTTCGGGTGAGTGCCAGCAGACGGCTGCCCTGACCACCGGCCAGAAGCATGGCGATACAGGTTTTCTTTTTCATGGGAACCCTCCTTTGATAATAGACCGGATGGAAAATGGGACGGAGCGGGACGCTCCGTCCCATCGGTTCAGATTACTTCAGTTTATCACAATGGGTATGCCAGATTTGGTCACAATACTGAGAGATGGTACGGTCAGTGCTGAAGAAGCCTGCGTTTGCAATGTTGTGGAGACTCATTTTGCTCCAGCGCTCCTTGTCGCGGTAGACCTGAGATACCTGCTGCCAGGTTTTGAAGTAGTCGTCGAAATCCTTGAGAACAAAGTATTCATCATTGCCCTTCATCAGCGCATCATGGATGCCGTAGAAGTTCCGGCCCATGGGCAGGAAGGTGCCGTCGATGAGCTGATTGCAGATGGTCTGAAGCCGGGGATCCTGCTGGCAGGTGTCGAAGGCGATATAGCCCCCGTTCTGATAATAATCCATGACCTCCTCGGCACGGAGACCGAAGATGAAGATGTTGTCATCGCCTACCTGCTCCCGAATCTCCACGTTGGCACCGTCCAGAGTGCCGAGGGTCACGGCGCCGTTGAACATGAATTTCATATTGCCGGTGCCGGAG
>CAZFGL010000207.1:0-2552 GCA_964518645.1 uncultured Oscillospiraceae bacterium | reverse complement strand
CCAGTGACACTCCGGGTATGAACCGAATGCTCTACCAACTGAGCTATGCCGCCATGTTTCCGCCCTCAAAAGGGCAAGGCCTATTATACATAAGAAAGGATGTTTTGTCAAGAGGAATACTGCAAATTTTTTGCTTTTCCCTGATATTTTTTCATCTTCCCGGCCATAATATACATGGTGATTTTATGAGGATCTGGAAAAACGCAGTACTGGGTTATCTGGGGGGCATGGGGTATATGGCGCTGGAGCTTCTGTGGCGGGGATGGAGCCACGGGAGCATGTTTGTGCTGGGGGGAGTCTGCTTCCTGCTTATTGGATGGCTGAACCGGATGTGGCCCCGGATGCCCCTGCTCTTTCAGGGGGTGCTGGGGGCGATGCTGGTGACGGTGCTGGAATTTGTCTCCGGGGTGATCCTGAATCTCTGGCTGGGGCTGAGGGTGTGGGATTACAGCCGGGAGCCTTATGACCTTCTGGGACAGGTCTGTCCCGGGTATTTCTTCCTGTGGTTCTGGGTGGTTCTGGGGGCGGTGCTGCTGGGGAACGGTCTCCGCCGGGGGCTGTTTGGGGAGGCACACCCCGGATACCGGCTGTACTGATCCCCCGGAGAAATAATAGAACAGGGGTATACCTTTCCTGATTTCTGTGATATAATTTGTGTCGATTTCGTGTAGAAATGATGTTAATTTTCAGGAGGCAGCCCCATGAGGCATTTTGTAAAATATGATCTGATCCCACTGCTCTCCATTCTGGCAGTGGCTTTCTTTCCATGCTTTTTCATGTACGCCCGGAACTGCGATCAGGTGCCCCCGGATTCCATGATCCCCTTTCTGCTGGTGTTTTCCGTCACAGGGCTTGGAATCTTCGCGGTGGCCTCCATATTTCTCCGGAACGCAGGGCGCAGCGCCCTGTTTGCAGATGCAGCCCTGTTGGTGGTGATTAATTTCTGCCTTGTGGCGGTGCATCTGAAACGGCTTCTCCCCTTTTTCCGGGATCGCTATCTGATGGTGCTGGTGGTTCTGCTGCTGGCGGGGATGCTGTTCTGGCTGATCCGGAAAAAGCCCAATGTGGTGAGCATTTGCCTTTTGTGCCTGATCGCCTTCGGCTCCATGAGCCTGATAAACCTGATTACCGCCATTCCCCTGCTGATTTCCGGCAGAGGGGGCGAAGTCCCCGAGACCGAAGAGGCGGTGAAGGTGGAGTTCGGAGAGAACCGCCCCAATGTGTATTATTTTCTCTTTGACGAATACGGCGGATATGAAAACCTGCTTTACTATTATGACTATGACAACACCCCCTTCCTGACCGCCATGGAGGAACGGGGCTTCAACGTGGCCCGGGAGAGCCGGAATTCCGAGGCCGTGGAGACAGTGACCATCGTCCCCAACCTGCTGAATCTGGACTATAAGGTAAACCGCTGGTCGCCCTCTGCCCAGAAAGAGGGGCTGCTGGACAATACCTATCTTGCGGGGCTGTTTCTGCACAACGGCTACCGGGTGCAGCTTGTAAACCATGTGGATTTTCTGGGCAGCACCGGTATGGAGGTGCTTACAGAGCACCAGACCCGGCGCACCATTTCCGAACTGCTCATGCGGAACAGCCTGTTTCAGAAGTTCCACCAGTGCCGGAAGCTGCTGGATGACTTCTTCTCCATGGATTACGGGGCAAATTACCGCTCCGGCCTTGATAATGCTCTGGAAGCGGGGCTTTCCAGCTGGGAAACCGCCCAGGACGGGCCGACCCTGACCATCGGGTACATACAATGTCCCCACAGTCCCACCATGGTGGGGCCAAACGGGGAGGAACTGAGTTATGCCTACGGCTGGAACTGGCGGGATCACAGCCTGTATCTTGGACAGGTGGAGTTTATAAACCGGTATATCCTTGACCTGTCCGACCGGATCATGGAGCAGGATCCGGATGCCATGATTATTTTTCAGTCCGACCACGGAAACCGGTATGCCATCCACATGGTACAGCTGGAGGAGTGGGAGGATTATGACCCCCAGATACACAACCCCTACATGCAGAACATTTTAAACTGCGTCTATTATCAGGGAGAATCCTTCCCCATTGAGGGACAGACCGGGATCAACACCCTGCGGATGATGTTCCGGGAGGTGTTGGGGGCTGACCTGCCTCCGGTCACGCCTATTGAGGATTTTACAAAGAATTATCGGGACGAAGTGGAATAACCCCGGATTTTTCCCCGGAAAGCGCAATTTTCAGTTGAGATACCCGGTGCAATGTTGTATAATACAGGTGTAATGTGTGGGGATCGTACCCCACGTTTAGATGATTTATTACGGAGGTAATTATAATGTTCAATGCTCTGATTGAAAAGCTGAAGAACGATTCCAAGACAATCGTCTTCACCGAAGGCCCCGACGCCCGTATTCTGGAAGCTACTGCCCGCCTGAAGGCAGAGGGCATCATGAAGGTTATCCTGGTCGGCAACGTGGCCGAGGTTGAGGCTAAGGCTAAGGAATGCGGCTTCGACATCGAAGGCGTAGAGATCATTGATCCCGAGACCTATGCTGAGATGGACGAGATGG
>CAZFGL010000206.1:0-2586 GCA_964518645.1 uncultured Oscillospiraceae bacterium | reverse complement strand
GTTTCAGAGGGGTTCATGCCTGCGGCGGGCTCGTCCAGCAGCAGCAGGCTGGGATTGGTGGCAAGGGCGCGGACGATCTCCAGACGGCGCTGTGCGCCATAGGGGAGGGAACCGGCCTTGACCCCGGCCATATCGGCCATATCGAAGATGGACAGCAGCTCCAGAGCACGCTCGTGAGACAGCTTTTCGGATTTCCAGAAGGTAGGTAGCCGGAGCACATCGGAGACAAGGCCACCCTTGGTATTGTTGTGGAGTCCGATTTTGACGTTTTCTTCAACGGTCAGGTTGGAGAACAGACGAATGTTCTGGAAGGTACGGGCAATGCCCATCTTGTTGACCTGTGCAGTGGTTTTTCCGCCGGTATCGTGACCGTTGAGCATGATGGTGCCACGGGTGGGCTGATAAACCTTGGTGAGCAGGTTAAATACGGTGGTCTTACCGGCACCGTTGGGGCCGATGAGTCCGCAGATCTCTGTGGTACCTACGGTGATGTTGAAATCGTCTACTGCCTTCAGACCGCCAAAGTCAATGCCCAGATGCTTGCATTCCAGAGCGGGAGTCCGGTTCAGGTCACGCTCGGGGATGATACTGTCACTGGGATAGGGGACCATTTTTACAGGTGTATTATTCGTTCCCATCACGGTCGCCTCCTTCCATTTGCTTATCTGAACGCCGACGGAAGGTGAATACCTTCCCCAGCTTTTCCTTGCCGATTGCAAGGAAGCCCTGAAGGGTGGGATTGTTGGTGACCAGCATGACAAGGATCAGCACGATGGCATAGATCAGCATGCGGTACTCATTGACTGCACGGAGCAGCTCCGGCAGCAGGGTCAGGATGGCGGCGGCAATTACGCTGCCACGGATATTGCCCATGCCGCCCAGAACCACGAACACCAGCACCAGAATCGAGGTATTGAAGTCAAACTTTCTGGGAACAACAGAGCTGTAGTTCAGACCGTACAGGGCACCGGCCATACCTGCCAGAGCGGCAGATACCACAAAGGCCATCAGCTTGTACTTGGTGATGTTCAGACCGACGGACTCGGCGGCGATACGGTTGTCACGAATGGCCATGATCGCACGGCCACTGCGACTGCGGATCAGGTTCAGGGTGATGACCAGAGTCACCATGACCAGAATGAAGCCTGCCAGGAAGCTGGAAAGCTTGGTGACACCGGTGGCACCCATGGGGCCGTTGATAATGACGGTACCGGCTTCCTCCAGATTCAGATGGGCAGCATCGGTGAAGGAGAAGTGCAGTCCCTCGGGATCCACACCCACATAGAGATTGTTGAGAATGTTCTTGATGATCTCGCCAAAGGCCAGGGTGACAATGGCCAGATAGTCGCCCTGAAGCCGAAGCACGGGGACACCTACAATGACACCGGCGATTGCGGCGCAGATGGCACCCACGACGATGGCGATCAGCAGGCGGAGAGGATCACTGGGGACCAAATTCTGAAGGCTCATGGCAGCAACAACGCCGGAGAATGCGCCCACGCTCATGAAACCGGCATGACCCAGACTAAGCTCGCCGGAGATACCGACGGTCAGGTTCAGGGAAACGGCCATACAGACATAAACGCAGATGGGAACCAGCTGACCGGTCAGCGCGCTGGAAAGGTGACCACCGGTGACAAGAAGCTGTACCACCACAAAGGCGGCAATGACCATGAGATAGGTGATAAAATCGCTGCGGGTAGTTTTGCTGATTTTTTTCATAATACCCACCTCACACTTTCTCACGAACCTGCTTGCCCAGAAGTCCGGTGGGCTTGATCAGCAGGACGATAATCAGAACAGCAAATACGATGGCGTCAGAGAACTGGGTGGAGATATAGGCCTTGGAGAAGATCTCGATAATACCCAGCAGAACGCCACCCAGCATTGCGCCGGGGATGGAGCCGATGCCGCCGAATACGGCAGCGGTGAAGGCCTTGATACCGGGCATGGAGCCGGTGGTGGGGGTCAGGGTGGGGTATGCGGAGCAGAGCAGCACGCCTGCCACAGCCGCCAGACCGGAGCCGATGGCAAAGGTCACGGAAATGGTGGAATTGACGTTGATGCCCATGAGCTGTGCAGCGCCCTTGTCCTCGGAAACAGCACGCATGGCCTTGCCGACCTTGGTCTTTCCGGTGAACAGGGTCAGTGCCACCATGATCACAACGCAGGCCAGCACGGTAACGATGGTAACAGAGGAAATAATCAGCTGACCGTTAAAAAGCTTCAGAGAAGGCATTTCCACGACAGTGGGGAATACCTTGGGATCAGACTTCCAGATGAGCAGAGCAGCATTCTGGAGAAAATAGCTGACGCCGATGGCGGTGATCAGTACAGCCAGGGAAGGAGCAGAGCGCAGGGGCTTATACGCCAGACGCTCGATCACCATACCAAGAATCGTACAGACTACCATAGCAAGAACAACGCCCACAACCGGGGGAAGCCCCAGATAGCTCATGGCGCAGTAGCAAATATAGGCGCCTACCATGATGACGTCGCCGTGTGCAAAGTTCAGCATTTTGGCGATACCATAAACCATGGTGTAGCCCAGTGCAATGATGGCATAAACGCTGCCCAGACTGATGC
>CAZFGL010000205.1:0-2591 GCA_964518645.1 uncultured Oscillospiraceae bacterium | reverse complement strand
TAGAACCTGAATCTAGCGAGTCTGCCAATTCCACCACTCGCGCATTTCAAACTGCCCGAATATGATACTCTATTTTTTTGATTTTGTCAAGAACTTTTTTATATTTTGTTGGGGGCCGGTATCCGGCCCCCAACAAAAGGTCATCCCTGTTTTACATATCCATATCCTGCATCAGTAACGATCTGGCCGAGAACAGATTCCTCCACAGGCTGGCGGCTTCGAACCTCAGCCACTTCTCTCTTCAGATCGACTTTGCACAGATAACCTTTTTCAAAGAATGCCTGCTCCACATATTTGGCACAGTTCTGGCAGGTCATTCCCTCTACACCGATCATGTAGCTGAGGGGGAAGGCAGCCTCAATCTCGGGTGTAATGGTGTAAGACTCTGTTTTCTTCCGCTTCGATGTGCAGCACCCGGATGCACTGCATCCAATGCACTTTGCACCGCTTTTTTTCGCCTTGTAAATGTACCGGACCGCAGCAGCAATCATCAAAATCAGAATCAGAGCAACTATAATATCCTGCATGCAGAACATCTCCTTAGAAATATACCTTCTTTAATATGTATCTATTTTACTTCTTACCGAGGGCATATTCAACCTTAAGATCCTTATTTGCCTTACGAATCAGCATGGTAATAATCACTGCAACAGCCACTACCACAATAAGGCCGGGTACGAAGCCTGCGCCGATGCTGCCGGTGGTAATCAGAGTGCCGATCTGGTAAACCAGATATGCGATTACAAAGCCGGTTGCGAACTGGAGGCCGATACCGCCCCAGAGCCACTTCTTGCTCTTCATCTCTGCGTTCATTGCACCCAGTGCAGCGAAGCAGGGAGGGGTATAAAGATTGAACATCAGATAAGCCAGTGCAGCCACCTTGGTGATTGCGAACACACCTGCAACCTCAGCACCGGCACCTTCCATCAGAGCCAGTTCTTCGGTGTCGATCAGGTTTTCAAGACCAACATAGCACACAGCCAGAGTACCAACAACGTTTTCCTTTGCGATGAAGCCAGTCACGGCTGCTGCTGCCAACTGCCAGGAAGCTACGCCAACAATGGGGATCAGCAGATAGCTGATAGGATGTGCAATGGAAGCCAAGATGGATGCATCTGCGGTCTCTGCAACCTGGAAGCTCCAGGTGAAGGTCTGCATGATCTGAACCAGGGTATTGCACAGGAGAATAATGGTAGCAGCCTTAACAATGTACTCCTTACCACGGTTCAGCATGGACAGGGTAGCGGTTTTCAGGCTGGGAACCTTATATTCGGGCATCTCAATGATGAAGAAGGACTTACGATTCTTATAACCTGCAATCTTGTTGACCAGCAGGGCACCCAGAAGAATCAGGATGATACCCACGAAATACATCAGAGTGCCGACCCAGGAAGCATCCTTGAAGAATGCGCCTGCGAACAGGGAGATAACGGGCAGCTTAGCACCACAGGGCATAAAGGGAGTCAGCATTGCAGTAGCTCTCCGCTCACGCTCATTACGGATGGTACGGGAAGCCATAACGCCGGGGATGGCACAGCCGGTGCCGATCACGAAGGGGATCACGGACTTACCGGAAAGACCAACCTTCTTAAAGATGGGATCCAGCACAACGGACACACGAGCCATATAGCCGCAATCCTCCAGAAGTGCGATCAGGAAGTACATTACCATAACCAGAGGCAGGAAGCCGATAACGGCACCTACGCCGCCGATCACACCGTCAACCAGCAGTGCATAGAGCAGATCATTGCCGCCCTCCAGCATGCCGCCGACCCAGCCCTGGAAGGACTCGATCCAGCCGACCAGCAGGTCCGCAATGAAGGGGCCTACCCATGCCTGAGAGATCTGGAACACCAGGAACATTACAACCACGAAAATCGCGATGCCGCCGACGGGATTGGTCAGAACTGCGTCAATTTTATCTCCGGCGTTCTTATCCCTGGTGAGCACCTTACGGGTCTCAACCTTGCCAACCAGCTTGTTTACGAAATCAAAACGCTTTCTGTCCGCAGTCTCAACCACTTTCTTATCGCTCAGGTCAATATCGCCCTGGGTATAAGGAGCCTTCTGGGTCTTTCCCTTCAGCTCAACAGCAGTCTTAACCAGTGTTTCCAGACCGTTGTTCTTACCGGACACAGTAGAGATGGTCTCCACAACCGGACAGCCCAAAGCCTTGGAAAGGGCCTCTACGTCGATTCTGGTTTCCTTCTTCTGGTTGATGTCGCTCTTGTTCAGGGCAACCACCACAGGAACACCCAGTTCCAGCAGCTGTGTGGTGAAGAACAGGCTTCTGCTGAGATTGGTTGCATCCACAATGTTGATGATGGCATCGGGGCGCTCGTTGCGTACATATGCGCTGGTGATGCTCTCCTCAGAGGTGAAGGGAGACATGGAATATGCGCCGGGAAGATCCACCGCAATCAGTTCTTCTGCACCTTCGTAGAAGCTCTTCTTAATGAAGCTTTCCTTTTTTTCTACGGTTACACCTGCCCAGTTACCAACACGCTCGTTTCTTCCTGTGAGCGCATTGTACATGGTGGTCTTACCACTGTTTGGATTACCTGTTAAAGCAATTCTCATACGAGCTCCTC
>CAZFGL010000204.1:0-2591 GCA_964518645.1 uncultured Oscillospiraceae bacterium | reverse complement strand
CTTCTGGCCGACTGCAAGGTAGTGCTTCAAAACAGATTCCAGATTTTTGGGCAGCTCCATTTCAGGAAGCTGTGCAACAGGGATCCACTTCATATTTCCAATGGGGCCAATGCCCATGTCGTAGTTGGTGGTTGCGAAGTAGAAGTAATTCTGACGAATCTCCCCGTCTTTGTAGCGCATGGTCGCATAACGCAGTTCCATGGTGAGAAAGTCACTGGCCATGATGCCCAGATCCTTAATCATGGACTTTTTTGCGCCGTCCAGCGCTTCCTGTTCAAATCTTTTTCCTACAGCTGCCCAGCTGGGAGCGGTAACACGGTTACCGATGCAGTTGAGCAGAATCTTGTCCTCATGAAAAATCAGGACAGAGAGCATAACTTTGGTATTGCCTTTCATATGTGAACCTCCATATTAATTTACTTTGTGTTTTGGGCTGCATCCACGCAGGAGCGAATGGCCTCGATAATGCTGCTGCGCATGCCACTTTTCTCCAGCTCTGCAACTCCACGGATGGTGGTGCCGCCGGGGGAACAGACTTCGTCCTTTAACTTACCGGGGTGTTTCCCGGTGTCGAGAACCATTTTTGCGGCTCCGAGCACTGCCTGTGCAGCCAGCTTATAGGCCTCAGCACGGGGGATTCCACTGTAGCAGCCCCCGTCAGCCATTGCCTCGATAAACATATATACATAAGCGGGGCTGGAACCTGTGAGCGCGGACACTGCGTTCATCAGACGTTCCGGCAGTACAGCGGTTTCACCGGCCAGGGAGAACAGCCCCAGAACGGCTTCCTGTTCCTGCGGGGTCAGATTATCGTTGAAGGTGAATGCGGTCATACCGGCCTGTACGGCGGCGGGGGTATTGGGCATGGCACGGACAATTTTCTTGTCTGTTCCCAGAACATCCTCGTATGACTGGATGGTAAGTCCCACCGCAATGGAAACAATGATCTGGTCTTTGGTTACCACGGGGGCAATTTCCGTCAGAATCTGGGGCATGATAATGGGCTTCACTGCCAGCAGGATCAAATCTGCACCCCGGACAGCCTCTGCGGGAGCGGAGACCGGTACGGCACCGGTTCGGTCACAGACAGCAAGAAGCTTTTCCTGACCGTGATTGCAGGCGGTCATGGTGTTGCCGGCATCTCTGGAGAAAGCGTCCATGAGAGCGCCACCCATATTTCCTGTTCCAATGATACCGATTTTCATGATTTATCCCTCCAAAACGCCGCTGTCCCGGATACGGTCAAAGGCACGACGCATCTCATCCTCGGTACGAACCAGAGCAAAGCGGACATAACCTTCACCCAGCGCACCAAAGGCACTGCCGGGGGTGATGGACACACCGGCCCGTTCCAGAAGGGCAATGCAGAACTCCTCACTGTTCTTCCATGCCTCCGGAAGTTTGGCCCAGACGAACATGGTTCCGGCGGGCTTGTCGATATGCCAGCCGATTTTGCCCAGTTCCTCAACCAGGAAATCACGACGCTTTGCATAGGCATCCCGCACCTGTGCAACACAGGATTGGTCGCCGGTGATGGCTGCAACGGCTGCCTTCTGAACCGGCAGGAAAATGCCGAAATCCAGATTGGACTTCAGAGTGCGCAGATTGCCAACCACTGCTTCATTACCAATGCAGAAGCCCACACGGGCGCCTGCCATGCCGTAGGTCTTGGAGAGAGAGTTGAACTCAACACCCACGTCCATGGCACCGGGGAAGCGGAGGAAACTGCCACAGGTATTGCCGTCATATACAAGCTCAGAGTAAGCGTTGTCGTGGATCACGATAATGTCGTATTTTTTGGCAAAGGCGATCAGCTTTTCATAAAAGCTGTCCGGCGCCAGTGCGCAGGTGGGGTTGTTGGGGTAGGAGACGATCATGAGCTTTGCTTTTTTCGCCAGTTCCTCGGGAATTGCATCCAGATCAATGATATAATTGTTCTCTTCCAGAAGAGGCATATAGTGAACATCTGCACCGGCAAGGGCACACCCGTCCCGGAATACTGGATAACAGGGTTCAGGCAGAAGTACTACGTCCCCTTCGTCCAGAATGGAAAGCCCAATGTGGCTCAGACCCTCCTGAGAGCCAAGTACGCTGGTGATTTGCCCCCGGGTGAGGGTGACATTGTAACGCCGATGGTACCACTCAATGACAGCGTCCAGCAGCTCCGGCTGATCCACGATGGCGTAGAGGTAATTCTCAGGATTCAGAGCCTCTTCACTGATTACTTTGGTGACGTGAGGGGCAGGGGGGATGTTCGGTGCGCCGATGGAGAGATCAATGACTTCCATGCCACGGGCCTCCACAGCTGTGCGCCGGTTTTTCATGACTGTAAATACAGACTCTCCGAAGAGATCCATCCGTTTTGAAAATTTCATATTCAGAATCAAATCCTTGCTTTAAACTGTAATTATATCATATCATAACGTTACAGGCCTTTCAAGTTGTGCCGGAAAGAAAGAAGAAAAAATAATCGAAAAATAAAAATTAGGTGTTGACAAAATTGGCATTCGGTGCTATTATATACGAGCTGTCTGACACAGCAAACTGAATATGGAGTGGTATCGAAGAGGTCATAACGGGCACGACTGGAA
>CAZFGL010000203.1:0-2635 GCA_964518645.1 uncultured Oscillospiraceae bacterium | reverse complement strand
TGGTCAAGAAGATGATCGAGGCTTACGAGCGCGGCATGAAGTAAAGCGAAAATATCCCGGACGGCACAGATTCCGCTGTCCGGGATATTTATTATGGAGCGGGAAAGGAAATAATTGATAGCGGTTTCCGCTTTTTGTGCCTATCGGAACAGCAGAAAAAGGGGTACAATACGAAATATGGATGAAAATGCCCGGAGCGGAAAAAGGCATTTTCAACAACCTGCAAAACAGACATAGGGAGGAATCACGATGGAAGAGAAAAATGTTACCCCCGCTGAGGGAGCCGTTGTTGCGCCTGAAGCGAAACTGGCGGCGGAATACACCTTCGACATTCTGGCTCCCGCAGGGGTGCCTCGGAAGTATCTCCATGTAGACACGGAAAAGCTGACGGCGGTGCTGGATACGGAACATGGCACACAGGTTGTGCAGGATTTCTCCTGTGAAGGGGATGTGTTCCGGTTTAAGGCAATGCTGGGCTCCGGTGGCGATGAGTTGTTCGAGGTGGTTGCAAAGCTCTATGGCGGCGGTGTGGCGCTGGGGGAGGCATCCATGGTAGGGGAGAATACCCCCAGGAGTCCCTCTGTATTCAGAGAGGTATCGTGAATCTGGAGGCTGCGGGCAAAGACCCGCAGCCTCTTTTTGCGCAAGGGGAAATGAATAAATTGGGAATATATAGATATTGTAAATATGACGAAAAAACTTTGCGAGAATTGTATATAATGCCAAAAATGAAAAACCGGCGGATTCCCTCGTTGACAACCGAAAAAAACCCTGATACTATCAAAACATGGAAGCTCCGGTAACGTTACCGGGATCGTTTTCGGGACTAATCGACACGGAGGTGCGGTGGTGACCATAAAGGATATTGCGAAGCGCTCCGGTGTCAGTGTCAGTACGGTTTCAAGAGTATTGAACAACCGTCCCGATGTGAGTGATGCCATCCGGAAACGCGTTCTGGACGTGGTGAAGGAATCCGGTTATATTCCCAATAACAGTGCCAGAGATCTGGTGCGTACCCGGTCGGATGCCATCGGTGTGGTGACCAGAGGACTGGGAAACCTGTTCTTTTCGGATATGCTGAAAACGGTCACCCGGGAGATCGATCGGGTGGGTATGACCATGGTGCTGCGGCAGATCGACTCTGATGAGGATGAGATCTACACCGGCGCGGAGCTGGAACGGGAGAAAAAACTCCGGGGACTGATTTTTCTTGGAGGCCGTTTCGATTATACATCTGAGGAATTGAAGAGCATCAACGTTCCCTTTGTGTGCTGTACCTATACGAACAGCTTCGGAACGCTGGATTCCGGACAGTTTGCTTCGGTCTCTGTGGATGACCAGCAGACGGCGTTCGATGCGGTTTCTTATTTGATCTCTCAGGGGCATACCCGAATTGCGGCACTGCTTCCGGACTGTGGCGACCGTTCCATCAGCGAACTGCGGTACAACGGATACCGGGCGGCCCTGTTTTCCGGAGACATTCCCTTTGACCGGGATCTTGTGGTAGAAGTGGGTGGCTGCTACGATATGGATGCGGCCTACCGGGGAACACAGGAACTGATTCAGCGGAAGGTGCCTTTTACGGCGCTCTTTGCAGTGTCGGACACCATGGCAATCGCAGCAATCAAGGCCCTGTGGGAGCATGGGATCCGGGTGCCGGAGGACTGTTCGGTGATTGGCATCGACGGTTTGCTGCTTGGAGAATATGCCATCCCGACCCTGACCACCATGGTACAGCCCGGAGAGGCGCTGGCCAAGACAAGTGTGGACATTTTAATGGATATGGTGCTTCGGAATGAACCGCCAAAGCAGGTGACACTGCCGGCGGTGCTTCGGGTGGGCGGTTCCACCTGTAACATCTGATTTTCCCGCTAAGGCGTGAAAATACATACTACAGCTGTCCAACGGACAGACTATTATTAACGAAGGAGATCGATCACATGAAAAGATTTCTGGCTCTGATCATGGCAATGGCAATGGTCTTTGCACTGGCTGCATGCGGTACGGATACTGCTTCCACCTCTGAGGCTCCCGCTTCCGAGGCTGCTGCTTCCGGCGCTGAAACCACTGCTTCCGGCGGTTCTGTTTATTTCCTGAACTTCAAGCCCGAGCAGGACGAGGCATGGCAGAACCTTGCCAAGGCTTACACCGAAGAGACCGGCGTGGAAGTTACTGTGGTAACCGCTGCTTCCGGCACCTACGAGGAGACCCTGATGGCTGAGATCGCCAAGGAAGAGGCTCCCACTCTGTTCCAGGTTAACGGCCCTGTGGGTCTGGCAAACTGGAAGGATTACTGCTATGACCTCAGCAACAGCGAGGCTTACAAGCAGATCAATTCCTCTGACTACGTCCTCAAGGAAGGCGACGCAGTTGCAGCTCTGGGCTACGCAATCGAGTCCTACGGCATCATCACCAACAAGGCTCTTCTGGAGAAGGCCGGCTACACTGTAGACGACATCAAGTCCTTTGCAGACCTGAAGAAGGTTGCAGAAGACATCACCGCCCGCAAGGACGAGCTGGGCTTTGCAGCTTTCACCTCCGCAGGCATGGATTCTTCCTCCGACTGGAGATTCAAGACCCATCTGGCAAACCTGCCCATCTACTTTGAGTATCAGGAGGACGGCATTTCCTCCAC
>CAZFGL010000202.1:0-2782 GCA_964518645.1 uncultured Oscillospiraceae bacterium | reverse complement strand
CGTCCTTCTTGAAGCCCAGCTCGTCCATCATGAACTGGAAGGTCATGGTGCCGTCAGCAACAGTGGGAGTAGCACCTACGGTAACGTATGCGCCGATGTGGCCGTTATCGGTCTGAACGGACTTCCACAGCTTGCTGTTGTCCTCAACCAGATACTTGTAGTAAGCGGGGGAGAACTCTTCCAGATCGTCCTTCAGATCCAGAACGATCTCGTCATCAATGGCAGCGTCCATGCCGGTGGAGTAGGAGAACATACCGATCATGTCGGGGTAGTCGCCGGAAGCCAGCATCAGGTTGGTGTTGGTCTGGCCGGCAGCCTGAGACTGCGCCAGCAGATTCAGCTGAATGCCGGTGGCATCGGCCAACTCCTGAAGGCAGATGTGCTCGCTGATATCACTGTAAACGGTGTCGGCGGACAGCTCCCAAGTGAGCCAGTAATCCATGGTCACAGGGGTGGGGGTCAGGGGATAGCTGAGAGGCTCGTAAACCCAGCCCTCAATCTCAGTGGTCTCCTCCAGAACAGAGGCTTCCGGAGTGCTGGTTTCGGCTTCTGCGGGGATGTCAGCGGGTGCTTCCGTGGAAACGTCGGCAGCTGCCGGGGCAGAGGACTCGGCCTTGGAGGCAACATCTGTACCGGAACCACAGCCGGCCAGAAGCCCAAGAACCAGAATCAGTGCCATCAAACGGGGAAACAGTTTCTTCATTCTTATCCTTCCTTTCAACAGGACTGCGGACTGTCCAGCGCTGGACAATTCGCATATGCTATTAATTATAACTAATGTTGGGGAAGTGTAAATAGAAAGGATAAAAATAGATACTTTTACACAAAAAATGACACTTAGTTAGAAAGCTTATTTTGCAGTGCTTTGGCAGCTTCTTCCCGCTGGCGGCTGATTTCTGCCCAACTGGGAAGCTTTCCGATCTCCCGGGCGAGGGAAGCGAGGGCATCGGGAATGTCGATCTGCTGGGGGCAGATGGCAGCACAGGCACCGCAGCCGATGCAGGCTGTGGGCTGCTTGTCCTCGGGCAGACCCTCGATCCGCATAGCGGTATTTAGAACCGGAGAGAAGCGCATTTCGTTATAAATGGAGATCAGCATGGGAATATCCAGCCCCATGGGACATCCGTCAGTGCAGTAACGGCATCCTGTGCAGGGAACGGAGTCCTTCATGCCCTCTGCAATGTCCAGCAGAAGTCCGGTCTGGGAATTGGTCAGCGGGCGATGGGTCTCGAAGGTATGAACGTTGTCCTCCATCTGGGGCAGGTTGGACATACCGCTGAGGATCATGGTCACGTTGGGAAGATCCTGCAGGAAGCGGAAGCCCCAACTGGGGATCCCGGCGTTGGGATCTTCTGCTTTGAGCCGAGCCTCCTCCTCCGGGGAAAGCTGGCACAGTCTGCCACCCCGAACCGGTTCCATGACCCAGACGGGGATGTTCCGTTCAGTCAGAAGTTGATATTTCTCCCGGGCGTTCTGAAGGGTCCAGTCCAGATAGTTCAGCTGAATCTGGCAGAACTCCATATCATCCCCGCACAGATCGAGGAATTTGGTTAACACTTCAATGCCACCGTGGGCGGAGAAGCCCAGATGACGGATCCGCCCCAGCCGTTTTTGCTCTTTGAAATATCCGAGGATATCCCACCGGGGATCCAGGTAAGTGGCAAGGGAGTTCTCATAGACGTTGTGCAGCAGGTAAAAATCAAAATACTCAACGCCGCACTTCTCCAGCTGTTCTTCGAAAATGGCTTTGGGGTCATAGGAACTGGCAATCTGGTGTCCCGGGAATTTATCCGCAAGGTACCAGGAATCCCGGGGGTATTTTTTCAGCGCCTTGCCGATCGAGACCTCGGATAGCCCGCTGTGGTAGGGATAAGCAGTGTCAAAATAGTTTACACCATGGGTAATGGCGTAGTCGGTCATAGCCTGAACCTGGGCATCATCAATGGAACCGTCCGGGAGCGTGGGCAGTCGCATGGTGCCAAAGCCCAGCAGAGACAGTTCCTTGTCCTGAAATTTGCGATAAATCATATCATTGCTCCTTTCCTGTTGTGGCCATTATAGCACTGATTTTTTCGTCCTACAAGAAAATCAGCAGGAGAATTTGAGAAGAGACGAAATATGGGGCATGAATACAGAGTTTGTGCCTTTTATGAAAAAGCAGACGCATAAAGCGTCTGCTTTTCAGTAGTTTCATTATCCGCCCAGATAAGCCTTCTGAACCCGGTCATCTGCCAGCAGCTCCTGAGCGCTGCCGCTCATGGAGATCTTGCCGGTTTCCAGAACGTAGGCCCGGTCAGCGATGCTCAGTGCAACCTGTGCATTCTGCTCGACCAGAAGGATGGTGGTGCCGGACTGATGAAGTTCCTTGATAATATCAAAGATCTGATCCACCAGAATGGGTGCAAGACCCATGGAAGGCTCGTCCAGCATCAGCAGCTTGGGCTTGCTCATAAGCGCACGGCCCATGGCCAGCATCTGCTGCTCGCCACCGGAGAGGGTACCGGCGGTCTGCTTGTAACGTTCCTTCAGACGGGGGAAACGCTGATAAACTTCATCCAGAGAAGCCTGGATCTCACCTGCGGGACGGGTGTAGCCACCCATCTCCAGATTTTCCTGAACGCTCATCTGGAGGAATACCCGGCGACCCTCGGGGCAAAGTGCCATGCCGTGGGAGACGATCTTGTGCGCGGGTACACCCAGAATGCTGGTGCCGTCGAACTCAACATGGCCGGTACGGGGCTTCAGCAGACCGGAAATGGTATTCAGGGTGGTGGACTTGCCG
>CAZFGL010000201.1:0-2805 GCA_964518645.1 uncultured Oscillospiraceae bacterium | reverse complement strand
ACTGGCGACCTCATCCTTACCAAGGATGCGCTCTACCTGCTGAGCTATAGCAGCAAACAGCTTGCTTATTATAGCATAAAACGAACAAATGTCAACAGCTTTTTTGAAATTTTGCAGGGATTCCTGAAAAATTATGGTGCGCCGCAGGGTCACGGCGCACCATAAAAGCTTATTCGATGGTGATGGGCTGGGTGTCACCCAGAATGCAGACATAGGTTTTGCCAACCCCAAGTTCCAGAGGGCTGCCGTCCTGCCGGAAGAACTTCAGAGGTGCGTCCTCGTCGCCCTTTTCCCACTTGATCTCCGTAGCCTTTCCGCCGCAGGCGAAATAGCCCGTACCCTGAGACAGGTCGAAACGCTGAAGCCCGTCGAAGCCGATGTCAGTCTGCTCTGTGGGGATCACGATCACGTTGGTGACGGCAATCTGGGCGTTCTCTGCGGCCTCGTCCACATACTCCTCCCCGTAGGCAAAGACCTTGTAGGTCTTGCTGGCCTCGTCATAGACAAAGCGGGTGGTTTTGTAGCTGGAGAAGGTAACACTGATGTCAGTGCCCGGGGTGCCGTCGGCGGGGGTACCGTCCTGGGTGAATACATAGGGGTTGGAGAAGCCCACGGCGTGCTGCGCACGGACAGCTCCGCTGTTTACATAATCCAGAATGTTCTCGCTGGATGTGTAAAGGCTGTGCTCACTGCCCACGTTTTCCACCCGCCAGTTGTCCCGCCAGTAAAGACTGCCGTGGGACATGAAATCCAAGGTGTCATAGTTGTACTCAGCCAGCAGTTCCTCTGCGGTGTCGCTGCAGCCGGCGTGGATCATCAATGCGTCCAGTCCCATGCACACGGCCACAAAGTACTCCCGGGTGGAGCGGATGGTGCCGATGGTGCCAACGTCGGTCAGATCCTGATATACGCCCATGACCCGGGTGATGCCACCCTCTTCGGTGACCTCCACCAGCATGTCTGCCTTGGAGTTGCCGCTCTGGGGCAGTGCCTGTTCAATGGTATTGAGCATGACAACATAGGGGCGGTTCATGGATATGTCCGTCTCGGTGGCCTCACCGGTGAAGGGGTTGATAAAGCCCTCGGGTACATCCGGTGCCTCGGAGATCGCCACAGGCTCCGGGGTTTCAACGGTGGATTCCGGGGCGGGAGCCTGAGTCACCGGATTTTCCGGAACTGCCTCCTGAGCCACGGCGGACACGCCAAAGGGCTCGGCAGACTCGGACGGAACAGAGGCGATGGATACGGTGGCGGGATTGCCGCATGCGGCTATGGAGAAAACCAGGGCTATGGTCAGCATAAATGCAGAAATTCGTTTCATAAGATATACCTCCTGTGTGCCTATCTTACCACGCATGGGAAGAAGGGTCAAGTCTCCCCCTGTTCCTGCCGGGGAAATGCAAAAATCCGGGCTTTCACGGACAGAGATGCATGTTCCGGAATAATCTGCGCACACTGAGTGATGACAGAGGGAGGAACAGAGGATGAAAAGGATTGTAATTGCATTGGGGGGCAACGCCCTTCAGTCCGGCAGGGATGCCCCCACTGCGGAGGCACAGCTTGCGGTGGTAAAAAAAACGGCGGAATGCATTGCGGATCTGAGCGAGGCAGGGTATGAACTGGCCATTGTCCACGGAAACGGCCCCCAGGTGGGGCGGATCCTGCTGGCTAGTGAAACGGCGGGGAATGTGGTACCACCGATGCCCTTTGACGTGTGCGGGGCCATGAGTCAGGGGTATATCGGCTATCATATCCAGCAGGCGCTCCGGTATGCACTGGCCCGGCGAAACCGGAATATTCCGGTGGTGACACTGCTGACCCAGATGGTGGTGGAGCCGTCTGATCCCGCGTTCCGGGAGCCTACCAAGCCCATCGGTCCCTTTTACACCGAAGAGGAGGCCCGGCACATTGCCCGGGAGCGGGGATACTTTATGGGTGCAGACGCAGGCCGGGGATACCGGCGGATGGTGCCGTCCCCCAGACCCCGCCGGATCGTGGAGATCGGTGAGGTAAAAAAGCTGTGGAAGGACACCGTTGTGGTCTGCTGCGGCGGTGGAGGGATTCCGGTGGTGGAAAACCCGGACGGAACCCTTCAGGGTGTAGCAGCGGTGATCGACAAGGATTTTGCTGCCGAGCTTCTGGCGGAGCAGGTGGAGGCGGATGTGCTGCTGATCCTGACAGAGGTGGAGCAGGTGGCCATCCACTGGGGAACTCCGGAGCAGGAGAATCTGTCCCACATGTCTCTGGCGCAGGCGGCAGAATATGTGACAGCGGGGCATTTTGCCCCCGGAAGCATGCTGCCCAAGGTGGAGGCGGCCATGGCATTTGTCCGGAGAAATCCGGGAAAACGGGCCATTATCACCGCACTGGATCGGGCAAAGGATGCGCTGGAGGGCAAAACAGGTACCCTTGTGACCTTTGCGTAGAACAAAAAGGGTCTGCTGCAAATGCAGCAGACCCAAACTGTTTTATTCTGTGGTATAGTTGTCGAAGTAGCCCTGGATATAAACGATGGGAGTACCCTTGTCGCCGGAACCGGAGGTCAGGTCGCACAGGGAACCGATCAGGTCGGTGAGACGTCTGGGGGTGGTGCCTTCGGAGACCATCTGACCCACAAGGGAACCGTCCTTCTTCTGGATCTCGGCCTTGATTGCGTCCCGGAGTGCTTCGCCGGAAAGGGCGGCAAAGTCATTGTCAGCCAGATACTTCAGCTTCAGCTCGTTGGGGGTTCCCTCCAGACCAGCGGTATAGGCGGGGGAAACCACAGGGTCAGCCAGCTCCCAGATCTTGCCCACAGGGTCCTTA
>CAZFGL010000200.1:0-2808 GCA_964518645.1 uncultured Oscillospiraceae bacterium | reverse complement strand
GCTGAGCTGAACGTTCACGCCATCGACGACAAGACCCTGGAGGTCACCCTGGCTAACGCTGTTGCTTACTGGAACGAGCTGCTGGCATTCCCCACCTACTTCCCCGTTCGTGAGGATGTTGTCTCCAACGAGTCCTGGGCTACCGATCCTTCCACCTATGTGTGCAACGGCCCCTACACCATCACCGGCTGGGAGCACAACTCCCTCATCACTATGACCAAGAACGCCAACTACATCGATGCTGACACCGTCACCATGGATACCCTGGAGTTCTATCTGTCTGATGATTCCAACAACATGCTGACCAACTTCGAGAACGGCTCCTGGCAGCTCATCGACGATGTGCCCACCAACGAGATCGCTAACCTGAAGGAGAAGTATCCTGAGGAGTTCAACATTGTTGGCCAGATCGGCACCTACTATGTGTGCTGGAATGTAAACGAGGAGATCCTGCCCGAGTCCTCCACCCTGACCGGTGCCGAGGCTGAGGCTGCTAAGGCTGAGATCCGCCAGGCCATCGGCCTGCTGTTCGACCGGAACTATCTGGTTGACGCAGTTGCTCAGGGCGGCCAGGTTCCTGCTTCCTCCTTCGTAGCTATGGGCATGACCAATCCCGATGGCACCGAGTTCTACAAGACTGCCGGTGACAGCGAGGAGTTTGACGGCTACTACAACGTTGCTGCTGATGCTTTCGAGGCCAACTACAACGAGGCCATCGAGGTTCTGAAGAAGTACTACACCTTCGACGAGGCTACTCAGCAGTTCAGCGACTTCCCCACCCTCACCTACCTGTACAACACCTCTGATAGCCACAAGGCCATCGGTGAGTACCTGCAGGGTGCTCTGGCTGGCGTCGGCATCACCATGAACCTGGAGAACCAGGAGTGGGCTACCTTCCTCAACACCCGTAAGGCTGGCGACTACTCCATCGCTCGTAACGGCTGGGTTGCTGACTACAACGATCCTATCTGCTTCCTGGACATGTGGACCACCGGCTCCGGTAACAACGACGTTCAGTTCGGTAAGGGCGCTAACGCAGACGTGGCTGTTTACAGCCTGGATCTGACCCCCTACGGCTTTGACACCAAGGTTGAGAACGGCACCTGGGCTGACACCTATGATGTTCTGATCTCCACCATCAAGGGCTGCACCGACAACGAAGTTCGTTATCAGCTGATGCACCTGGCTGAGGATATGCTCATGGAGACCGGCTGTATCGTACCTCTGTACTTCTACACCGACCTCTACATGATCGACAGCTCCGTTAAGGGCTTCTACTCCAACCCCCTGGGCTACAAGTACTTCATGTACACCACCATCGAGGGCTAAGTTTTAATCTCCGGGAGCCGGATCCGAAAGGGTCCGGCTCCTTTTTGTCGTTTTATGAACCGATTTCTTCACCGTCTCTACACGCTTTTGAAACAATTTGCCCGCTGGCTCCGGACAATGCTTGCACAAAATGTGGGTTGAAGGACAATTTGACAGGAAAGGGCGCATTTTGCAGGGTGCATATTTTGAGAAGGATGTTATAATAGAACATGTGAAAATGGCCCCTGTGGTCTGATTTTTATAGGAGGTAAAATGTATGAAAAAAGCACTTGCACTGCTGCTTGCCGCAATGATGGTTTTCTCTCTGCTGGCAGGCTGCGGCGATAACGCTGCCAGCGCAGAAGCTTCTTCTGCGGCTGAATCTGTTGCTTCTGCTCCTGAAGCTGCTCCCGAGACCGATGAGGCTCCCGCAGCTGAGGGCTCCGCTGCTGAGGCTTCCACTCTGGAGGCTGAGCCTGTGGAGAAGGGTGAGTTTGAGCCCGCTGAGGCTGCCGATCTGCCTCTGGCTGACGGCGAAGTTCTCACTTATTTCGTTGAGCTCCCCGGCTATATGTCCATGTTCAACGTAAACACCTATGACGACATCGACGCACACAAGTACGCCGAGGAGATCACCGGTGTGGACATCGAATTCCAGATCGTTAACTCCGAGTCCATGGAGACCAACTTCCAGCTGATGGTTGCCGGCGGCGACCTGACTGACCTGATCTCCGGCGGCTCCCAGCAGTATGACAGCTCCAGCGCCATGATCGAGGACGGCGTTGCCATCGATCTGATGGACTACAAGGATCTCATGCCCAACTACTGGTACGCCCTTGAGTACTATGATGCATACAAGAAGGTTGCTATCAACCTGGACGGCCAGATGCCCGAAGTGATCACCATCTCCGACGACTACATGGTCTCCGGCGGTATGCAGATCCGTAAGGACTGGCTGGACGAGCAGAACATGGCTCTGCCCACCACTCTGGACGAGGTTCATGATGCACTGCTGATGTTCGTAAACCAGTACGGCGCTGACCATGCCCTCCTGCTCCAGGGTGCAACCCAGCTTCAGGGCAACTCCCTCATCGGCGGCATGGGCACTGTTGGCTTCCTGGCAGGCCAGGGCAACAACATGTATGTGGTTGACGGTGAAGTCAGAAACGGCTTCCGTGATGAGGCATTCAAGGAATACATGGAAATGATGGCACAGTGGTTCAAGGAAGGCATCCTGAACGCCTCCTTCGCTACTGAGTCCTCCGACCCCTTCACCTCCAATGCTGACGCTTACATTGCTGGCGGCAACGCAGGTATCTGGGTCGCTCAGTCCGATAACATTGACAAGAACGTAGAGACCGGCCGTGAGAAGGACGATAACTATGCCATCGTTGCTCTGGCTGAGCCTACCGCTGACGGCGAGAAGTTCCACTTTGGCGATTCTCAGGTTGGCGTAAACGCCATGGGCAAGAACATCTCCATCTCCGACTGCTGCGAGAA
>CAZFGL010000199.1:0-2812 GCA_964518645.1 uncultured Oscillospiraceae bacterium | reverse complement strand
CAGCGCCACGACGATCACATAGGTTAAAATACTCTTTTTCATGTTACGTCCGTGCCTCCTAATTCTTCGGGCCATAGGGCCCACGACATGTATCGTTCATTATATCCATTTTCTGCTCTAAAGTCAATTCAAAACTGGAGGATTCTCCAAAAAGGAAAGAGCCTGCCGCAAATGCAGCAGGCTCTTATATCAGTCAGTGAGAGAAGCAAGGAACTTTTCCAGCCGATCCATCCCCGCCTGGATATTCTCCATGGAGGTTGCATAGCTCCAGCGGACATGGTTGGGGGCGCAGAAACCACTTCCGGGCACTACAGCCACCAGTCCCTTTTCCAAAAACAGCTGAGCAAAGGTATCGCAGCTGTCAATCACAACACCGTCGCACTTTTTGCCGAAGGTCTTGCTGATGTTCATCATGATATAGAAGGCACCTTCAGGCTTCAGGCAGGAGACCATATCCATCTTGTCTACACGATCCACCATATAGTTTCTGCGGATCTCAAATGCCTGACGCATAAACTCCACAGTGTCCTGAGGACCAGTCAGTGCCTCCACAGCGGCCCACTGGGCCATGGAAGCCGGTGCTCCGGTGGAATGGCTGACATAATTGGCCATTACCTTGGTAATGTGTGCGGGAGCCAGAGAGTAGCCAACCCGCCAGCCGGTCATGGCATAGGACTTGGAAACACCATTGATCAGAATGGTACGCTCCTTAACGTCATCCCCCAGTGCACAGATGGAGACAAACTCCCGGCCATCATAGATCAGCTTATAATAGATCTCGTCAGCAATAATGTAAATGTCCCGCTTGATACATACATCGGCCAGAGCACGCAGTTCCTCAGCGGTGTACATCATACCTGTGGGATTGCAGGGACTGTTCAGGATCACACACTTTGTCCGGTCTGTGATGGCAGCATCCAGCACCTCGGGCAAAAGCTTAAAGCCCTCTTCCTCAGGAGTTTCCGCCATAACCGCCGTTGCACCGCAGATATTGACGATCTCGCTGTAGGAGACCCAGTAAGGTGCAGGAATCACCACTTCGTCTCCGGGATTCACCAGCGCACGCACTGCAAGATAAACATTGTGCTTTGCGCCGGAAGCGATCAGAACCTCTTCGGGCTTATAATCAAGACCGCA
Organism: uncultured Oscillospiraceae bacterium; assembly: GCA_964518645.1. GTDB lineage: Bacteria > Bacillota > Clostridia > Oscillospirales > Oscillospiraceae > HGM13006. The sequence continues at coordinate 1,675 of CAZFGL010000199.1, read as the reverse complement.
GTCCTCCTTCATCCGATAGCAAACCGCCTTCTTCAGTTCCATAATACCGGAAGCGGGGGTATAACCGGTCTTATTGTCCTCCAGAGCCTTTACACAGGCCTCTTTGATATTATCAGGCGTGGGAAAATCAGGCTCACCTGCGCCAAAACCAACCACATCAATGCCCTGTGCCTTCATGCTTTTATAGAGGGCATCAATGGCCAGTGTGGAGGAGGGCTTAACAGCGGATGCAAGAACAGACAGTGGTTTCATTCAAAATCGCTCCTTAACGACGATACAGATGTCTCAAACGTTTTATTCTGTGCTTCATTATATGCCACCAAGGCACAAAATGCAAGTCTTTTTCATCGTTTTTTCCATTTTCTTTGATTTTGCTTTGTTTCAGCCTTTATCGCGCGTTTTTTTGCAACGAATTCCACAAGAAAATTCATTTTTGTGCCATAACAGCATCATTCATCCACTCCCCTAACGGTATGTATTTCGTTTCATCAGATAAATCAGTCAAATAAAAATGGGCATCATGCATAAAAATCCTGCATGATGCCCACGATAAAACGATTTTTAGATCTTGTCGCAGATCAGCTTGCCCATTTCCACAGTTCCAACGGCTTCGCCCTCACCGGCAATATCCGCTGTATGCCAGCCTTCTGCCAGAACAGCATCCACTGCCTTTTCAATGGCATCTGCCTCCTGAGGCAGCTTGAAGGAATACCGCATCATCATTGCCACGGAAAGAATGGTAGCAATGGGATTCGCCTTGTTCTGCCCGGCAATATCCGGTGCAGAACCATGAATCGGCTCATAAAGTGCTGGGGCAGTATCGCCCATGGAGGCCGAGGCCAGAAGTCCGATGGAACCGGTGACCATAGAAGCTTCGTCAGAGAGAATATCACCGAACATGTTCTCTGTTACCACCACGTCGAACTGGCTGGGATCCCGGACGATCTGCATGGCACAGTTATCCACCAGCATATCAGAATACTCCACATCGGGATATTCCTCTGCCAGCTTATGCATAACACTTCTCCATAGCCGGGAGGTTTCCAGCACATTGGCCTTGTCCACGGAGGTGACCTTATTCCGGCGGAGGCGTGCCAGTTCAAAGGCACGGCGACCGATCCGCTCAATCTCCATTTCAGAGTACGCCATCAGATCTGTACACTCCACACCTCTGTCCGGGGTGTCGTACCGGTCACGCTTGCCAAAATAAATGCCGCCGGTGAGCTCACGAACCATCATCAAATCAATGCCTTTGTCCACAGTCTCCTTTTTCAGAGGGCTGGCATCCGCCAGTGCGGGACGGAGGGCGGCGGGACGCAGATTCGCATACAGTCCCAGCGCCTTTCGGATAGCCAGAAGTCCCTTCTCAGGGCGAATATCCGCAGGGCAGGAATCCCACTTGGGGCCGCCAACTGCGCCCAGCAGGACCGCATCACAGGCCTTGCACTTTTCCTCGGTATCATCCGGGAAGGGCTTTCCGCAGGCATCAATGGCGCAGCCACCCAGGAGAACATCTGTATAGGTAAAGGTATGGCCGAAGCGCTCCCCTACTTTGTTGAGAACCTTGACGGCTTCCCCTACCACCTCGGGTCCGATTCCGTCGCCCCGGATCAATGCAATTTTATAATCCATGTGAACCTTCCTCCTTATTCCGCCATGCCACGGGCCTTCAGAC
>CAZFGL010000198.1:0-2886 GCA_964518645.1 uncultured Oscillospiraceae bacterium | reverse complement strand
TCCCGGACGAGCCGGTCACACAGTCGGGCAAATTCCCGGATAAATTTCTCTGTCTGCGGAAGGCTCCGCACGGAAACTCCCACAATCTGTCCCTGTTCCGGAATTCCCAATTCTCTCAGCGGATTTTCCCCCTGCCCATCGGGAGTCAGTCGAAACACCGGATCCCCGGTCACCCGGATATCCTTCCGTTCTACGCCCAGCGCCCGAAGCTCCTGCAGGGACGCCTGATCCCGCAGGGTGATCCGGTCACACCGGTTCAGGCATTGGCGTACCCGCCGCCGGTTCTGCTTCTGGGTCAGAGGGCCGATGCCGTTGGCATAGATAAACACCGGTTTTCCCAGTCTTCTGGCCATACGGATCACCCACAGATAGTACAGCAGCGACCGGGTGGAGGTCTTATCCTGAAGGAGACTTCCGCCTCCGCTGATCAGCACGTCCGAGGCCTTCAGTGCCCTGTACACCCCCAGAGGGGAAAATCTGCGCACCGCAGGAAGACCATACTGCTTTCTGGTCTCCGCCGGAGCTTTGGACAGCACAGTCAGACGCACCGGTTGCTCCGGGCTGCTCAGTTCCCGGGAGATGGCCTGTAAAATGGCATCATCCCCCAGATTTCCATAACCGTAATATCCGGATACCACCGCTTTGATCACCGGCTTCGGATGAAGCAGACACCGGTAGCTCTCCAGATAATCATCGGTCATCCGGCTCACGGAATAATACCGCTCCACCGTCTCCCGGCCAAACTGTCCCAAAGCCAGCCGTTCCTCCGGCGACATGGACAGAAGTTCTTTTATATCCCGGAAGAGCTTTTCCCCGGTGGTCTCTTCACAACCCCGGCAGGTGAAGTTGTTCTCCCGGGTCTGCGGAAGCTTCTGCCGGGTAAAAAGCCCCATATAGCCCTGACCATAGACCGGGTTGCCCGCCAGAATGACAGGCTTCTCCGTGGCCATGGCCTCCAGCGCTGCCCGGCTGACCCCCACAAACACAGTTGCCCCGGCAAGGAGCTCCGCCACATCAGTGCGGGGGCCAGTGACCGTCACGGTCTGTCTGCCGGTTTTTCGATTGATCTCATCCCCAAAATGGCGGATGGTTTTCTCTCTGGTTCCGCCTCCCACCAGCATCAGACGCAGGGCTGGAAATTCTTCTGTGAGCCCCGGGATACACCCCAGCAGCATTTCTGCCACGTCCGAGGACGCCTCATCCAGCCGTCCCACCCAGCAGATCACCGGTGCCTCTCCCCCGGAACAGGGGCGGGGACAGAAGGTATCGGTATCAATTCCATTGATGGTCAGGTGGATCTGATCCTCCGGCAGCTGATATTCCCGCCGGAGATACTCCCGAATGTCATGGCTTACCGCCACAGTCCGGTCTCCCCAGTTGGACATAAACCGGAGCATGGGGGTTACATCAAACACACCGTGGGCGGTGGTAATCAGGGGAAATCCCAGTTTTTTCTGTAGAATCCCGCACAAAAATGCAGGAATACGGGCGTGGGCATGGACAAGATCCGGCTTTTCCCGGCAGATCAGTTCCCGGAGCATTCTCAGGGAGGCCGCCATATCAGGTATACTGCGCCGGTGCATGGGGATCTTCACATGGGTGATCCCGGTCTCTGTCAGGGTTTGCTCGTAAACACCGCCGTTGGAGGCCACCAGAACCTGATGCCCCCGGCGATGCAGTTCCCTGCAAAGCTCCACCACATGGGTCTCCGCACCACCAATATCCAGCCCCATCAGGGTCATCAAAATCTTCATATCAAATTCCTCATTCTATCCCGGTCACTGTGGCACTACAAATGGAATATTTGGTGAAATACACCGAGTTCCGGTTTACCTTCATGGTGTAGGTACCCACTTTGTAGGTTTTCCCTGCTACAGTTCCCTCCGCAGCAAGAGTCAGCACCACATCAAAGCGCGCCTGCCCCGTTGCCTCCCGGATCTCTCCGGTGGAATCGGTAAAGGTCATCACAGCCGGGCTTACCTGAATGTCCTGAATCACACCCACGGCGCCCTTCCCCTCATTGTCGTACACCACGTCCCCCACCTGAAGGGCATCCACGGTATACTGGCGCACACCTTCGATTTTCAGCTGATAGGAAAACCGGACAGTCTCCTGATCCACCGCCGTATGATCCTTCACCAGAAATTTCACCGCTGTACCGGCCACCAGCAAAAGGATCACAGCGATCACAAGGCCGTCGATCCATGTAAATCTGTGTTTTTTCATGGCTTCCTCCTTACCGTTCCACCTGGATAATATATCCCGGCGCTGTCAGTTGTCCCACAGTGCAGGAGACCGAGGTTCCCACCTTCAGGTCATAACCGCTGACGGTGGTGATATTCTTTTCCGTCTCCTGGGTCTCTGCTTCCACAGTAAGATACAGGGTGATTTTCCCGGGCACCTGTGCCGAGCGAAGTGTTCCGCTCTCCTGATCCGTGGTCAGTGCGATACAGGGTTCCGTTGACATCTCCACCACGGTTCCCATGGCATAATTCTTTACATTATCCGTCACCGGATCCCCCACGCTGACCCCCTTCTCCATGCCCGGTTCCAGGTCGTCCAGTTCTATTGTATAGGTGCGTGTTACAGTCTCCGTTCCCTCTCCGCTGCCGTGTACCAGAAACCAGACCACTGCCATGATCCCCAGCAGTACCAGCAAAATCACAATGTCAAACAGATTGGGACGTTTTTTTATTTTTTTCATAATCGGCCTCATTTCCTGATGCACAGTTTTTCATACACCGTCTCGATGTTCTTTGCGAATATTTCTCCGGTAAACCGGCTGAGATAGGCTTCCCGGGCTTTTTCACCCATGGTACGAACCTCTTCCGGGTGATCCATCATCCATTCCAGCTTCTCTGCCAGCGCCTGACTGCTGCCGGTGGG
>CAZFGL010000197.1:0-2948 GCA_964518645.1 uncultured Oscillospiraceae bacterium | reverse complement strand
GCCCGCTTATCAAGCCTCACTACCCCCGTCGAACCCGTTACAGCCCCATGGGAGGTCTGGCCGGGAATCCGGCCAGACAGTGACAACATTTTTAATAAATCAGCGCATTCCTGCGAAGGGATCCGGCAGCTTGTTGGGCTTGGGATACTCAACGCCCTGGGTATCAACGGTGACCTTTTTCATCTTCTGTTCCTCATTGGGACGGTCGTTCCGGTCGGTTTTCTGGGCGGCGATGGCGTCTACCACGTCCATACCTTCGGTGACCTTGCCGAATGCGGCATACTGGTTGTTGAGGAACTTGGAGTCTGCATGCATAATAAAGAACTGGCTGCCTGCGGAGTTGGGCAGGCTGGCACGAGCCATGCTCAGAACACCACGCTTGTGGGACAGGGTGTTCTTGAAACCGTTCATCAGGAACTCGCCCTTGATGCAGTAGCCGGGGCCACCGGTGCCGTTTCCGTCAGGGTCGCCACCCTGAATCATAAAGCCGGAGATGACCCGGTGGAAGATGGTGCCGTCATAGAAGCCCTTGGAAGCAAGGGAGATAAAGTTGTTGACGGTTTCGGGAGCAATTTCGGGATACAGCTCAGCAACGATCTTGCCGCCGTTTTCCATTTCAATGGTAACAATGGGATTTGCCATCAGTACTGATTCCTTTCTTTCATGGCGCGATCCATCTGACGCTTTGCGTCCTTTTCTGCTTCAACAGACCGCTTGTCATGTAATTTTTTACCCTTGGCCAGAGCGATTTCCACTTTGACCCGGGAATTCTTAAAGTAGACAGACAGGGGGACCAGCGCATAGCCTGCCTGCTGGGTCTTGCCCATCAGCATCATGATCTCCTTCTTGTGCATGAGAAGCCGTTTGGGGCGGAGGGGATCACGATTGGAGAAACTGCCCATTTCATAGGGGGAGATGTGCATCTGCTTGAGATACAACTCACCATTCTGAATGGAGCACCATGCCTCCTTCAGGCTCAGACGTCCTGCCCGGATGGATTTGACCTCAGTGCCGAACAGTTCGATACCGGCTTCAAACTTCTCCACAATATAGTATTCATGGTACGCGGCCTTGTTCTGTGCCACGATTTTGATTCCGGTTTTCTGCGCCACTGCTTTCCACCATCCTTCCGTAGTGGGTATTATACCATAATTCTACGCCGGTTGCAAGGGCGGAAGCCGGAGGAAGAAATCGTAAAAGGTCGAAGGGGGTTACTTCCGTTCAAAATCTCCGGAAAGAAACGCAATGGAGTTCTCCACGGAAAACCGTGCTTCCTGACTCAGAGGCTTTCCTGCATTTTCATGGTCAAAGCTCCGGCAGAAGGTGGTCACATCCTTCCGGAGGGTGGAAAGATGGTCACGCAGAAGAGCGAGAATGTCCTGAGAGAAGGTGAGATAATTTGCCTCGCTCATGTCATTTTTTCCGGTGCTGAGGAGGGCAGCTGCATGCTCCATGCAGAAATAGGGCTGCTTTTTCAGCTTCTCCCGGAATGCGGGATCCTTCTTCCAGATATAGACCACATTAGATACATATTTCTGTTCAAATTCCGCTGCCCGTTCACAGACATAACAGCTTTTTACCTGCTCCATCAGGGGCTCTGCAGGGGTCTCGCCGTCATACTTTTTCAGTTTGCCCAGCTTACCGGGCTTTTTATCCGATGCCTCGGGGATCAGAGTGGAAACGGAGGCAAGGTGACTTTCCAGCATCAGAGCAAGGCTCAGCCGGTTGCCCATGGAGAGCATTTTGTGAAAATGGGTGCGGCAGAAGCCCTTTTTATTGGTGACGATCCGGATGTCCGGTTCCATCATGGCTGCGCCCATGATGTAGTTGAGGCTCTGGGTCTCAAGTTTGCTCCGGAGACGGCATAGGGGACAGCCCTCAAACTGGTCAAAGGCCTCGTTGATGGGGATGGTATAAAGCTGTTCTGCCATGGTGTTTCCGCCTTTCGTGGATGTATTCAGGACGAAAACCGTCCCTTGATTCACGGAGAAAAAATGTGTATAATCAGGGTGTGTGCTCCCGAAAAACGGGAAGCACTGCTCCGCTTATTCTCAGTATACTCCATTGGCGCATAAATTGCCAGAGCGAATTTGAAAGGCAAAGATCATGAACGAAATTTACACACAAAATATTGTTGTCCGCAGCACAGATACTGACCTGAATGACAATCTGCGCCCGGCCGCGCTCCTTCAGTATTTTCAGGAACTGGGTACGGCGCATTCCGCAATTCTGAGGATGGATCGGGATTATCTGATACGTCATTATCACGCCTGCTGGATTCTTGCACGGGTCTGGTACCGGCTGGAACGGCCGGTTCATGGGGGCGAGACACTCCGGATCGATACCTGGCACCGGGGTGCCGGGGGCATGACCTTCTACCGGGACTATGCTCTGTATTCCGGGGACGAGCAGATCGGTGAAGGGGTGTCCGCATGGGTCGTGGCAGATGTGGACAACAGAAAAATGCTGCGGCCTTCAGCCATTGATTCCATTGCAGAGGCGAAGGCCCCGGAGCACGTCTCCCAGCGTCAGCTGAAACTGATCCGGGAGCAGAAAGACAAGGTTTGGGCCTATGACCGGACAGTGCGCTGTTCGGATCTGGATGTGAACGGCCATATGAACAACACCAAATATGCCGATGTTTTGCTGGATGCCTTTGCTCCGGAGGAGTTGGCAGGACGATTTGTTTCCCAGCTTCAGCTGAATTACTCTCAGGAGTGCAAAATGGGAGAAACCATGCAGATTTTCCGCAGAATGGATGGGGAATCCTGTTATATTGACGGATGCAGCGGGGATAAAAATCGGCGGTTTGAGGCAACTGTACAATTTCGCGGGGTTTCCGGAAAACTCCTTGACGAAGTGAAAGAATCAGAGTAAAATAGGTAAAATAATTAAAACGGAAAATTGTAAAAGGAGCGGTTATTATGATGGTAAATGACAATCCGGCA
>CAZFGL010000196.1:0-2976 GCA_964518645.1 uncultured Oscillospiraceae bacterium | reverse complement strand
GACCGCAGTGGCAACTGGAAGCTGCCCAGCGGTTCCTTTGTCCGGGTATGTATGGCCAGTGATTTCTTTCTGGAGGAGGCCGATCCCTGGCGGGATGAGGCATGGGATATGATCCGCTCGAGACCGGATGTGACCTTCTCCCTCCTGACCAAGCGTGCAGAGCGGATCCGGGAATGTCTCCCCCGGGACTGGGGTGAGGGCTGGGACAATGTGTCCTTCTCCGTCTCCTGCGAGAATCAGAAGCGTCTGGAACAGCGGATCCCCTATCTCCTTGAACTGCCTGCAAAGCACCGTTGGGTCAGCCTGAAACCCTTCATCGGGGAGATCCACATTGGGGACTTTCTGGCCACCGGTAAGATCGAGACCGTACTGGCCGGCGGTGAAAACTATCAGGGCTCCCGCCCCCTCCATTATGACTGGGTAAAGCAGGTCTATGACGCATGTGTAGAACACGATGTACAGTTCATCTTCGGTCAGACCGGCAACATCTTTATCAAGGACGGGAAGGAATACAAGATCCGGAACCGGACGGAACAGATGGTGCAGGCACTGAGAAGCGGACTGAATCATCCTGCCAAGGACATTGAAGCCGAGGTCGCAGGGATCTATGCCCGGAAAGAGGCCATGAAGGCAGCCATAGAATCCAAGCGCAAACCAAAAGAAGAGGATAAATTCCACTGCTGAGAGGAAAGGAACAGGACACAATGAAGGAACCGTTGACCTTTTATCCCAGGCACCCGTCCAATCTGAAAACTCTGGTGATCGAGACCAGACGGATGCCCATTCTGCCCCAGGAGGCACCTTTTCCGGTGGAAGCTCTGTTTCAGCGTTTTCTTGAGGATCTTCATGGTACGCTGAAAATTTATAAAGACAAGCGGTTTGAGATCACCGGTATTGCCGTCAAGGTGGGCAAAGACATTCACAACAAGCCCTCCATCGAGCTGTCCGGTCAGAAGGACGGGGACTGCCGTGCCCTGTGTATTTTCCCCAACGAGGACCATTACAGACAGGTCTCCCCCGGAGACCGGGTGACCCTCCGGGCCAATTATCTGGTGTTCTCCAACTGGTTCGGCATTGTGATGAAACAGAGTGAGCTGGTCTCCGTCAGCAAGGAGCAGACCGTATGAAAAAGAAGAAAAAGCTGCCCAAAGGCGTGAAGATCCTGCTTGCGGTGATAATCATACTGGGGATCGCTGTGGCTGTGATCCTGTCTATGATGTTCCCCTATGTGAATTATCACACCGGCATACACTGGGAGGAAGCCGTTGGGGAGCAGGTCACCCTGAATTATCCTGTGTTTGACGGCACCCGGGTCTGGGAACAGTGCTCCGTGGTCATTGAAAACGGGATCATTTCAGAAAAAACCACCCTGAGCGATGGCGAACCGGACAGCAATTATCTCCTGATGCCCGGGCTCATTGACGCCCACACCCACATCAGCAAGCAGGGACAGATGGAGCTGATGGTCGCCAGCGGTGTGACCACCACCTGCGACGTTGCGATCACCCCGGAATTGCAGGATTCCTTCGATTTTCTGAATGTGTGCACTGCCCGCTCCGGGGCGTTTGTATCCGTTGCCAGCGGACAGGCTTTTGTGGAAAGCATGATTGCACAGGGGGCCGAATATATCAAGGTGGTCATCGACCTGCCCGCCATTATGGGCGGTGGTCTGATGGATAAAAACGTCTTTGCAGAGATCGTAGACACCGCCCACCGGCACCAACTGAAGGTGGCCGTCCATGCCATCTCCATGGCCGGGGTACAGCTGGCTGTGGATCAGGGGGCGGATATGCTGATCCACATTCCCATCGGTGAACCGCTGCCTCAGGCGCTGGCAGAACAGATTGCTGACCGGGGCATTCCGGTTATGCCCACCCTTGTGATGATGAAGGCCTTTGCGGATTCCCCGCTTTATGGCTTTGAACCCGAGGACTATCAGGACGCAGTAAATGCCGTACAGCAGTTGAACGCTCTGGGAGTACCCATTCTTGTGGCGACCGATGCCAACGCCGGGGGATTTGTCCCTGCGGTGGTGCATGGCACAGACCTTCACCGGGAGATGCAGATGCTGGTGGAGGCGGGACTGACACCTCTGGAAGTGTTACAGGGGGCTACCGGAAAAACTGCGGAGGCTTTTGGACTGACCAACGCCGGTGTGATCGCCCCGGGACAGCCTGCCACCATGATTCTGGTGGAGGGACGACCGGACAGAGAGATCACCGACAGCACCAAAATCGTACAGATATGGGTGGACGGGAAACCCCTGCTGGAGGAAACGGGGCAATAACCGGCCCTTCCCAGCCCATTTCTATGCCAGCAGAAACAACTGAGAGACTTTAAAGGACTGCCCGGGTGAACCGGCGCAATCCTTTTTGTTTGTGAAAGGTCGTTTTACGGAGGGATTTGCTGTATTCCGTCACTGCAAAGGTAAATCCAGCTGCGCTAACAGCCCCTCCGAGGCGGTTTCACCGCCCCACCTCCCCTTACACATGGGAGGCGCGGGTGCGGTGGAAACTCTTAAATTCTACGGGTTTACAGAAACGTTCCGCAACTGAGTTTCCCGTTTCCTGCACCACGTTCCAGTTGCGGAGAGGCTCCCTTGTGTAAAGGGAGCTGGCAAAACCGAAGGTTTTGACTGAGGGATTGGAAGGCTGAAAGTTTCCGGAGCAGTTCGTTTTTACCTGCATCGTCGAAAACCGGGTGAGTGTCGCCGACGGCCCCCTTTCTGTATTGACAGAAAGAGGGGAAAGAGCAACCAAGAGGGGACTATTCACAGACGTCCCCTCTTGGCCCCCCCCTCCTGAGACAGTTACTGCGCCCCGTCTTGACGACGGTGGCTGGCTATGCGAGCGCCGCCCTCCCGGTGGTTGCGCGAATACTCAGAAAAAACATACATAGCCAATTGCTTCAGAGCACCAGCGTCTCCCCATTACACAGAATTCAAAAAAATCCCCCTCCGCTGGATATTGGAGGGGG
>CAZFGL010000195.1:0-3020 GCA_964518645.1 uncultured Oscillospiraceae bacterium | reverse complement strand
AGGGCCACCTGGACGCCGGCGCCAAGAAGGTCGTCATGTCCGCCCCCTCCAAGGACGACACCCCCATGTTCGTCTGCGGCGTGAACCTGGACAAGTACACCACCGACATGAACTTCGTGTCCAACGCATCCTGCACCACCAACTGCCTGGCTCCCATCGCCAAGGTCCTGAACGACAACTGGGGCATCACCGAGGGTCTGATGACCACCGTGCACTCCGTCACCGCCACCCAGAAGACCGTTGACGGCCCCTCTCTGAAGGATTGGCGCGGCGGCCGCGCTGCCACCGGCAACATCATCCCCTCCTCCACCGGCGCTGCCAAGGCTGTGGGCAAGGTCATCCCCGAGCTGAACGGCAAGCTCACCGGCATGAGCCTCCGGGTGCCCACTCTGGACGTGTCCGTGGTTGACCTGACCGTTAACCTGAAGAAGCCCGCCACCTATGAGGAGATCTGCAAGGCCATGAAGGACGCTTCCGAGGGCGAGTTGAAGGGCGTTCTGGGCTACACCGATGAGGATGTGGTATCCTCCGACTTCCTGGGTGATGCCCGCACCTCCATCTTTGATGCGAAGGCCGGCATTGCGCTCACCGATACCTTTGTCAAGGTCGTGGCATGGTATGACAATGAGATGGGTTACTCCAACAAGGTCCTGGAACTGATCCGTCACATGGCATCTGTAGACGCACAGTAAGAAAACTGAAGAGGGGGGCGCAGAGCGTCCCCCTTTTTCGTGAAAACAGCTGAAATTCCCCTTGTGTCCGGAACGGGGATTTGCTATGATGGACACACCGGGATTACGAAAGTTGGAGGGAAATGAATCAATGCGCAAAACGAAAATAATCTGCACCCTTGGACCGGCGACTGCGGACAAAAAGGTGCTTGAACAGCTTTGTCTTGCGGGCATGAATGTGGCCCGGATGAACTTTTCCCACGGGGATCATGACAGCCATCTGGATATGCTTTACCGGCTGCAGGAGGTTCGGGAGAAGCTGGGACTTCCCATTGGTGCCATGTGTGACACCCGGGGGCCGGAGATCCGTACCGGTGTGTTCCGCGGAGGCGCTGCGGAGCTGAAGATCGGGCAGACCTTCACCTTCTACGGGACCGAGCAGGAGGGAACTGAGGAAGGCTGCTCCACCACCTATGAAAACCTGTATCAGGTACTGAAGCCCGGCAGCCGGGTCTGCATTGACGACGGCCTGATTGAACTGGTCGTACAGGAGATCCGGGACAGAGATGTGATCTGCGTGGTCTCCAACGGCGGCATTGTGAAGGATCGCAAGGGGGTCAATCTCCCCGGGACACCGGTGGATCTGCCTTTCCTGTCCAGAAAGGACCGGAGCGATATTCTGTTCGCCGCTGAAAACGGATTTGACTTTATTGCCGCCTCCTTTACCCGCAGTGCCCAGGACGTGCTGGATATTCGCAAGCTGCTGGATCAGGCGGGGGCAAGAAATATAGAGATCATTGCCAAGATTGAAAACCAGCAGGGCATTGACAATATCGACGAGATCATTGCAGTTGCTGACGGCATTATGGTTGCCAGGGGAGATCTGGGGGTGGAGGTTCCCAGTCATCAGGTGCCTCTGATCCAGAAGCAGATCATTAAAAAGTGCCGTCAGGCCGGGAAAAACGTAATCGTGGCCACCCAGATGCTGGATTCAATGATGCGCAATCCCCGTCCCACCCGTGCGGAGGTCAACGATGTGGCAAACGCCGTGTTTGACCGCACCTCTGCGGTGATGCTCTCCGGGGAGACCGCTTCGGGCAAGTATCCGGTGGAGGCGGTGAAAACCATGTCCTCCATCTGCGAAAACGTGGAGAAAAACATAGATTACTGGAAGCATTTCCGTGGGATGGAGCTGGATCACAACCGGAATGTGGGTTCGGCCATTTCCCGTGCCTGCTGCACCACAGCCATGGAGCTGGAGGCGAAGGCAATTGTTACCGTTACCAACCGGGGCATCACCGCAAAGGCGGTCTCCCGGTTCCAGCCGGAGTGCCCCATTCTGGCACTGACGGTGGACGAACGTACCCGCCGCAGCCTGAGCATGGTCTGGGGTGTGGAGACGGCACTGGCACCGGTGGTGGATACCACGGATAAGCTGCTGAATCTGGCCAGAAGCCGAGCCTGGGAGCTGGGCTATGTCCGTGAAAACGATCTGGCCGTGGTTACAGCCGGCGTTCCCGTGGGTGTCAGCGGATCCACAAACCTGATCAAGGTTCTGAATTTCTGATAAAAAAGCAGGGACATGAAATCATGTCCCTGCAATTTTTTGCAATGCAGATGGTATTGTTTTGTGCCGGTTATGTGAGCTGAATCAGAGCCTCCGCCAGTGCGTCCACGAAGGCATCCACCTGAGCTTCCGTGGTGTCGTAGCAGAAGCTGACCCGGATGGAACCGTCGATCAGCTCCGGAGGAAACTCCATGGCTTCCATCACATGACTGCGGTGTCCCCTTGCACAGGCGGAACCGGCGGAGACGTAGATCTCCTTCGCCTCGAGACAGCCGATCAGCCCCTGAGAGCGGACGCCCGGCAGGGCAAGGGAAATAATATGGGGTGCCTGATGGCTGCCCAGAACCACTGCCTGAGGTACCTTTTGGGCCAGTCCCTCCAGACAGCGGGTTTTCAGATCTGTCATATGCCGGAGCTTCTCCGGGAGACGGTCGGATGCCTGTGCACAGGCTGCGCCAAAGCCCAGAATCATGGGTACATTCTCCGTGCCGGAACGCAAGTTCTTCTCCTGCCCGCCACCGTAGATGAAGGGGGGCAGATGGAGCTTTTTGTCCACATATACTGCGCCACAGCCCTTAGGCCCCTGAATTTTATGGGAGGATACGGTGATAATGTCCGCCCCCAGCGTGGAGGCCCGGAAGGGTACTTTCATAAAGCCCTGTACCGCATCGGTGTGGAAAACGGCACTGGATTTCATATGGGTCAGCTTTGCAAGACCGGCAATGTCATTGACAGCGCCGGTTTCGTTGTTCACCATCATAATGGAGACCAGAATGGTGTCC
>CAZFGL010000194.1:0-3021 GCA_964518645.1 uncultured Oscillospiraceae bacterium | reverse complement strand
TCCCTATGAGGTATCCGGGGGACAGAAGCAGCGGGCAGCGGTGGCCCGGGCAATTATCACCCAGCCCAAGCTGATCCTGGCAGATGAGCCCACCGGCGCACTGGATTCAAAATCCACTGACGAACTGCTGAATCTGTTTGAGGGAATCAACAGAAAGGGAAAGACCATAGTTATGGTCACCCATTCCGTGAAGGCTGCAAGCCATGCCAACCGGGTGTTTTTTATTAAGGACGGCGAGGTGTTCCATCAGATCTATCGGGGGGACAGCAGTAACGAGCAGCTTTATCAGAAGATCTCGGACACCCTGACCATGCTGGCGACAGGCGGTGACAAGCAGTGAAACAGAAGTTTTATCCCCGTCTGGCCTGGGATGGGATTCGGAAAAACAGACGGTTTTATACTCCCTATCTGATGACCTGCTCCGGTATGGTAATGCTGTTTTATATCATCCATTATCTGGCGGGAATGCCTGCTCTGAAGGCCATGCCGGGCGGGGACTCCACCACGCTGGTTCTGGGAATGGGCGTTTGGATTGTGGCGCTGTTTTCTCTGATTTTTCTGATCTACACAAACTCCTTCCTGATGCGCCGGAGGAAAAAAGAGTTTGGCCTTTATAATATGTTGGGAATGGGCAAGGGAAACCTGATGCTGCTGATGCTCTGGGAGACCGGTATTGTGGTGCTTATTTCCATGGGCGCAGGGGTGTTTTGCGGGATCCTGCTGTCAAAAATCGCAGAACTGGGACTAACTTGGGCGCTGAAGGGTGAAATCACCTATGATTTTACGGTGAACGGGGAAGCACTCAAGAATACATTTCTGATTTTTCTGCCGATTTTCGGAGGCATCCTGGCAAAGAGTATGTGGCAGGTTCGGAAAATGAGTGCTGTGGCGCTGCTGAAAAGTGAGAATACAGGGGATAAGCCCCCCAGAGCGAATTATGTGCTGGCCATTGCGGGGCTGATTATTCTGGGGCTGGCATACTATATTGCGGTGTCCATCCAAAACCCTATTGCAGCAATGGCCTGGTTTTTCATTGCCGTGGGGATGGTCATTGTGGCAACCTATCTGCTGTTTATTTCCGGTTCGGTGGTACTTTGCAGATTGCTGCAAAAAAACAGGAGATACTATTACCGGAAAAATCACTTTATATCCGTATCCTCCATGGTCTACCGTATGAAGCGCAATGGTGCAGGACTGGCGGCAATCTGTATTCTCAGCACCATGGTTCTCGTGATGATCATGGGCAGCAGCAGCCTCTATTTCGGCGTGGAGGATATTCTGGATGTGAGATACCCCGGAGATTTCGTCCTGAGATTTGACTATGATTCCATGGATTCGACAGGGGACACTGTCCGTGAGAAAATGGATATTGTGCTGAGGGAGCTGGATGAAACGCTGGGAGAGTACGGTGCGGAATGTACGGTGAAAAGTGTTTACAGAAAAGCTGGGGCCACAGGCGTCCTCCAGGATGGGGTGATGGTGCTGGATCCGGCCACGGTGAACGGGACGGCCGGAGATCAGCTGAATCAGGTCATGCAGCTGTACTTTGTCCCTCTGGAGGATTACAACCGTTGTATGAATCAGAAGGAGCAGCTGGAAGAAGGGGAAGCCCTGATCTACTGTCTCCGGTGCAGATATGAGAACCCCGGCGTTACCATGAAGAATGGTGCTTCCTGGACAGTAAAAAAGCAGGTGGACAGCTTTATGACGGCAGGGAATGCCCTTGTGAGCATGATGCCCAGTGTATTTGTGGTGGTCAACGATATAGATCCGGCGGTGGAGGCCATCAATTACGAGCTGATGCCCATGGGAGATTACATGCGCTGCCGGATCGAACTGGAATTCGGGGTTGATACAACACTGACGGAGGAAGTGCAGATTGCCCTTGGACAGAGAATGGATCAGGGATTTGAGGAGCTGTGTGCCTCCGGTGACGGTGGATACTTTGATTACAGCGTAGACAGCCGGGCGGAAAAACGGGCGGAGTATTCCGGCACCACTGCGGGAATATTTTTCCTGGGTGTGTTCCTTTCTCTGGTGTTTATGCTGGCAATGATCCTGATTATCTATTATAAGCAGATTACAGAGGGGTACGAGGATGAAAGCCGTTATGTCAGCATGCGAAAAATCGGTATGACGGAAAGGGATATCCGTCAGAATGTAAACTCCCAGATGCTGACCGTGTTCCTGCTGCCCTTTGCGGTGGCGGTGCTTCATGAATGTTTTGCATTTCCCATGGTCCAGAAACTGCTGATGATGTTCAATCTTCAGAATGAAAAGCTGTCTCTTCTTGTTATGGCCGTGTCCATGCTGGTATTTGGAGTGCTCTATGCTGTGATCTATAAGATGACCTCCAATGCCTATGTATCCATTGTAAGCGGAAAAAAGGAGCGGGAAATATGACCGGCAGAGAGCAGTCGATGCTCAGAAATCTGGTTGCGTGGGTATCTCTGGGGATGATGGGGGCATTTGCGATCCCGGCAGGGATTCTGATCGGGGTGATCGTTGGAATCTATACCCTGGCGGATAAACTGCTGGTGGTACTGGACAGAGAAAAATGATCCACAGAAAACAAAAAGCCGCCTGGCTTCTGCCAGGCGGCGAATGTTATGTTAGAAATACTTTTTGATGCCATCGGTGGCAGTGTTAATGTCAGCGGAGATGGAGATGGTAAAGTCAATCTTGTTGGCCTTGCCGAACTCGTCACACCATGCAAGGAAAGCCTCAGTAGCGGCAGTGTCATTGCAAACAGAAATCTTATAAAGACTGTCAATGAAAATATGTGTAATATCATAATCGCCGGCGTGGAGACCACTGACAAAGCCCTTAAGATAGTTATACCCGCCGATGGGATAGTCGCTGGCTTCTACCAGACGAACGCTGGACTTAATGTCGTATACCAACTTGGAACCTTTTTCGATGCAGACAACGTGGCCGGCTTCGCTGTCAACGGCTGCGTTGATCTTTTCAACCATCTGCTTGGTCTTACCGGAGCCCATTAAGCCCATAATAACCTTAACC
>CAZFGL010000193.1:0-3041 GCA_964518645.1 uncultured Oscillospiraceae bacterium | reverse complement strand
CCTCCATACCCTCGTTAACGGGGTATACGCAGGAGGCGACAAGACCCTTTGCACCCTTAACTTCTACCATACAGATACGGCAGGCGCCGATCTGATTCAGATCCTTGAGATAGCAGAGGGAGGGAATCTTGACCCCTGCCAGATTTGCGGCCTGGATAATGGTAGAGCCGGCAGGGGCTTCTACTTCCATGCCATTAATTTTTAATTTCACAGTATCCATCTTGCCGAGCCTCCTTAACCCTTGGAAATTGCGCCAAACTTACACTTTTCCATGCAGCTGCCGCACTTGATGCACTTGGATGTATCGATCTTGAAGGGACTGCGGATCACGCCACTGATGGCATCTGCGGGGCAGACACGGGAGCAGGCGGAGCAGCCTTTACACTTGGCGGGGTCAATGGTGTAGGAGAGCAGTGCCTTACAGGAGCCTGCGGGGCAGCGCTTCTCAACAACGTGCGCAACATACTCGTCCCGGAAGTTCTTCATGGTAGACAGAACCGGGTTGGGAGCAGTCTGACCCAGGCCGCACAGAGCGTTGCCCTTGATGTGGTCAGCCAGAGTTTCCAGGGTGTCCAGATCTTCCAGAGTACCCTTGCCCTCGGTGATCCGCTCCAGAATCTCATACATACGCTTGATGCCGATCCGGCAGGGAGAACACTTGCCACAGCTCTCATCTACAGTGAACTGAAGGAAGAACTTTGCAATGTCAACCATACAGTCGGTCTCGTCCAGAACGATCATACCGCCGGAACCCATCATGGCGCCGATGCGGGTCAGGTTCTCGTAGTCAATGGGAACATCGATCTGGCTGGCGGGGATACATGCGCCGGAGGGGCCGCCGGTCTGAACAGCCTTGAACTTCTTTCCACCGGGAACGCCACCACCGATCTCTTCGATGATCTTGCGGAGGGGAGTGCCCATGGGGATCTCAACCAGACCGGTGTTGTTGATCTTGCCGCCAAGTGCAAATACCTTGGTGCCCTTGGAACCCTCGGTGCCCATTGCAGCGTAGGCCTCGGCACCGTGGTTGATGATCCAGCAGATGTTGGCGTAGGTCTCAACGTTGTTGAGGATGGTGGGCTTGCCGAACAGGCCCTTGACTGCGGGATAGGGAGGACGGCAGCGGGGTTCGCCACGCTTGCCCTCAATGGAGACCATCAGAGCGGTCTCTTCGCCACAGACGAATGCGCCGGAGCCAAGACGGATGTCAATATCGAAGGAGAAATCTGTGCCGAAAATGTTCTCGCCCAGGAAGCCGTACTCGTGGGACTGCTTCAGTGCGATCTTCAGACGCTCAACAGCGATGGGATACTCAGCACGGACGTAGATATAACCCTGTGTAGCGCCGATGGCGTAACCGGCAATGGTCATAGCCTCCAGCACGGAGTGGGGGTCACCTTCCAGAACGGAACGGTCCATGAATGCGCCCGGGTCGCCCTCGTCTGCGTTACAGCAGGCATACTTGATGGGGCCGGGAGAGTTGGCTGCAAACTGCCACTTCAGACCGGTGGAGAAGCCTGCGCCGCCACGGCCCTTCAGGCCGGAAGCCTTGATCTCATCAATGACCTGCTGAGGGGTCATTTCGGTGAGTACCTTGGCCAGGGCTGCATAGCCGTCATAGGCGATATACTCGTCAATATCCTCGGGGTTGATGATACCGCAGTTTCTCAGGGCGATACGAACCTGATCCCGATAGAAGGGGGTGTCAGTGAGGGAGGTGGCCTTACCACTGTTGTCAACCTCGCTGTAGATCAGACGATCGACCTTGCGGCCCTTGAGGATGTGCTCTTCCACGATCTCTGCCACGTCCTCTGCGGACACATGGCTGTAATGGACACCCTCGGGATAAATAACCACGTTGGGGCCCTTGGCACAAAGACCGAGACAGCCGGTCTTAACCACGCGAACTTCCTTGTCAAGACCATGCTTTGCAAGCTGGTTTTCAAATTCCGTAATGATGGCAGCTGCGCCGGCAGAGGCGCAGCCGGTACCGGTACAGACAAGGATATGGGCTCTGACAAAATCCATATTATTGCTCCTCCTTATTCTGCCGCGCCGATGGTGTAGTCCGTGACCACCTGCTTATTAACAATGTGCTGAGCAACAACGGTGGGGACCTTTTCGGCGTTCATTTTTACATAAGTGACCTTCTCCTGGCCGGGAACATAAACCTCGACCACCGGCTCAAGACGGCATACGCCGATGCAGCCGGTCTGAGTGACCTGTACGTTGGTTAGGCCACGCTTGTTCACTTCTTCCACGAAGGCATTGAGAACAGGACGGGCGCCGGCGGCGATGCCGCAGGTAGCCATACCGACAACCACGCGAATGGTGTCGCCGCTGTCCTTGCGAAGGTTCATCTTTGCCTGCATGCTTTCACGCAGGGCTTTCAGCTCTTCGAGAGATTTCATTGCTTCACGCTTCCCTTCTATATCAGAGTGGATTCATTTTCTTTCAGAAAATCGGTGAGCCATGCAAGTACTTCTGGCTCAGCCAGGCTGATCCCGTCCATAATCAGACGGATCTCGCCGGTATCCAGGGTGTATTCGTTTCCTCCCTTTTTGTGGGTAAATACAAAGTCAATGTGAGGACTGCCCTGGATCAGGGTGATGATGGAGGAAACAAGATCCCCCAGAGGCGGCATATCTATGCTGTGCGGATCAAACCAGGTGGTGACGGAGGTTCCCACCCCCACCGTGCTTTCGATGGCAAGATCGCCGCCGGACATCTGTGCCTCCATTTTCATCAGGGAAAGGCCCAATCCAACCTTGCGGGTGGTACGGGTGGTGGTGAAAGGATCGGTCACACGGGAGACAAACTCCGGTGTCATACCGCAGCCGTTGTCAGTGATTACAATGGTAAGCCTGTCCGGTGTCTCATCCACAGTGATCAGGATCCGGTCGGCCCCTGCGGTGACAGAATTTTTCGCCACATCCAGAATATTGAGGCTCAGTTCTTTCATTTATTTGTATTTTGCGAGAATGTCGTCCACCTGATCGGGGGTAACACGGCCGTAAACATCGTCGTTGACCATCATTACA
>CAZFGL010000192.1:0-3081 GCA_964518645.1 uncultured Oscillospiraceae bacterium | reverse complement strand
GATGCTCAGCCATATACTGACGGATGGTGCCGGTCATGGCAAGACGCAGGTCGGAGTCGATATTGATCTTGCAGACAGCCATAGCAGCAGCTTTTCTCAGCTGTTCCTCGGGGATGCCAACAGCGTCAGGCATAGCGCCACCGTTGGTGTTGATCATCTTAACGTACTCCTGAGGAACGGAGGAAGAACCATGAAGTACAATGGGGAAACCGGGCAGACGGCGGGAAACCTCTTCCAGAATGTCAAAACGGAGAGGAGGCGGAACCAGAATCCCCTGCTCGTTCCGGGTGCACTGGGCAGGTGTGAACTTAAAGGCACCGTGGGAAGTGCCGATGGCGATTGCCAGAGAGTCACAGCCGGTACGCTCCACAAACTCCTGAACGTCCTCGGGACGGGTATAGGAGGAATCTTCCGCAGCAACGCTAACCTCATCCTCAACACCGGCCAGAGTACCAAGCTCTGCCTCGACCACAACGCCGTGGGCGTGGGCATACTCTACAACCTTGCGGGTGATTTCGATATTCTCTTCAAAGGGCTTGGAGGATGCGTCGATCATAACAGAGGTGAAGCCGTCGTCGATGCAGGACTTGCAGGTCTCGAAGCTGTCGCCGTGGTCCAGATGGAGGCAGATGGGCAGACCGGTTTCGATCTCGGCAGCCTCAACCAGCTTAACAAGATAGGTGCGGTTGGCGTAAGCACGGGCACCCTTGGAAACCTGAAGAATTACGGGAGCATTGCATTCCTTTGCAGCTTCAGTAATACCCTGAATAATCTCCATATTGTTGACGTTGAAGGCACCAATGGCGTAGCCACCGGCATAAGCCTTCTTAAACATTTCGGTGGATGTGACAATAGGCATGTTCATACACTCCTTATATCATGAAGTTGAGTTCAGTATAGCACTTTTTTAAAAAGAATGCAACTGCGGGATTGAAAATATATGATAATTATGATACATTATAAACGTCTCGTACAAGTTTGTCGGTACAGGTTATTTTTTCTGTGGCACTTGCGAATTATCATGGAGAATGGTATAGTAGAGATAATCAATCAACCATCAGGAGGTATTTTGTTATGGCAATTCTGACCGGTGCATGTATTTTTGGCCAGTCCGGCGGCCCCACTTCCGTAATCAATGCCAGCGCCTGCGGTGTTTTTGAAGCAGCGCTGAAGAACCCCAATATCACCCGGGTATATGGTGCAGCCCACGGCATTAAGGGCGTGCTGAATGATGAGCTTTATGTGATCGATGAGGAGGATCCTGAGGAGCTTGCACTTCTCCCCTACACCCCCTCATCTGCACTGGGTTCTGTTCGTTATAAGCTGAAGGATCCCGAGGTAGATGATACCGATTACAAGCGTATGCTTGAGATTTTCAAGAAGTATGATGTGCGCTATTTCTTCTACAACGGCGGCAATGATTCCATGGACACCTGCTCCAAGGTCTCCCGTTATCTCAAATCCGTTGGCTATGAGTGCAACGTAATTGGCGTACCCAAGACCATTGATAACGACCTTTACGGCACCGACCACTGCCCTGGCTTCGGCAGTGCGGCCAAGTATATCGCAACCACCTGCATGGAGGTTTCTCTGGACGCCAAGGTATATGACACCGGCATGATCTGCATCATTGAGATCATGGGACGGAATGCCGGCTGGCTGGCTGGTGCTGCTGCTCTGGCGACCGCATCCGGTGAAGGCCCCGACCTGGTATATCTCCCCGAAATTGACTTTGATGTGGAGAAGTTCCTGGATGATGTGGAGCGCATCTATAAGGAAAAGGGTAAGGTCATTGTGGCTGCATCTGAGGGCATTCATGATAAAGACGGCAAGTTTATCTCTGAATATGCCGGCGAGGCTGCCAAGGACGCATTCGGTCACACCCAGATGGGCGGTCTGGCACAGGTTCTGGAGAGCATGCTCAAGACCCGTGTGAACTGCAAGAGCCGTGCCATTGAGCTGAGCCTGATGCAGCGCTGCGGTGCTCACTGCGGTTCTCAGACCGATATTGACGAGGCTTATGCAGTTGGTAAGGCTGCTGTCGAAGCTGCCACTGCCGGTGAAACCGGATATATGGTTGCCATCAAGCGTACCTCTAACGCCCCCTATACCTGGGAGACGGAACTGCTGCCCCTTGAGAAGTGTGCAAACTTCGAGAAGAAGGTTCCCACTCAGTGGATTAACGCTGAGGGCAACGGCGTGACCCAGGAGTTTATCGATTATGCCCTGCCTCTGATCCAGGGTGAGACCAAAATGGAAAAAGTGAACGGTCTGCCCAGATTTGCAAAACTGAAAAAGGTTCTGGCAAAGTAAAAAGCTGTGGCGCTGCAATTTGCAGCGCCACTTTTGCATCTATTCAGAATCAGCCCAGAATTTCTTCAATGGCCTGATTGATATTCTTCACCCGAATCACGGTCATGCCCTCCGGGGGAACGACTTTTCCACTCCCCTGATGGGGAATCAGTACCCGGTCGAAGCCCAGACGGGACAGTTCCCCAAGTCTGAGGGACAGATTATTCACCGCCCGGATCTCACCGGTCAGGCCCACCTCGCCAATGGCGGCCACGTTGTTGGGAATGGGCTTATCCCGATAACTGGATGCCACAGCCATAACCAGAGGAAGGTCTGCTGCAGGTTCTGAGATGGTCAGGCCACCGATCACATTGATATAGCCGTCACAGGCAGAGAGCCGCATGCCCCCACGCTTGTCCAGCACCGCCATTAACAGGGTTGCACGGTTAAAATCAAATCCATCAGTGGTGCGTCGTGGGGTGTTAAAGCTGGAATTTACCACAAGAGCCTGAATTTCCGCCAAAATGGGACGGGTTCCCTCCATTGCGCAGGCAACACAGGTACCCGGTGCGTTCAGAGGACGGCCGGAAAGCAGCATTTCAGAGGGATTTTCCACTTCAATCAGACCGCTTTCGTGCATATCAAAGACACCCAGTTCGTTGGTGGAGCCAAAACGGTTCTTTGTGGCGCTGATCAGCCGGTAAGAGGTGTTTCGGTCACCTTCAAAGCTGAGCACACAGTCCACCATATGCTCCAGCACCTTGGGGCCGGCGATGGATCCCTCTTTGT
>CAZFGL010000191.1:0-3089 GCA_964518645.1 uncultured Oscillospiraceae bacterium | reverse complement strand
GGTACCGTGGCAGAACACCTGCGCTCTCTGTCCGACTCCTACAAGGAAGCGCAGACCGCTATTGATGTGGGCAAGGTCTTTGATACGGAGAAGAGCATCATCAACTATGAAAATCTGGGCATTGGCCGTCTGATCTATCAGCTGCCTACCACCCTGTGTGAGATTTTCCTCTCTGAGGTGTTTAAGAAGAACTCCATTGATTCTCTGGATCAGGAGACCCTGTTCACCATCAATAAGTTCTTTGAGAACAATCTGAATGTTTCTGAGACCTCCAGAAAACTGTTTGTCCACAGAAATACACTGGTTTATCGTCTTGAGAAGATCAAGAAGATCACCGGCCTGGATCTGAGAGAATTTGATCACGCCATTATCTTTAAGGTGGCGCTGATGGTCAAGAAGTATCTGGATTCCAGAGAGAACTTTATGCGCTAATTGCTTGGAGGCAATCCTATGTCCAATAAACACAGAAAGATACTTACGTCCATTATGGCTGGATTTCTTGCGTTGCTGATCATTGTTCCCATTGTGGTGCAGATCATCACCGGCATCGGCATGATTTAAGAGGCGCGCCATGGAAGTGAAATGGAGACGATATGCCGCCTGTGCAGCCTGTCTTTTGATGGGATTCGCTCTGGGCTTTGTGATCAAATACAGCTCGGTGCAGGATGCCCAGAATCAGTACACAGAGGGGTTCCAGAAGTATACGGAGCTTCGTCAGATATTTGATGAGTATTTCATCGGAGAAGATGCAGATGAGACTCTGATGAATGATGCCATGGCCAGTGCCATGGTTGCAGCCCTGGGTGACCGCTGGAGTTACTATGTGACGGCGGAGGATTATCAGGCGTATCTTGAAAATATCCAGAATGCCTATGTGGGTGTTGGTATTACCATTACGGCCAGAAATGACGACGACGGTAATCTTGTGGGATACGAGGTGACTGATGTGACCTCCGGTGGCCCTGCTGAGGAAGCCGGTGTACTGGCCGGTGATGTACTGGTTGCCGTAAACGGCACCAGCGTTGCAGACATTACTCTGGACGAGACCAAGAATCTTGTGAAGGGGGAAGAGGGAACCACTGTGAACCTCTCCTTCCTGCGCGGTGAGGCTCAGGTAGAGCTTGTAGTTACCCGCAAGGCTGTAACTGTGATCCCTGCAACGGGAAGTTTGATTGCCGGCAGCGTGGGTTATATTATCATTGACAATTTTGACGGTGGCTGTGCAGATACGGTCATCGGTCTGATTGAAGACCTGAAGGCTCAGGGGGCGCAGAGTCTGCTGTTTGATGTCCGGAATAATCCCGGCGGTTTGAAAACAGAGCTGACAAAGCTTCTTGACTATCTGCTCCCGGAGGGGACTATTTTCCACACGGTGAACTATGCCGGAAAGGAAGAGATCGTAACCTCCGATGCCTCCTTTGTGGATATGCCCATGGCCTGCCTTGTGAACGGCAGCAGCTACAGTGCGGCGGAGTATTTTGCCTGCTGCATTCAGGAATACAATATGGGCAAGCTCATCGGTGAAAAGACCTTTGGAAAGGGCTATTATCAGGTGGGCATCAATCTCAGTGACGGTTCTGCGGTGAACCTGTCCATCGGTAAATATTTTACGCCCAGCGGCAAGAGCCTGATTGATGTGGGTGTCACTCCGGATGTGGAGATTGCACTGGATGAAACGCTGGCGACACAGCTGGCTTTGGGCAAGCTTGCACCGGAGGAGGATCCTCAGGTACAGGCGGCGCTGGCCACACTGAATCCTTAAATATCATATTCGCCGGCAGATGCCGGTTTAAGAAAGGTGTTAATCATGGCAAAAGAATATAAACTTACTCCCGAACGTCTGAAAGAACTGGAAGCAGAACTTCAGTATCTGAAAACGGACAGAGACAAGGAAGTTACTGAAATGATCAAGGTTGCCCGCGGTTATGGCGACCTGTCCGAGAACAGTGAATATGATGAAGCGAAAAACCAGCAGGCGCAGCTCTACGGACGTATTGCCGAGGTGGAAGAAATTCTGGCAAACGCCGTGATCATCAACGCTGACGAGGTTGCAACCGACCATATCAGTCTGGGCTGTACCTTCACTGTAAGGGACATTGAATTTGATGAGATCACCAGCTATGAACTGGTGGGTTCTCAGGAAGCCAACCCCATGAAGGGCCGTGTGTCTGATGATGCACCCTTTGGCCGTGCCATGGTTGGCGCAAAGGTAGGCGACATCGTTAAGGTTGAGGCCCCTGTGGGTGAGATCGAGTACGAGGTCATCAATATCGCACGCTGATAGGAGGATTACCCTTGGCAGATAACAGAAATGATACTGAAAACTTAGGCGAACTGCTGAAGATCCGTCGGGAAAAGCTGACGGCATTGCAGGAAGCCGGTCGGGATCCCTTCCTGGTGACCCGGTATGATGTGGATACCCATGCGGATGAGATCAATCAGAATTTTGAAGCCCTTGAGGGGAAGAATGTCTCCGTAGCCGGACGTCTTATGTCCAAGCGGGGTATGGGCAAGGTTTCCTTCTGCGATCTTATGGACGAGAGCGGCCGTGTGCAGCTGTATGTCCGCAAGGATCTTGTGGGCGAAGAGGATTATGCTTGGTTCAAAAAGTGCGATATTGGCGATATTGTGGGCGTCGAGGGCGAAGTGTTCAAGACTGAGAAGGGACAGATTTCTGTCCGTGCCAGCAAGGTGACCCTTCTTTCCAAGAACCTGCAGCCTCTGCCTGAGAAGTTCCACGGCCTGACCGACCGGGAGACCCGTTACCGTCAGCGCTATGTGGATCTGATCGTGAACCCTGAGGTTAAGGAAACCTTCGTAAAGCGCAGCCGCATTATGCGGGAGCTGCGTGCGTTCCTGGACAAACGGGGCTTCCTGGAGGTGGAAACCCCCATCCTGACCCCCTTTGAGATCGGTGCCTCTGCAAGACCCTTCTACACCCATCATAATACGCTGGATATGGATATGGTTCTGCGCATTGAGACCGAGCTGTACCTGAAGCGCCTGATCGTAGGCGGCCTTGAGCGGGTATACGAAGTCGGCCGTATCTTCCGCAACGAGGGCATGGATCCCAAGCACAACCCCGAGTT
>CAZFGL010000190.1:0-3139 GCA_964518645.1 uncultured Oscillospiraceae bacterium | reverse complement strand
ACTTCTAATATAATGGGGAGCTTTTTTCTTGTCTACTCTACTCTTCGCTAAAAGCTATTTTTTTGCCCCCCGGCATAGCCGGGGGGATGTCTTTGATGAATCAATACAAAGGGCAGTGTCCGGGAAAATCCGGACACTGCCCTTTGTATACTCGCTTCTAACTATATTTACATGTTTCGGTTCCGTTCCCAGATCAGCGTATACTCCAGCACATGACTGAGCAGCTTTCTTGGTGCTACGTCGAATTTTTCAGCTACCGCAGTCAGCCTGGCGTCAATCAAATGCAGATTCTCCTCTTCATATTGCTCCAGAAGCTGAGGATTGTGAAGCCACATTTCTGAGATGCCATTCGGTTTTGCACCCAACCGTTCAAAGACCCTTTGACTTGCGTAATTGGATGGCTCTACCCGAACTCTGAAACTGTGTACTGCCAGCCGATCTTCTATGGCATCGAGCATGGCGGTCAACACAATACCCCCAATGCCTCGACCTGTCCACTGGGACTGCAACTCAATGGAAATCTCCCACAAATCACAGGTTATGTCCCGAATTCCACAATAGCCGATATAGGTGTCGTTGTGTTCAATCGCCAATATTATGGACTGATCGGAGGTGTGCTCTTCCCAGAGGGAATTCTGAAAGCTGGCATCCTTCATAGAAGAACTGAATTCACAATACTCCTTCTCGAGCTGGAGGAAGTCCTCGCGATCGGAGTTCTGTACCGGTCTCAGGGTGATGTGGCGGTCCGAGGTGGTCACTTTTCCGGCCTGCCAAAATTGCATTTTGAGTTTAAGGGGAGATGTTGCCTGACCGTTGGGGAGCGGGGTGTGGCCTTCCTGTAGCAGTGCCACCTCAGCGAGCAGATAATTACTCAGTTCGTCCTTCTTTTCCTCAAAGTTTTTTCCGTCGTCCTTCTGAAGCAGATCCAGTACACTATGGAGTATATCGTCGGTCTCCTTCTTGGGATCCCATTTTATTAAGTTTTCCTTATTCATAAAAAAGCCTCCTGTCCGTATGTGATGTGTATTCTGTTCTCGCTTTTGCAATCGGGGGATCCGACAATACCAATATATCAGGGGGGATGTACCAAAAATGTCCCTGATGACATATTGTTGTATATTTTTTGCATCGGGGTTTGCGAAGCCAAACTTATCCCCCCGCAAACAGCAGAGCGCAATCCAGAAAACCGCCGCAGGAAAACATGCGGCGGTTCGTTAATATCAGTCCGGAATATTATTTATTCTGGGAGGTCATAAAACTGGATTTCTATCAGGGAGTCGATACAAAAGTCATAATCCGCACGGGTAATTGGCCATAAAACGCCTGTGCCTGATACAAAACAGGTGAGATCCGGGGATTCATTGGCGGAGGGTGTGTAAGTATCGCCGAGGGTATAGCTGAAGCAATAATAATCAATGAATTCGTTATAGCTGCTGCAGTGATAGCCAATGTCGCCTTCCTCTATGTGATGGTGTCCCTCGCAGTAGATTCCATCGCAGAGCCACTTGGAGAATTCCTGATCGGCATTCAGATTGTTTGTATAATACAGGGTATCTCCAAGCCCTGCGCCTCCGCCTACAAAAAACGGCGAAAACATTTCATCTGAATCCGGAACCCAGCAGCGATAGACCCAGAAGAACAACCGTGGTTCAGCGTATTCTCCCATATCCGCGTATATGACCAGCTCCGGCTTTTCCGTTATATCCACAATCGCCCAGCCTGTTTTTGCACTGGAAAAGTCAATGTCAATGCGGTCTGTATCATCTATTCCGCCGTCCGGATTGAACAGCCCTTCATGCCCATAGCTTACATCCGCCCAGTATCCACCTTCCTGGATGAAATCCATGTAGAGCGTGTCGTATTCATCCTCCGGAACAATCAGGGGTGTTTCTTCCACCTCGAGTCCCAGCGTTTTCTTTGTGGCGTTGTTGCGCCGGATCAAGTTTGCTTTTTCTCCACCCCCGGTGCCCTTTACGGTATACGTTATAATTTCCTCCGGTGCGCCGAAACTGAAATCGAAATAACCGTCATAGGCTCCCGTAGTGCAGATATAATCCACGGATTCGATCATATCAAAAGAACCATCCCGATATTTATATGCGTAAGCGTAACAGTTTCCGGGGAATATGTATCCGGTGACCAGGAGGGTTTTGTCCTCATATACATAGTAGCAGATATCAGACCAGCTGTTGCTGTACTCCGTATCTGTAACAGTGACCAGCAACTCATCCACATCATACCGCTCCTTCGGTGCGTCGCTGGTCCATATTGCAACGTTGTACCAGGGACTAACCACCGTCCGGTAGCCGATTACCAGCGCTTCGTTTCCGTTGTGGGCAAAATCCACAAGATCTATGTAGTATGTGCCGGAGGCGTCGGGGGATCCCAAACTCTTTGTGTAATAATCCTCCCATGTTATGATCTTCGCTGGGCCGTAGTCTGACTCCAACTGCATAACGACCTCCCGGTATGTGTCGTAGTTCTCGGAGGAAGTTGCAGACGGCTCGGTGTTTGTCTCCGGTTCCCGCATTACATACCAGATCCCGGCAAGAATCGCTGCGATAAGAATAAGGGACAGGCTCACGGCGATCAGAGCCGGGAGTGTCCCACCTTTGTTCTTTTTCACGGGCTCCGCCGGGGTCTCTTTGATAGTCTGGATGGATGGAGCACCGCAGCTCCCGCAGTATTTTGACTGCTCCTGAATTTCCCTTCCACATTTCCGGCAATACATTGGTTTATCATTTCCTTTCCCTTCTGATATGTTTCTCTGTGGCGGTCAGGTGATACCCATGGGTCTGCTTTTCAGATTGACCCCTTTTGCCACATTATAATATATCTCCCGGGAGTTGTAATTAACGTATGTTAATCACAGGGGGAATGGTTGGCTGCTGCCAGCATCTATAACCAACGGAATTGTCATTGCGTTGTTTCAGATCATTACACAGCGACCTGATCAGAAGCTATGTGCTGCACCTTTTGGGAACGCAGGCATAACAACATATAATATATGAAAAAGGGTCAGGAGCGGAATGCTTCTGACCCTTTTTAACAGGGAGTTGATCCCTGTAGAAATCAAATGGGTGGGAATTCAAAAATCAACTCTGCCAATGCAATATTGTCCATCCTGCCCAAATGAAAA
>CAZFGL010000189.1:0-3242 GCA_964518645.1 uncultured Oscillospiraceae bacterium | reverse complement strand
GGCACAGATGATACGCAATCAATCTGTGCCTGCTCTTTGATCGTCCGGCTGATTTTGATGGCACCGTCATCCCGGAGAAAACGACGTATCTCACCGGCGATTTTCGGAACGGCATAAGTCGAAAACTGGGTTCCGAATCCCGTGTCGAACCCATCAATGGCCTTCAGAAACCCGAGACAGCCCAGCTGATACAAATCCTCCGGATCCACCCCACGGCCGAAAAAACGTCGGACAACGCTCCAAATCAGCGGGGAATTCTCCTGAACCAGCTGCTCCTTTGCGGATTTATCTCCTTTAACGGCCTGCTGAAGCAGTTCTCCGTTCAAGTGTAGGTTCCTCCTCCACCCCGGATCTTTCGGGTCATTGTCACAGTGGTTCCCTGTTCCGGGACAGATTCTACCTTCAGGCTGGTCATAAAGCGTTCCATAATGGTAAAGCCCATACCGCTTCGTTCTGCGCCACCGGTGGTGAACATGGGCGTTCGTGCTGTTTTGATATCGGGAATTCCGATACCGTGATCCAGCACGGTTATCTCCACAATATGGTCAGATAATAAAGTGCATGTGAGTATGACCGTTCCCTCCCTGTCCGGGTAACCATGGACAATACAGTTGGTAACGGCTTCGCTGACCGCTGTTTTAATATCGCTGAGTTCTTCCAGCGTGGGATCCAGCAACGCAATAAAGGCACCCACGGTGGCCCGGGCGAATCCCTCATTGCAGCTGATAGCCGGAAATTCCAGAGTCATGGTATTTATCTGCGTCACCGTTTTCTGCCTCCTTTCAGCTCAACCAGCTGCTCGATTCCGGCAGCGTGAAATACCTTCATGGGCTGCTCGCTGACATTTTGCAGCTTAAGCGTTCCACCAATCTGACCCATTCTCCTGAGTCCGGCAATCACAACAGCGATACCGGAGGAGTCCATAAATGTCACGTCCCGAAAATCCAGTATGCAAATTCTCGGAAGATAGGAATCTATTTTCTCAGTAATGGTTTTCATGGCATGCTTTGCCTCGTGATGATCGATTTCCCCGGAAAGGGTTATGGTCATTTCTTTATCCTGTAAAAAGCTGCGGATGTACATGTGATCGCTCCATTCGTACAAATTAGGTTCTCTTTCGATTATAAAAAAATCACAGGGTACTTGCAGTCGAAACAAGTACCCTGTGTAATTATTTTTTAATCCAGTATCTGAAGTGCGTTCCCGGCAGCGTAAACTGAACCGCAGATCAGAATCAGATCCCCGTCTCCAGCAATGCTTTCGGCCAACTGGATGGCCTCTGACATATGGTCAGCGGTGTTTGTGGGACAATATGCCGATGCAATTTGACTGATCTCCCTGGGGCTTAAAGACCGTGGAAGTCCCACCGTGGTGCCGATCAGCCCTTTTGCCCGCCTGGCAACGGCGGGGATACACTGGCTGTAATCCTTGTCCTTCATCATGGCCATGACAGCAATCACAGGCTGGTTGCTGAACAGCTGATCCAGTGCTTCACAAAGAGCGGCTACACCTGCCTGATTATGCCCTGCGTCGATCAAGAACGAGGGCTTACCGGGGATATACTGTAGCCGTCCCGGCCAGGAAACCGTGGCGAACCCGGCTTTTATGGCAGCGGGGTCAACGTGGAGAAGCTGTAGTACCCGGTAAGCTGTTGCTGCGTTTTCCAGTTGATGGGCGCCAAGAAGCGGAATGAACAGCGCTGTGTCGCCGCAAAGGAACCGGGAGCCGTCCTTTGTCATGGAGATCGGTGTGACTGGTGCTGTGCAATACAGCGGTGCTTCCTGTTCCCGGGCCGTCTGCTCAAATACCCTTCGGGCATCCTCTGCCTGAGGGGAGATCACAACGGGGCAACCGGGCTTTATGATTCCTGCTTTTTCGCCGGCGATGGCTTCGATGGTGTCACCAAGGATGGCGGTATGATCCGGAGAAATGGGGGTAATACAGCACACGGCAGGACGGGAGATCAAATTGGTGGGGTCGGTACGTCCTCCCAGTCCCACTTCAAGCACCACATAGTCAAGACCTGCACGGGAGAAGGCCAGAAATGCAATTGCGGTCACCAGTTCGAATTCGTTGACCGGCTCATACCCCTCCCCTTCAAGTCGCTCCTGCTCCAAAATCACGTCCCTGTAGCAGGAAATCAGCATATCCCGGGAGATCATCTCACCGTTGATCTGGATCCGTTCCCGGAAATCCTTTAAATAAGGGGATGTGAACAGGCCGGTGGTGTATCCGCTTTTTTGCAGGGCGGCGTGGATCATGGCACAGGTACTGCCCTTTCCGTTGGTACCCGCAACATGGATGACTTTGAACTTCTCCTGCGGATCGTCGAGACGCTTCATAAGCCGACGAATCCTGTCCAGGGTTGCACCGCCACCGGAAAAGGTTTTTCGGCTGTGTATGGCGTTTAATACTTCTTCGTAGGTCATTTTATCACCTGATTTTAAAGCAGTGGGCTGCCTCAAAACGGGAGGCAGCCCACATGGGTTATTTCTGAAGTCTTGCCTTGCTCTCTTCCAGTTGAGCAACCAGAGCCCGGAGCTTTTCTGCCTTCTCCATTTCGCCGTTTACAACGGCCTCAGGAGCCTTGGAGAGGAATCCGGGGTTGGAAAGCTTCTTCTCAATGCCCTCCAGTGCCTTCAGATTTTTCTGAAGCTCTTTCTCTACCCGCTGAAGCTCTTTTTCAAAGTCGATCAGCTGATCTATGGGCATATACAGCTTGGTATCGGCAGTGACGCAGGCAACCATGTCATCAGCATTTTCCGGTGCGGCTGTGGTAACGATCAGGTTATCGGAGTAAGCCAGCTTCATAATAAATGCCTTGCCCATCTCGTAGACAGAGGGGTTCTCTGTAACGATATAGAGCGTGGACTTCTTGCTGGGGGGAACGTTCATTTCACCACGGCGGTTGCGGACAGCACGGATGGCCTCCATGATCCGGTCCATGGCATCCTCCTCTGCGGGGAAGTTCAGCTCCTCACGGACGGTGGGCCACTGGGAGATCATGATGCTCTCGCCCTCGTGGGGGATTGCCTGCCAGATTTCCT
Source organism: uncultured Oscillospiraceae bacterium (assembly GCA_964518645.1). Classification (GTDB taxonomy): domain Bacteria; phylum Bacillota; class Clostridia; order Oscillospirales; family Oscillospiraceae; genus HGM13006. The sequence goes on along the minus strand of CAZFGL010000189.1, from coordinate 195 downwards.
CAGTGATAAAGGGCATGTAGGGATGCAGCAGCTTCAGGAACTGATCCAGTACATAGACCAGAACCTGCTGGGCAACCAGCTTGCTCTCCTCGTTGTCTGCATAGAGACGTGCCTTGGTCAGCTCGATATACCAGTCGCAGTAGTTATCCCAGATGAAGTCGTAGATCTTCTGGACGGCAACGCCCAGCTCAAACT
>CAZFGL010000188.1:0-3250 GCA_964518645.1 uncultured Oscillospiraceae bacterium | reverse complement strand
ATGGGCGTGCGGGTTCGAGTCCCGCCATCCGCACCAGCAAAACTCCTTGAAAACCATGTGTTTTCAAGGAGTTTTTTCTTTTGCTTGAAGGAATGAAAGTTCAGTGGAACACTTCAATGAAATGTTCCGCTGAACTTTTTATATGCAGCCATATAGATATACAAAATAGACAATCAGGCATTTAAACGTCGTAGTATTCGTATTACTTTGCGCTGGGCTTCGATTTGGTTTTCTTTTTTATGTGACCTGTAAAAGCATCAGTGTGTCTATTGAATAAAACTTGATTACGTAGTATAATGAAAATAGAATATGGAAAGGAGACTACAATCATGGGGCTATTTGGTTTTTTGAAAAAGAAAAGGGATCAATCTACATCCCCGTCAAAGAATGCGACACTGACTGAAAACGCAATGCAACTCGGAAAACCTGTCTCCAAAGAACCACCGAGCAATACGGATTCTTGCGATGAAAAGAGAAACGATTCTGAAATCGATGCTGCTGTGACGTCCTTGCGTAATAAAATCATTGCAGAGATTACAAGGGATCCTGCTATGAAGTATCAGCTGGCCAGCCTGATTGGGAAGGATGCTGAAAAATGCTTCCCTAACGGTCCTTACAGTTGGGATGGCGCGTGGTTTTACATTAATTTGCGAACTGGTAAACTATGGGCTGAAGCGAGTACCTATCCGAATCAATTCGGGGCGTATGAAGATCAATTCTATTCATTGTCTGCATCGGAGTTCAATCGTATTGCGAAGCAGTTTCATATGCGTAAAGAATTGCAGGCATTCAGGTCTGATGAAGATTGGGCAAAACTTTTTGATGACAGCCTGAAATCTGCTGTTTCTTCTGCTTGTGCAGTAATAGAAAAGCGAGACGAGGAGCGCGAAAAAGAGAAAATCAAAAAGAACGCAGTTAAAATTCCCACAGAATACGCAAAGCAAACCCCTGATATGTGTTTATCTGAGATTACCATCACGACTGATCAGAGATTTGCAAGCAGAAGCATTAAGGTTTCGAATGACAGCGGCAACTACCAAATTGTATATGAGAGATTCGGATATATGCCACAACAAATTGAGAAATATCCAAGAGTGTTGTCTGCTGCTGAAGCTGTATGGCTTGAGAAGCAGGTTAGAGATACCATCAAGAACCCGGACGATTCTACGTGGCAGTCACTTCCGGGCGGTGATACAATGGATATTGTGATTATGAGAAATAAAGATAGTAATGTTTCGCTTAGAGAGGTCAAACCTCTCAGCAAGTATTCTAAACTGCAAAATGAACTTGAGAAGCTGGCACAGTATGGCTCTACTCTTGTGTAGTGAGGGGAATAAATAAACACAATGTCTTTTTCTTTATGGACACTGTTTATGAGGCGTGCTGAGTTGATATGCATGAAAGCAGCTGCTACCGGGGGGTAGCAGCTGCTTTGGCAATATGCGGGGGTATCGTTTGTCCATAATTATTATTCCGGCGTTATCCCTTGCGACGACGGTTAACAGAACTGTTCTACCTCACGAATTTCTCCAGTGTCAACATCACGGAAGGTGAAAACAATACGGTTGCCGTTACGTTTCTCAGACAGGTACTCCATGGGAGAATGCTGACCCATGGGCCAATCAGGGGCTTGCAGCCATCTGGGATAGTCTGCCCTGTATGTGAAAAAGGTCTTTCATATACTTCTTTGCAGCATTTTTACGTTTGGTCTTGCCCATGGATTCAGGAAAAAGTTTGGAGACATTTTCAATCAGTGCATCAACTTCACTGCCACCGAAATATGCATCCTTCAACTCTAACAGGAACAGATCCGGCCCAACATAGGAGACGGGCTTGTCCAGATCTACTTCGTAAAAACGGTCAAAAAGCACACACAGGCTTTCATCAATGCTGTCCCACTGTTCACAAATGGACGTAGTATTCCGGCGGCAACCGAAAACATGACCACTTTGTGTATCAACAAACAGGTCAATGGGGTCTGATTCCAAATCAGTGGCATCATGGTATATTCCGAATTTCAACCAACTGGATGGAATACCGGGATGTCTGCACAAATCCTCGATAGAGATGTCATGTGGCTCTTCTTCATCCTCAGCTCGGGCCATAGGGGGATGATACGGAAGCCCCAGTATGGTCAGTAAGGCTGTTGCAAAGGATATATCGTCATTCATGCACATGCGGATGTTAAAAAGGGTGGCACCATTGCAGAACTGAAGCAGGGATATGTATTCATCTGGTACAGTGCCACTGTAACGCTCAACAAGGTTTTTCTGTATGTGTTCCATGGATGCGCCTGCAAAAATATAATGCTTCGCCTTGGGAATCGTTCCGGGACCGAGCAGCAGGGTTCCGTTTTTTCGAGTAAGCGTATTGTCATTGAATTGCTGTATGAGATGACTGCATTTCTCTGTAAAATTCATATAAACACCTCGTCGATTGTGTTAGTGCTGTGGTCTCAAGGGGCAGATCTGAATATGAAAAGCTGTCCTTGTCGGAGGCATGTTATTGAGTACTTCTGTCAGGAATAAATCTCAGCAAAGTACATATCAAGTAATGACTCGCCTGAAAAAAAGCTGTGCACAGATTGACTTCCCTTCTGCTAAAGGAATATATTGCTTGCTTGTTTCATTTAATATGAAATTCTTTGCAATGCTCCGCAGTAACAGGTCATTTGTTAACTTGGTACACCTTTCAATGAAATCACTGCCTTTGTATTCATAAGGTTCAGCGATGAGAAATCCATGCATTGATAATGTGTAGCCTGCAATAAAACAGAAAGTAGGATCATTACCGGCTTCACTTTCACCAATGTCTATATATTTTCTCCATATGTTGATGTATGTTTCCTGTTCACTGTATTCGAATGATCTATGTATACGCTTCATATTGACCTCCTCAGTCAGGTCCTATACTTACATTTATGGAGCCAGTACGTCCACCACATAGAGCCTGTGGCCGTCCACCCGGAACTTAACGTCCATTCCTCCAAATTCCATGCCATAAATACGGTCGGGGGAATTCTGATAGGACGGCCGGGGGTCGTGCCCCAGTACATCCAGCAGGGCATCACGGTGAACCGGTGGAACCCGGCTTAGCAGTTCCTCCGGGAAGGTGACTTCCAGAATGAAATCCCCTGCGGTGTCGGTAAAACCGCCGGAAGCCTCCGGGTGACAGTCTGCATAGGGAAGATAGGGCTTAAGGTCAAAGATGGGGGTGCCGTCCATCAGGTCGGCTCCGGCGACGGTGATCA
>CAZFGL010000187.1:0-3282 GCA_964518645.1 uncultured Oscillospiraceae bacterium | reverse complement strand
ACATCATTCTGGTAGTCGGCAGCGGCAACGACTGGTTCTGCGAGATTCCTCTGGGCACCGATCCGGACAGCCGGGACACCTTCACCATGACCGGTGCAGTCAACACCCTGATCGACCGGCTTCAGGAGAAATATCCTGATGCTCTGCTCCTTTTCAGCACCCCCTGGAACTCCACCGGGGACAAAAACGGGCTGGGTCTGACCACCGCTGACTATAACGAGGCACTGCAGGCGGTCTGCGCCCGCCGTGCGATTCCCTGCTTTTCCGCCTGTGACCCGGCACTGAGCACCATTGACGCATCCAGCAGCGCCTTTCGTCAGGAGTTCTTCCTGACTGAGTCCGACTTCTGGCACCTGAACGCAAAGGGTCAGAAGCGTTATCTGGCCGTGATCGCCCAGTGGCTTCAGGATATGCTGGCGGACAACGCCTCCGTTGCCGGATTTCATGATGTGACCACCTATGACTGGTACGCCGATGCGGTGGAATACGCCGTCAGCCACGGCATTACCAACGGAACCTCTGATGTCACCTTCTCTCCCTATATGGAGACCCAGCGTGGCATGCTTCTTTGTATGCTTTACCGCATGGCAGGAAGTCCCGATGTCCGTGACCTCAGCCACCCCTTTGAGGATCTGCCGGAGGCTGCCTATTACTATGACGCTGTGGTCTGGGCTTACCATGCAGGGATCACCACCGGCGTAGACGCCACCCATATGCGCCCTGAGGATCCCCTGACCCGGGAACAGCTGGCCACCTTCCTGTTCCGTTATGAAAATGCCACCCCCACCGGTGGCGATCTTGGCAGCTTCACCGATGGCGCCTCCGTCAGTCCCTTCGCTTCTGACGCAGTGATCTGGGCCGTTGCAGAGGATATTCTCCACGGTGGCGGTGACGGTTCTCTGGCTCCCCAGCGTACTGCCACCCGGGCAGAGCTGGTGCAGCTTCTTACCAATTACTTAATCAATTTCTCCTGACTTACCGGCGGTGCTGCATGGGCGGCACCGCCTTTCCTTTTGTTTCAGTCCCTTTTGACTTGCATTTTTCTCCCGTATCATGTAAACTAGAAAGGTATGGCACTTTCCGCCAGAACCTTCTTGACTATTGTAAAGGATCGATTCAATGAATCAGACAATAAAACGGGTCATGTGTTTTTTCCTGACCTTTTTGATTGCTGCTTTTCCCATGTCCACATGGGCATATGAAATACTGGAACCGGATGCCCCCCCGGAGGATTATCTGGCAGAGTACCCCACCGATCTGACCGGCGGTTACGGAGACGTGATCTGGTCAGAGCAGGAGCCTCAGTTTGAAACCGTATTGGACGGAAAACGGGTCATGTTTATTGGGGACAGCCTGCTGGCAGGTTACGGGCTTGACGACTACGGCGAATCCTGGTGCGGTCTGCTGGAATCCATCTATGGCATGTCCGTTACCAACAATGCGGTCTCCGGCTCCACCCTCAGCACCGGAGACGGCTCCGGCAATCTCTACGGCGATGGGTACTCCCCCATATGCCGCCGCTATCTTCCCGCAAAACGCTATGACATCATCTTTATCACCGGCGGTGCCAATGACTGGCGCCGGGGTATTCCCATCGGTGCAGATCCGGAATCCAGAGATACCGGAAATCTGATGGGTGCCATGAACCGGCTGCTGGATCGGCTGGAAGCCCGTTATCCTCAGTCCCAGATCGTCTATATGACCACTTGGAACTCCATTGAGGACGCAAATGCGCTGGGTTATACCATCGCAGAATATAACGATGCCCTTGTACAGATCTGTCAGGCCCGGGGAATCGACTGCTTCATGGCCTGTGACAGCACCGTCAGCGGCATTATCGCCAACGATACCGCTTTCCGTGAGGAGTACTTTCTCGGCAGCAACGACATCTGGCATCTGAACTCCATGGGGCACAGTCTGTTTCTCCCCTATATCTCCCAGTGGCTTCAGGAGACCATCGTGGAGCATTATATTATCTCCGGCTTCTACGACGTAAGTCCTCAGGACTGGTATGCAGAGGCAGTGGCTTATGCGGTGGAAGCAGGACTCACCAACGGCACCTCCGACACCCTGTTCTCCCCGTATATGAACACCCAGCGGGGTATGATCGTCTCCATGCTCTACCGCATGGCAGGCAGTCCGGATGTCTCCGGTCTATCCCAGCCCTTTGAGGATGTTCCGATGGATTCTTACTGTTATGACGCAGTGATCTGGGCCTATGACACCGGGATCACCACCGGAACCGATGAGACCCATTTCCGGCCGGCGGATGAACTGACCCGGGAACAGCTGGCTACCTTTCTCTTCCGGCTTTCCGGGGAAGAAGCTGTCCCCTCCGATCTGAGCGTTTTCACCGATGCCACTCTGGTCAGCGACTTTGCCCGCACCGCAGTTGCATGGGCTGTCCAGTCAGACATTCTCCATGGCTGTGGCAATGACCTGCTGGAACCCCAGCAGGGGGCAACCCGTGCCGAGCTGGTACAGCTGTTGTGCAACTACATAAACGCCATGTAAACCGGATGCGCAAACACTGCGCACCCGGTTTCTGTTTGGCCACCGAAATTTTTTTCACTTTAACGCAGAAATGCGTTGCATTGTTAAATTATCTGTGCTATACTGATTTCAGTTTATTAAGAAAGGCATGACCACAATATGAACACCCTTACCAATATGACCTTCCGCCGCAAGCTTCCCTCTGTGGAAGAGGTTCAGGCACAGATTCCTCTTTCCCCTCAGGCAAAGCAGGCTAAAATACAGCGTGACAATGAAATTGCCCGTATTTTCTCCGGGGAGGATCACCGGATCCTGCTGATCATCGGCCCCTGCTCTGCTGACCGCGAGGATGCGGTTCTGGAGTACATTCACCGGCTGGTACCGGTACAGGAAAAGGTTCGGGACAAGATCCTGATCGTCCCCCGTATTTACACCAACAAGCCCCGCACCACTGGAGACGGCTACAAGGGCATTGCCTCCCAGCCGGATCCCACTGAGCAGCCGGACATGGTCAAGGGACTTCTTTCCCTGCGGCAGCTCCATGTAAAAACAGTCAATGAGACTGGCTTTACCTGTGCCGACGAAATGCTCTACCCCGGCAATGACGGGTATCTTGCGGACGTTCTTTCCTACGTTGCCGTAGGTGCCCGGTCTGTGGAAAATCAGCAGCATCGGCTGGTGGCCAGCGGTCTGGCGGTTCCGGTAGGCATGAAAAACCCCACCTCCGGCGATCTGAGCGTTATGCTCAATTCCATCACCGCCGCCCAGCATCCCCACACCATCTCCTAC
>CAZFGL010000186.1:0-3294 GCA_964518645.1 uncultured Oscillospiraceae bacterium | reverse complement strand
CCAACGTGACCTCCTATGCCAATCAGACCTACTCTGGCTATGAAAGCTCCGAGGCTCCGTCAGATTCCTACTGGATGGAAGAACTGGATGCCACTCAGAGAAAGTATATATTGATACGTTGAAAACTGACAGCGAATTGTATCTTGTGATTTATGCCGGATTTGCACAATCTGAATCAGAAAGCATCAGTAAGAATGTGACCTGGGGATTTCGAAAGAACTTTGAGGACGGGAAGGCAATTTTTATATACAAGAAACTACTGGGCTACCGAAAAGGGACTGATGGAAACCCGGAAATTGTTCCGGAGGAAGCGGCTGTAGTAGAACGGATATTTCGTATGTATTTGTCGGGGATGTCTGCATTGGATATTTCTAAATGTATATGATATTGCACACAAGTTAGATACGCAATATTGGAATTTCCGAACCTTTTTAGAAGAGAAGTATTGGGAGTTTCTTCTAAGATTGGAGAGCCTATATGATATTCACCCATTGGATCCATCTGAATATGGCTATAGTCAAGAAGCACAAGAACACTGGAATAAGAAAGTTGGTAAAATACTATGGAGTGAATTTGAAAGGTCTCTGGCTACACCCGACATTCATTCGATGTTAGCTGTTTCAGAATCTGTTGTTGGGAATATAAGTCTTGAGTCTTCCAATTGTGGAATTCTCGACACGATGGATGCCTATTGGCACGAAGAATATGGTTTCATCAGAGAACTGCAACAGTATGTGAAAGAATGGATCGAACAAATTGATCTTCGTGGGGTAACTCCTCGAAAGAACGCTCTTGTTGAAAACAATAGTGATTACTTCTTTAGCTTCAACTATACACGCATATTAGAAGATGTTTATCGCACAGAACAGGTGCTACATATCCATGGAAGCGTCGGAGCAGATGCTGCTTACGATCCTATTATGGGCCACTGCAATAGCCAAGAAATCGAGAACCGCTGTCATTTGTCCTGTGAAGCTTATGAGACTTTTGATGAGGCTGAGGCCAGCATCCAAAAAGCGGTGGCAAACTATCTACGTGAGATTTACAAGGATGCCAACCATTATATTAACCTGAATCGAGATTTCTTTGCACGGTTACAGAGCACAAACCATGTAGTCATCATTGGTTGGTCTGCTGGCGAATCTGATCTTCCCTATCTGCAAGTTATCAAAAATGCTGTACAGACCGATGCACATTGGACAGTTTACTACTATGATCAGACGGCATACAACAGCTTATGCAATGCTATGACTGAAAGCGGTATTTCTGCTAAAAAAATTGATTATTATCAGTCCGATGATTTTTGGGATATGTAGAGTTGCACCGGGGGAATAATTTGACATATTTTAGGACTACTAATCATTGATTTTAGTTACACTTGACATATGACAAATGGAATGCGGATAATTACTTGACATACGACAAGTAAAAGGGTAAAATTAGCCCGTAGAGGTGAATACACAATGGATAGAGTAATTCAAGAGAAGCAGGACATGACACATTTGTCCTGGTCTAAAATTCGCAAGTCTTCTGGCACAGCCGGTTCGTTCCTGAAAGCGTTTTCTATGTTGGGTGGAAAGAAGACATATTATAAGTTATCCAATTTTGATAAGGTTCACGGTGTGATTGGACATGAATGTGTCAACGAAATTATTGTGGATCGGCTGCTGGATATTCTGGGAATCCCCCATCTGCACTATCAGCTCATTCACGCCGATGTGGCAATTGACGGGATAACGCAGGAGGTATATCTTTGTGCTTCTGAAGATTTCAAGCAGAGAGGTGAAAGCAAGCTTGCCCTGGATACCTACTGGGAAGCAGAACACACGGAGAATGAGTCTCCGCTTGATTTCTGCATTCGCAATGGATGGGAAGCGTATATCTATCAAATGATGGTCGTCGACTTTCTGATTCTGAACCGTGACCGACATGGTGCCAATATTGAGGTGCTGCGTAACAGCCGTAAAAAAACAATACATTTGGCTCCGCTCTTTGACCATGGCCTTTCTTTGCTGTTCAGTTGCAGAGATGATGCCCAGGTAGCGAAATATAATGTTATGGAAGATAAGCGAGTAAATAATTATATTGGCTCCGGGTCTACATGGGAAAACCTGAAGTTGATTCCGAAGGGCAAGTTCCCACAGCTCAATCCGCTCAAGGAAACTGACAGAGCTGTTTTGATGCGTGATCTGGAAGGGATCATCTCCCAAGCTTTGCAGGATAAGATCTGGGAGATGATTTGGAAACGGTGGTGTGCATATGAAGATTTTTGCAATTCGAGATGAATCTGCCGAGATTCAGGGGGATCTTGCCTATTTGCTTTATTACGAATTGGAAAAGCGATTTTATATTGAACTGCCTGAGAATGCTGATCCGTGGGAGACACCGCTGCTCCTTTCGACTTTCTTGAAAAAGGGTGAAACATCCATCAACTCCTATTGGAGCAAAATGTGGGTACAGCAGAGAATTGTTCCTGCTGACCGACAGAACCTCGGCCAAGTGCTGAAGAATAATCATCTGACGGAATACGATGAATTTGGTTTGCTTATGCTCTCCATGGGGAGATGTGCACAAGATGACTATTATCTCGTGCCGATGGAGGAAAATCAGCTTCCCAAGCAAATACAAAACCGTTTTGCAAAGCTGATTGAAGACGTTGTGCCCTTGGATAACTTTGAACTTCTGGTGTTTTTCCGGGATGGAACCGTAAAGAAATGCAGCATGAAGGAACGCATTGTGAATACACCGGCTTTTGGTGTGCTGTCCAGGAACGAATCCTTCTTCTATGCGGTACACCTTCAGCCCGGTGGACACGGTGTTGAATGGGACGTGAATTTGAGCATCAGTGCTGCCGCACTGTATCGTATCGGCAGGAAAATTCCTCTGACGGTTTCTGACTTTCAAAATTTTGTTGTGCATCGAGTGGTGAATGTGGCAGAAGTGGCAGAAATCCTGGGATGCAGCAGACAAAACATTGACTATTTAACAAAGGCCGGAAAGTTGCACCCAATCAAATCTTCCGGAAAGAGCACGTTGTATCTCAAGAGCGAGGTTCTAAAGCGGAACTGGCAATGACCATTGCCAGAAGATAAATGGGGTGGAACGATTTACAGTATGATGCGTGAAAGCTAGACTGATTATGAAATTATATAGAGATGAAATCAAGAATGACAATTTCGTATCTAAAAACATGAATCTAAGGATTCTTGAAAATATCTATTTAGGTCACACAAGACAGACGCATGGGGCCGTTGCAAAATGCGCATTTTGCAACGCTCCCTTTTTCTGTTTGAA
>CAZFGL010000185.1:0-3297 GCA_964518645.1 uncultured Oscillospiraceae bacterium | reverse complement strand
CATTCTGATTCTGGACGAGGCCACCTCCGCACTGGATAACGAGTCGGAGAAGCATATTCAGGAGGCACTGGATCGGCTCAGCGTGGGACGAACCACCGTGGTCATCGCCCACCGGCTTTCCACCATCCGTGGGGCGCAGAAGATCATTGTCATCGACGAGGGTGGCGTCCGGGAGCAGGGCTGCCATCAGGAATTAATGGAGCTGGGGGGCATTTATGCCCGTTATTTCAATATGCAGTTCGAAGGATTGGATATTAGACTGGACAAATAACCATCTATCGAGTATAATAGGCAAGCTGACAAGACAGCTGTAAAGAGAGGTGAAATTATGGGAAATCTCACATTCGTAGGACACACCGTCCGCATCACTGTGGTCAAGGTGGCCTGTTACACAGATCTGGCAGAGAAATATAATCAGGTTCGTCCCGGCGCCCCCGAGGGTGCAGTGGAGCCCTGCAACTTTTTCAAGGAGGGCATGACCTTCGAGGTCACCCTGAATCCCTTTGAAAACTGTAAGCCCGAGGGCTTCTGTGACTGGGCATGGGCAGACATCTGGAAGGACTGTCTGCTGGTCTGCGACCGGGCAGGATTTGCACCGGGGGACGATGTGGCAGCGCTGAAGCCTCACTTTACCTGCTGCACCGATGGTCTTCGCCCCGTTACTTTTATGATCGAAGCAATCGCTTGAGGAGAGAGTTATTATGTCCAGTGAAAAAACCTCAGCCGGCTTTACAGCCGTGCTGAAAAAGTATCTAAGACGCTATTTTATTGACGCAATGGGCGCAATGGCCAACGGCCTGTTTGCTTCCCTGCTGATGGGTACCATTATCAAGACCATCGGCGAACAGCTCCTTCGTTTTGAAGCCATCGCTGGCATGGCCGAAGCCCTGGTCACCATCGGCGGTTTCGCCACCGCCGTGTCCGGCTGCGCCATGGCCGTGGCCATCGGCTATGCCCTGAAAGCAGACCTGCTGGTGCTGTTTTCTCTGGCAGCGGTGGGCTACGCCACCAATTCTCTGGGTGGTGCAGGCGGCCCTCTGGCCGTGCTGATCATCGGCATTGTGGCCTCTGAGGTGGGCATGCTGGTGAGCAAGAAAACAAAAATCGACGTACTGGTGACCCCCCTTGTGACCATTGTGGTGGGCTGCGGTCTGGCAATGGTCATCGCCGGCCCCATCGGACAGGGGGCACAGGCGCTGGGCGGAATCATCCGCTGGGCCACCCTTCAGCAGCCCTTTGTGATGGGCGTGGTCATCTCCGTGGTCATGGGCATGATCCTGACCCTTCCCATCTCCTCCGCGGCCATCTGTGCAAGTCTGGGGCTCACCGGTCTTGCAGGCGGTGCCGCAGTGGCAGGCTGCTGCGCCCAGATGGTAGGCTTTGCGGTGATCTCCTTTAAGGAAAACCGCTGGGGCGGCCTTGTGGCACAGGGACTTGGCACCTCCATGCTTCAGGTTCCCAATATCTTTAAGAATCCCCGGATCTGGATCGCCCCCACGCTGGCCTCTGCCTTCACCGGCCCTCTGGCCACCATGCTCTTCCATCTGGAAATGAACGGCGCTGCCGTCTCCAGCGGCATGGGCACCTGCGGTATGGTCGGCCCCATCGGGGTGATCTCCGGCTGGTTCAGCCCTGTGGCTGAAAATGCAGCTGCCATAACCCCCACCGCCATGGACTGGGTCGGTCTGGTGCTGATCTGTCTGGTACTGCCCGCCCTTCTCAGCTGGGTCTTTGACAAGGCACTGCGGAAGATCGGCTGGGTCAGGGATGGGGATATGACCCTCAGCGTATAACGAAGAAAACACCTCCGGACACCGGGGGTGTTTTTTTGTACCATGTTCCGGTTACGGAGAGGCTCCCTTGTGCAAAGGAAGCAGGCAAAACCGGAGGTTTTGACTGAGGGATTGGAAGTCTGAAAACTTCCGGGGGAGTCGGAGACACCTGCTGTACTTGCTATCCGTCATGCCTTATAATAGCAAGTGCCATTAAATTTTCATTCGGAAAATAATTCTAAAAACTGAACCTTTCAATACCGATTCCTGTCTATATAAGTGAAACCGGTTTTAGCCACTTATACACCAAAGGAGGTGAGAATATGGATGAATTTGAAAAATTGTTGGAAGCTGAACGAGTGCCCGTGGAGCGTTTTGTGAGATTTCGTTTGAACTCAAAAGCGGATGCAGAAGATGTTTTACAAGAGGTCTTTCTTACTGCTTATCAAAAGATATACTGTTACCATCGGAGGCAAAAGTTATGATACCGTGTGCGTAATGGATATTGAAACCTATAATTGTGGTGTAGTATCCGAACAGTTTCTGGATAAGAACGGAAAGACGATTCTTTGGCGCAGATTCAATCGTGATGATTGGGCGATCAACCATTACAAAAAAACGTGGAGTGAACAGTTGCCCCAAAACGAAAGACTTATCGTAAATGGTACAACCTACGTCCACTGGTACGATTGTATTACAGATTATATTATTTGATTTCTGTTTTTCTTTATCCGTGCGGTAGTGTTAAAGAATGTAGTATGGAAGCACATCCAGGAGATTATCCCCGTGGATGTGCTTCTAAAACCAGAACAGGCATGAACGAAATCATGCCTGTTCCACAAAATTCACTTTTACTGTCTTACAAGTGCCGAGCTTTTACAGGTCGGGTTCGTGCGTTCAATTCACTTTTTTGCCCATGCCTTGATTTGCTCCTTTTCCCCATCCCGGAGGAACCGTTTGGGCAGCACGGAACAATTCTTCTTGTCGGAGTACAGGAGCAGGTCACTTCTGGTCTCCACCACCCACGCCTCGGTCCAGGAAAAGGTGGCGGTGTTGTCCCCTACGGTGAGGGTGTAGCCCTGAGGGGTCAGCTCATAATCCAGCACCGCAGTATCGTACCCCATGGAGGGGAAGTTTCTATGGCCGGAGTATTCATAGGCCCCTGCCAGCAGCAGCAGGATCACCGCAGGTCCCAGCAGTGTGTAAACGGTGACGCTCTTTGTGACCAGCATTACCACCGCCATGACCCCGTAGACCACCAGCCACATATAGAGATAGGGCCGGAGCATCATCCGCCGGGTGGACTGCATGACCTCCCGAACCTTCAACCCGTCCACATGGACGGAAATACAAGTTTCCATAAACAATTCTCCTTCAAAACGCCCGGGGCGTTATAAAAATGGTGCGGAGGAGGCCCTCCGCACCACGAACATAAGCTATGTAAATCAGGCCAGACCAGCGGTGATGATAGCCATCTTGTAGACCTCATCAGCGTTGCAGCCACGGCTCAGATCGTTGATGGGAG
>CAZFGL010000184.1:0-3409 GCA_964518645.1 uncultured Oscillospiraceae bacterium | reverse complement strand
GTGGCAGTGTGGGTAAGGCTCTGAGTGTTGCCCTCCGCATTGACGGAAAGAAGCCCAAAAAGGCTGCGCAGAAGAACACAAAGTCTCCGTCAGCAGACGAATAACCTTGAAATGGAGCGATCAAACATGAAAGAGATCGGAATAATGGAGGTTGGCGGCTTTAAAGTTGGCCACGCCCAGAATACTGATGCCGCCACCGGCTGTACTGTTGTTCTGCTGGACAAAATGAGTCCCGCTGGTCTTGATGTCCGCGGGGGTGGCCCTGCCTCCCGGGAATCCCAGATCCTTGCCCCTGTGGCCTATGCAGAGGGGATCAACGCAGTGCTCCTTTCCGGTGGCAGCGCCTTCGGACTGGATGCCGCAGGAGGCGTTCAGAAATATCTTGAGGAACGGGACATCGGCTATGACGTGGAAGTTACAAAGGTTCCCCTTGTGAGCCAGTCCTGTCTGTTTGATCTGGAAGTCGGTCGTGTAGATGTTCGCCCTGACGCTGCAATGGCATATACCGCCTGCGAAAACGCATGCTACGATGCCCCGGCAGAGGGAAATGTGGGTGCAGGCACCGGCTGCTCTGTGGGCAAACTCCGGGAGATGGGCCGTGCCATGAAGGCAGGCTTCGGCACCTATGCCCTGCAGGCCGGCCCCATTAAAGTGGGTGCCATGGTTGCGGTAAACGCAGTGGGTGATATATACGAGGATAACCGTATAATTGCCGGACTGCTGACCGAGGACAAAACCAAACTGTCCAACACTCTGGAAGAACTGTTCCATGATGTGGATGCCGCTGACGGCCTTTTCTCCGGAAATACCACCTTGGGCATCATTGTGACCAATGCAAAATTCCACAAGACACAGCTCACCAAAATCGCCGGTATGACTCATAACGGCTATGCCCGGGCCATCCGTCCGGTACATACCACCTCCGATGGCGACAGCATCTACGCCCTGAGTGTGGGTGAAGTTCCCGGAAACGTGGACGTGGTTGGAGCCATGGCCGCCTGCGCCATGGAACGGGCCATTGTACGGGCCGTCAAGACCGCCAAATCTGCCTATGACCTCCCCGCATGGGAAGATATGCAAAAATAAAAAGCTGCCCCCCGCTTTCAGCAACAGCTGAAAGCGGGGGGCATAAAAACTCCGCACACCTTTGTGATGTGCGGAGTTTTTTCTTACTGATTCAGATTCTTTTTTTTCTTTTTCAGCAGAACCCATACGTTACCGGAGACACATACAGAGGAATAGCAGCCGGCAACCACACCCACGAACAGAGGCCAGCAGAAGTTGCGGATGGAGGTGACTCCCATAATCAGCACAACCGTGATGGTCAGCAGGGTGGTAATTGTAGTGTTCAGAGAACGGGACATGGTCTGCCAGATGGAACGATCCACCACATCCCCGAAGGGAGCCTTGGGATTGATCTTCTGGTTTTCACGAATACGGTCAAACACAACAATGGTAGCGTTGATGGAATAACCCAGAATGGTCAAAGCCGCCGCAATGAAGTTTACATTGAAGGGGATCCGGAAGATGATATAGGCAGAGAGCATTACCAGCAGGTCATGGCACAGGGCCGCAACCGCAGCAAGACCGGAACGGAAATCAAAGCGGATGCCAATATAGACCAGCATGCAGGCAACTGCAACCAGTGCAGAAAGAATGGCAGAGTTTCTCAGGTCGCTGCTGACAGAAGCAGAGACAGAACTGCTGGATACAACAGAAGCATTGGGATACACATCTTCCAGTGCATCAAACAGTGCATCACGGGTCTCATTACCCACGTACAGGGACTTTACAACCACCTGTGTTCCGGTACTGCCAGAGGTGGTAACAGAGGGCAGCTTGCCTTCAAGCACCTCAGAGGCAATATTCTCGATCACTGTAGTGTCTGCCTGTTCTCCCATATCAAAGGTCATGGAAACGCCGCCCAGAAAGTCAACATCCATATTAAACAGATTCACGCCAAAGGGCAGTGCCACCAGACCAACAACACCCACGATCACAAGAATGGTGGAGATCACAGCAAAGAGCTTAACATGCTTTATAAAGCTGAAGGTTCTATTCTCAAACATCTTACTTCTCCTCCTTCTTGGTCTTTACGCCGTAAAGCGCAGGATTCACTGCCTTCAGTCCAACAAGGGACTTCATCAGCAACCGGCTCAGGAAGAGCATCACGATCATGGACAGGATTACGCCGATAAACAGGGTCTTTGCAAAACCAACGGTTGTGCCGGTACCCAGTGTCCAGAGGACAACTGCGGCAATAATGGTGGTGACATTGGAGTCAATGATGGCGCTCATGGCATTCTTGTAACCGGCGTCAATGGCACCCCGAACAGTCTTGCCATTGAGAATCTCTTCACGGATACGCTCAAAAATAATTACGTTGGCATCAACAGCCATACCAATGGTCAGGATCATACCGGCAATACCAGGCAGACTCAGGTTCAGCTTGCAGAGGGAAGCCACAATCATAAACAGCACCGTATAGAAGGCCAGTGCAATGCTGGCGACCAGGCCGGGCAAACGATAGAATACGATCATGAACACCATTACAAGAGCAACGCCGATGGCACCTGCGATCAGAGAGGAAGACAGGCTCTTCTCACCCAGAGAAGCACCCACAGATTCCATCTGAACATTTTCCAGAGCAAAGGGCAGCTGACCGGCAGAAATAATATCCGCAAGGTAGGTCGCATACTCGGAATCGGTGCTGGAACCAAGGGTAATCACTGCGTTGTCATCATCAATACCATTTGCAGCAAACTCAGAACCAACCTGAGGGCTGGAAATAGCCTCGTTGTCCAGGTAGATACCCACATAGTTTTTACCGCTGGGCATATTTGCAGCATACTTGGTGATCTCTGCAAACTGCTTGCGACCTTCCGAGGTAAACTCCAGAGTAACGTGCCACTTTGCAATACCGCTGTCATCCACAGCACTGTAAGTAGCAGCAGCCCGGGCAATTGCAGAACCTGGAACCATCATACCGGTACCGGCATCAGGATCATAGTCAGAAGTGCGGAATTCCACAACAGCAGTGGTACCGATCTGTGCAGCGGCATCCTCGGGGTTGGTCACAGCAGGAATATCCACAACGATCATATCGGAGCCCTGCTTGGCAACAGTTGCTTCAGAATAGCCAAGGGAGTCCAGTCTCTTGCGAAGCATGGTCACAGCAGCGCTGATCCCGTCAGCCACTTCGCTCTCGCCTGTTCCCTCGGGAATTACGGCCTGATAGGTGATCTCGGAACCACCCACAAGATCCAGACCCAAAGTGACGCCATCCTCCAGACTGGGGATCTGGGCAAACCCGAGATCCAGTCCAAACACAGCAGTAAATGCCATCAGGATGATCAGCGCCACGACGATCACATAGGTTAAAATACTCTTTTTCATGTTACGTCCGTGC
>CAZFGL010000183.1:0-3440 GCA_964518645.1 uncultured Oscillospiraceae bacterium | reverse complement strand
GAGAATGGGAAACCTTGATACCAAAGGTCACGCCCTTGCCGCAAAAATCACATTTTGCCATTAGCTGCACCTCCTCGCCGTAATAAAAATGGCAGATAGCCCTTTACGGGCATCGGATTACATTCTATCAGAAAAGAAATGAAAATGCAACAGCTTTTTTCTGATTCTTGAAAAATTTTTTCACTTTTTTCCGCGCTTTCCCCTTTGTCCCCTCAGAAGGGCATTTTCCTCCGAAACAGGGACGCAAAAGAGGCCGTTTCCACCGGAAACGGCCTCTCTGTGCATGTTTATCGAACTTCCAGAACGATCTTGCCCTCATAGCTTCCCGGAACAACAGCTCTTTCAGCGCCGTCCACGGTCATAACAAGGGTTCTGCCTGCGGGAGCCTCTACTACAGCCCCCTCTTCCATGGTCAGGCTGGTAATATAGCTGGTATCGGTAACTGTCCAGTGACTGGTACCATCCAGTGTCACCAGTACACCGTTGTTCACAGTAGGAGCAGGTGTCTGGTACACATGGCTCAGTTCCTCACGAATCGTCTCTTCAAGGAACTTCAGTCCATCCCGGTACTTCTGGGTAGCGGAGGAGATTACACCCTCCACATTGGTGTTTTTAAGATTCAGCACCAGATTATGGGGTGTCTCACCCATCATGAAGGGTGGCATGCCTCCAGGCATTCCACCGGGGCCGCCGGGCATTCCGCCGGGGCCACCGGGCATTCCGCCAAGACCGCCGGGTCCACCAGGACCTCCGGGACCGCCAGGCATTCCGCCAGGGCCACCGGGCATTCCACCGGGGCCACCGGGCATTCCTGCCGGAGGAGGACCACCGGAAACCTTTCCTTCGTTCCCCAGCTCACCGGGAGCGACTGCATCCCGGAGCACCAGCTCCGCAGGCGCTTCCTTGCTGGCTTTATTGACAAGGTCAGATGTGGAGTTCAGGAAATTACCACAGATGGTACAGCCGGTAATATTCATGGTAATATCATTCTCCGGATCCGCCTTGGTCAGATTTCGCCCCGGAATATAGGTATCCGGCTGATCGTACATGCTCACGTCCACAAAGGTACCACTGAGGCCGGGATCATCACTGTCGATGAGCTGCACCACATTGCCGTCGCCCGGCTTAAAAACAGCGTTCTCAATATCGTACCGGGTTCCGGTGGAACCCTTGATCAGGAACGTAGCCTTGTCCGTGACAATGCTGGAATCCTTGATGGTCACCACGCTGCCGGTATCCCCCTGTGCATGCAGACCGAAACGGCGTCCGGTAATCTCTGTGCCGTTCAGGATCTCCATAACGCCCTTCCGCTCCATGCCCCGGAGCAGTACCGGGAAACCGTTAACATTCAGACGGGTATGATCCAGATGAATATCAGTGGGGCCAATGCAGAATACGCCATAGCCATGAGCGTGGGCACCCTCCAGCTCCATATCGCAATCCTTCACATGCATATGGGCATAGTTGGAGCCATCCACAGAAAGAATACCCCAGCCGTTGGAGCGCATAAGGCAGTTGTTGTAATATACGGTGCCGTCATCGGCCAGCTGGCAAAGACGGTTGGTACCGCGAATGGCAATACCCCAGCTCCAGGAGCCCATCTCTACCTGAGGGCTCAGGTTCATCAGCTTCGAATTGTTCACCGTAACCGTGCCGGTACCGCCCACATGAACGGCGCAGCGGGTCACAGAGGACAGGGAGATCTCACTGTCGTTGACAGTAACATTGGCATTGCCAATGGCAGCCACACCAGCACCCATGCCCACAAAGTCGTTATTGCCTTCTCCATCCATGATAATGCGGGCACGATTCACTGTATAGTCGCCCTCGCCATCTACAACGATGGCTGCATAGTCCGTATCGGAAGTGGCAAAATAGAAATCCTCAGCGCAGCTGTCGGTGATCTTACCACCCTGAATCATACCGGGAACCCGAACCTGAGCCTTACCGTCGTCAACGGCAACGGCAGTTTTCAGAGGAATGGGGCTTTTCCGGCGTACAGACGGATAGGTGGACTCAACCTTACAGTCGGCTACTGCCAGTTCAACATCCCCGTGATAGGTCCCGGGGGTCAGGGGACGTCCCACACCGTTTACGATCAGCGTCAGGAACTTCCCTTCCGGCGCAAGAAGCTCTGCCCCGTTCTCGATCACCAGTTCTGTGACCTTCAGTCCCTCTGTGATGATCTCCTGACCGGCAGAGAATACTTTTTTCATAGGATTTACCTCCCTGTGTTCAAAATCCGGACACGGCGGACCGGTTGTTGATATATGTTCAGTATACCGCGAAAGCCTATTGCTGTCAAAGCTAAATATCTTGGTTTTTGCGCCAAAAAACCGATTTTGCTGTTTTGGACACAAAGCAACCTGCCCAGCATCCTTTTTACAACAAATCAGGGATCCTGAGGATGCCTTTCGCCCCCTCAGGATCCCATGGAATTGACTCTCAAAATCGCTCGTATTTTCTGTATTTTTCAAACTGAAAACACAGGGTATCTTTACAGTGGCTGTCACTGGACAGGATGGTTTTTCCTCCCCGGGACAGAATATACTTCAGCATTTTTTCATTTGGATACGGCACCGACTTATACCCCCTCGAGATTCCACCGGTATTGATCTCAAATGGGATCCCGCTGGCAAGGAGCCGATCCACTGCCCCTTTCCACGCCTGTTCATACCGGGGATCTTCCTCCGAAAACAGCTTCTTCCTCTCATTGAACTTGGAGATCAGATCAAAATGCCCAATGATGTCCGCTCCGGTTTTCTCCGGGATCGCCTGAACGGTTTTATAGTATTCCTCCACAAGAAGATATATGTCTCCTCCGAAGTACCGTTCCGCTGCCCCCTGCAATATTTCCGGTGTCTCATCCACCGGGATATATTCTTCTCCCAACTTCAGATAGTGTACAGAACCGATTACATAATCATAGGCGCTGGTATCCGCCTCCGAATAAAAATCCTGCTCCACACCGCAGCGTATATCTATCACACCCCGGTATTCCTCCTTCAGTCCTGCAATTTCCTGCCGGTAGCGGACTGCCCCCTCCCGGGACATGCAGTAGCTTTCGTCAAAGAAGGTATATCCGTGACCGGAAAAACCGATGGACTCCATTTGCTTTTCTACGGCCGCTTCCACAATTGCCCGGGCGCTGTCCCGTCCGTCACAGAAAGTGGTGTGAATATGATAATCCCGACCGCCCATCAGGTCATTTTCTCCTGCTTCACCTTGTGGTCGATCACATGGCGGGAGGCCAGTTCCTGCTGAACATCCTCCAGAGAGATCCCCATTTCCGTCATCAGCACCATAACATGATAGGCAAGATCTGCGATCTCATAAACGGTTTCCCGCTTATCGTCCGCCTTGGCTGCAATGATCACCTCGGTGCTCTCCTCGCCCACCTTTTTCAGGATCTTGTCAATTCCCTTTTCAAACAGATAGGT
>CAZFGL010000182.1:0-3460 GCA_964518645.1 uncultured Oscillospiraceae bacterium | reverse complement strand
GAGGCAGACCGTGCCGGTGGGCAAGGGCAGCGAGGGCGTCAATGTCGGGAATATCGCTGTTGGGATTGCCCAGTGTTTCAATGTAAATGGCTCGGGTGTCAGGCTGGATGGCCTGTTCTACTTCCTCAAGGTTGTGGATGTTCACGAAGGTTGCGGTAATTCCGAAGCCGGGCAGGGTATGTGCCAGCAGGTTATAGCTTCCACCGTAGATGGTTTTCTGAGCTACAAAGTGTCCGCCACCCAGTCCCAATGCTTGCAGGGTGTAAGTGATAGCGGCAGCGCCGGAGGCCAGCGCCAGAGCGGCAACGCCCCCCTCCAGAGCGGCAATGCGCTTTTCCAGCACATCCTGCGTGGAGTTGGTGAGCCGGCCGTAGATATTGCCGGCATCGGTAAGACCGAAGCGGGCGGCGGCGTGGGCGCAGTCATGGAACACATAGGAGGTGGTGGCGTAAATGGGTACCGCACGGGCATCGGTGGCGGGATCGGGAGTTTCCTGACCTACATGGAGCTGAAGTGTTTCAAATTTATAAGACATGATCAAAATTCCTTTCGTAACATAATGTGTGTTTATCCGACCAACTGAGACCCGCACATTCGTCCGAAACGGAAATTTGCCCGTAAAAGCAAATGGAAAATAACATTCATAGGGATAACCTGCCTCAGGCGTCATTGCCTTAGATAATACCTAGTGATTTAGTAGGCATTAGGATTGTACCCCTTGAGCGGACATTTGTCAATAGAAACTTTGGTAAAATTTTCGGAAATAAAAAATCGCACTGCGTGAAAGCAGTGCGACGGAATAGTTTTTTGGGGATCAGGTTTCAGAAGGGGGTGTGCAGCCACCCCATTTCTGGTGCTGAAGCTCCACAAGATCTTTCAGGGTGATGTTGTCCACAACGTTGTCTATGGCCTCATCAATTCTGCGATAGACCTCAATGGCAGCACAGAGCTGCTGACGCTGGCAGGCAGCGCCGTCCTCTTCCAGACAGGCAACAGGGGCGAGACTGCCCTCGATGGTGCGCAGGATCAGTCCTACGGAGTACTGTTCCGGAGGCATGGTCAGCGCATAACCACCCTGAGCGCCACGACTGGAACGAAGCAGATCATTCCGGCTCAGAGGAGTCACGATCTGTTCCAGGTATTTTAAAGAGATGCCCTGGCGCTGGGCAATGGTTTTCAGAGAAATGCTGGTGCCTTCCGGCTGAAGGGCAAGATCCAGCATCAGACGCAGGGCATAGCGCCCTTTGGTAGACAGCCTCATGGAAAGACCTCCTGTGATGTTACTGCTGGGGATTTCATACTACCAATATACGACAGGGAAAGACGGAAATCAAGATCTAAATTGAAATTCATATCGGTTTAATATGAATTCAGTTGACAAGAGCGAGATCCCGTGGGTATAATACAAAAAGCTGTTAGAATTGGAGGAAGACGCATGGGAAAAATCGTTGCCATCTGTGTCAGTCAGGAGAAGGGACAACAAAAGAAACCGGTGGAATCCGCATTTCTGCGGGCAGAGCACGGTATTGTCGGTGATGCCCATGCCGGGCCGTGGCATCGGCAGGTGAGCCTGCTGGGAACGGAAAGTGTACAGCGACTGCAATCCGTATTGAACCATGTGATTTTGAAGCCCGGTGATTTTGCGGAAAACATACTGACAGACGGTTTGGAACTATTTACGCTCCCTGTGGGAACCCGGCTGCGTCTGGGAAAGGACGCAGTGGCAGAGGTGACCCAGATCGGCAAGGAATGTCATCGGGGCTGCGCCATCCGCAAAGCTGCGGGAGATTGTGTCATGCCCCGGGAGGGGATTTTTGTGAGAATACTGGTGCCGGGTGAGATATTTCCCGGGGATACCATTGAAATTATGGAGCAGGCTGAGGGGGAAGCACAGTGAAGAAGCTATGTATTGCAGGTATGAGCGGTGGGGTGGACAGTTCGGTTACCACCCTGCTTCTTCAGCAGCAGGGGTATGATGTGACCGGACTGACCCTGATCCTTCACGGTGAGAAGGATGACGGAGACCTGAAGGATGCCCGGGCGGTGTGCGAAAGAATGGGGATCCGTCACATTGCAGTGGACGGCACGGAAACTTTCCGCCACCGTGTTATGGAGCATTTTGTTCAGGTTTATCAGGCGGGAGGCACCCCAAACCCCTGTGTGGACTGCAACCGTGGGGTGAAATTTCCCCTGTTGATGGAAGTCATGGAACAGCAGCAGGGGGACTGCATCGCAACGGGGCACTATGCCCGGATCAGTGAAGAAAACGGACGGTTTCTCCTGAAAAAGGCTGCGGATCCGGTGAAGGATCAGAGCTATGTGCTGTTCTGTCTCAGCCAGCAGCAGCTGTCCCGTCTGGTGTTTCCTCTGGGAGAACTGACAAAGCCGCAGGTGCGGGAAATTGCCCGGGAACATGGCTTTGTCACTGCCAGTAAGTCAGACAGTCAGGATATTTGCTTTATCCCTGACGGGGATTACGGCGGTTTCCTGGAACGGTTTACCGGAACACAGTTCCCCGGGGGAGATTTCATTGACGAAAACGGAAAGGTGCTGGGACGGCACAACGGTGCGGTGCGGTATACGCTGGGCCAGCGCCGGGGACTTGGTATTGCAGCGGAAAGCCGCCTGTATGTCACCGGAAAGGACATGGAAAAGAATACGGTGACACTTGGACGGAACGAAGCCCTGTTTGCGGGGACGTTATATGCAGACAATGTGAATCTGATCTCCTGTGACAGACTTTCAGATGGAGAACGGCTCTGGGCGCGGATCCGCTATCAGCAGAAGGAACAGCCCTGCCGGGTGTGGCAGACCGGGGAGGACAGCATCCGGGTTGTCTTTGATGATCCCCAGAGAGCCGTTGTACCGGGACAGGCTGTGGTTCTGTACGACGGGGATGTTGTCGTTGGCGGGGGAACCATTACCGGTGCAGGTTAAGATTTGAGTGAAACAGATTGGTTAAAAGGCGGGCACTGCGCATGCAGCACCCGCCTGACGTTTTAGCGGGATACCTTCCGCTGAATCAGCTTGATGATCTCAACGATGGGAACAATGGACACAGCCAGCGCCATGGCAACACCGTATTCCAGCAGGCTGATGGGCTCAAACTGGAATGCTTCCCGCAGGAAGGGGACGTAGATCACGGTGGTGGTCAGGATCAGGGAGAGAAGACCGGCACCCCAAAGCCAGAGATTCTGGGTGTTCAGCTTGAACACGGATTTCCGGCGGGAACGCATGTTGAAGGCGTGGAAGATCTCTGTCATAGAGAGGGTAAGGAAGGCCATGGTCATGCCGTCGGGACTGTCGGTGATCTCCCAGACACCGGCTTCGATAAAGTGGCCGATAAAATAGGATGCCAGAGTAATTACAGTAACGATAATGCCCTGTACTGCCACGTCCAGACCGAGGCCCCCTGCGAAAATGCCGTCTCTGGGGTTTCGGGGTTGACGCTTCATAATAT
>CAZFGL010000181.1:0-3472 GCA_964518645.1 uncultured Oscillospiraceae bacterium | reverse complement strand
CCCATGGCCTTGATGGGGCCGTCATGTCCGGGAGGGGGGCCGAAGGGCATGGGTGCGCCGTCGCCGCCCATCATCTCCTGCATTTCTTCCATCATTTCTTCCATTTCAGCAGGGGAGAGGTCAGGCATCATGCCGGAGGGCTCCCCGTCATAGACACCGTAACCGGCGGGGGCGGAGAGGTGGGTTGCACCCACAACCTTTGCACCGTAGAAATGAATCTGATCTACCATCAGGGTCAGGGCGTTTTCAAGGGCAGGATCCCGGGTGTCCCACATGGGGAAATGACATCCGTCACCAAAGCCTTCCCGCTGTTTCAGATTGGTCCAGTCACCGATGGTGACAATGGCGGCACCGTTCTTTGCAAGACCGACCAGATAATCTACCACTGCATCAGAGGGATACAGCTCCGGCCCCTGAAGGAAATGGGGCAGGGCATTGGCAGAAAGAAAACGGCTCTTTAAAACCACATTGCCTACCTTCAGGGGGGAGAGAATGTGTTTGTATTTACGACTCATAATTACTCGCTCCTTTTTTAGCATTCTACATGTTAGCATTATAACAAATATCGTGAATACCAGATAGATTCAATTTGTGACTTGTCAAACAAAATAGGACGCGCCCGGGTGCGCGTCCTGTGTTAGGCGTTATGGGGTTCATCATTGGTGTCGGATTTTTGGAATTCGGCCCAGAAAATCACGCCACCTTCGGCATTTTCAACGCCATAGGCACCGCCCAGAAGCTCCATATTGCTTCGGACGATGGACAGTCCAAGACCGGACTGCTTGCGGCTGGTTCTGGATTTGTCCAGCCGATAGAAGCTGTCCCAGATGCGGGTTTGCTCCTCGGCGGGGATGGGATCAGCCGAATTGAACACGTTGACCCGGTAACGATCATCCAGATCATCTACGTACAGCTTCAGATTTTTTCCACTGCCCATGTGAGAGACGGCGTTTTGTACATAGTTGGTGATGACCTGTTCCACGGAGAAATAGTCTGTACAGATGTAAAGACCGTCGCCGTAATCCCGGGTGAAGGAAAGCTCCATGCGCTCGATCTCAATGTCAAAGATCTCAACCACATAGTTCAGCAGGTCAGCCAGATCAAATTCTTCATTTTCAAGCTTGACCGTGCCGCTTTCCAGACGAAACAGCTCCATCATTCTGAGAATCATGGACATCATACGGTCGGATTCGTCACAGATTACATCGCAGTATTCACGAACCTCACCTTCGGTTTTTGCCATGCCCGAGCGCAGGCCATCGGCATAACCTGAGATCAGTCCGATAGGCGTTTTCAGATCGTGGGACAGATTGGAAACCAGATTTTTTCGGGCCTCCTCCTGCTCCTTCTTCATGGCAATATCCTTGACAAGCTGCTCATTGGCGGCCTCCAGCTGTGCGATATGGGACTGCATAAAGTCGCTCATGGTGTTAATGCTGGCGGCCATTTCCCCAATCTCCCCGTGGTCACCGGTGTCGCATTTCTGGGAGAAATCCAGATGGGCGATCTGCTTTGCAATCTCGGTGATCTGGGTCACCGGACGGATCACCATGGAGGACATGCGGGAAAAGGCAAAGCCGGCCATGACCATTACCAGAAGTCCCACGCCCAGTGAGAAGGTGAGGGAGGTGCTGGTTGCCTGAGAAATGGAGGCGTAGGAGGTGCTGATGTCCACGATATACTGGTCGGTAAGCCCGCCCAGGGTGACACGGCGACCGCCGGAGACCAGCACACCGGAAGAGGTGTGGCGGTAATCCTCGTCAGCATTGATGGTATAGTTGGTGCCTGTGGCAAGAATATGATCCCGGATGTTTGGCAGCAGACGGCGCATCATGTCCGGTACAAACCGGTCAGGCATCTGGCTGTTATACAGGATCTCCATGGTGTCGATGTCTGCGATCACAATGGAGAGGTTGGATTCCTCCAGCTTGGAGACCGTGTCAATATCGAAGGTCTCCTGGGTGTCCAGGGTGTAAAAGGCATCGACCAGTGTCTGTTCCACCCGGTGGAGATAATATGGCTCCATAAACAGCAGACTGAAAAGAGCCACCAGAATGTAATAAAGCGCCAATACGCCGACGGACAGAAAAATCAGCTTGTGTCGGAGGCTGCTTTTGCTTTTCATGGATTATCCCTCAAGCTTATAGCCCCGGCCACGAACGGTTTTCAGGGCGGCCCCGTGGGAGCCAAGCTTCATGCGAAGATTCTTCACATGGGTGTCAACGGTGCGGGCATCGCCGTAATAGTCGAAATTCCATACAGCAGAGAGAATCTGCTGACGGGACAGGGCAATGTTTTTGTTCTGTGCCACATAGAGCAGCAACTCAAACTCTCTGGGGGTCAGGCTGATCTCCTGACCGTCGATGGTGACGGTATGGGCATCCGGATCGATGCAGATACCGGCAACCTCCACCTGAGAGCGCATGGTAACGGAACGCTTGAGCAGCGCCTTGACACGGGCGATGAACACAGGGAATTTGACAGGCTTGGAGATATACTCGTCAGCACCGCAGACAAAGCCCATGACCTCGCTGTCCTCGTCACTTTTTGCAGTGAGCATGATGATGGGCAGGTCAGAGAACTCACGGATGGCCTTGCAGGCCTGGGTGCCGTCCATAACCGGCATCATAATGTCCAGAATTGCCATGCAGATGTCGCTGTCCTGCTTGAGAATGGACACGGCCTCCTGGCCATTGGCGGCTTCGACAGTTTTGTAACCTTCATTGCGCAGGAAGTCTCCCACCAGACGGCGCCAGCGTTCCTCGTCATCGGCAATGAGGATCTTTACGGTATTGTTCATAAATCAGTCCTCCTGATAAACGGCTTCACATCGATTGATCGGCGTTCCCAGACCATAGAACTTCTCTTCATACCCGGTCATGATACCCACAGGGCCATTCTCATGGAGATTGCGGGTCACGTTTTTCAGCTGGAAACCGGCCTCAACAAACTGTTCCAGAGAGAACTCAAACAGGGGCGCATTGTCCGTTTTGAAATGGATCTCGCTGCCGGGCTTCATGATCTTCTTGTACATATTCAAAAAGCCAACATGGGTCAGACGACGCTTTGCGTGCTTCTTCGGGGGCCAGGGATCGCAGAAATTGATGTACAGCAGATCAATCTCGCCGGGGGCGAACAGATCTGCGACCTTTGCCACATCATCACCAATAAAAAATACGTTGGTCAGGCCCATATTCTTAACCTTCTCCATGGCCATGACCATGGCTTCGGGTACACGCTCCATGGCAATGAGAAGAATATCAGGTTCCGCAGCGGCGGTTTCGGCGGTGAATTTGCCCTTGCCGCAGCCAACCTCCAGCCGGATCTCTCTGGCTTCGGGATAAAGCTCACGCCAGCGTCCCTTCATGGTCTCCGGCTCCCGGATCCAGATGTCGCTGCATGCCTCCATACGGGGAACCAAATTGGGCTTTTTTCGCATTCGCATAGAAAAACCTCTTTCTGTGTATACTTG
>CAZFGL010000180.1:0-3474 GCA_964518645.1 uncultured Oscillospiraceae bacterium | reverse complement strand
AAAAGTACACCTTCATGTAAAAAACTAATGGAGGGTACTCGAAGTGAGGAACACCAAGGAAAATTCAAAGAACCCGAGTGTTGTTTCGATCTTTTCCGGCTGCGGAGGGTTGGATTATGGTTTCCACATGGAAGGATACGAAACTGTCTGGGCGAACGATTTTGCTGAATGGGCTTGCAAATCTTTTGCTGCAAATTTTGGAAATGTAATTCATTGCAAGGATATTACTAAAATTAATCCATACACCGATACCACGATCCCGGAATGCGACATAGTTCTGGGTGGATTCCCGTGTCAGGATTTCTCTATCATCTGGAAACAGCCCGGTTTAAATGGCACCCGTGGTGGCCTATTCAGATATTTTGCAGAATTTGTTGATGCAAAGAAGCCAAAGGCGTTTGTGGCAGAAAATGTTAAGGGGCTCATTACTGCCAACGGCGGAAAGGCCATTGACACCATCATCAAGGACTTCGAGAGCATTGCTCCTGGCTATGTGGTAAAGCCCCATCTGTATAATTTTGCGGAATACGGTGTGCCTCAGTTCAGAGAACGTGTACTCTTTGTTGGCATCAGAATGGATACTGGATTTGATTTTGTTCACCCCAAGCCTTCTCACGGCCCGAATGGTGTGCTTCCCTATGTTACGGCCGGCGAAGCCTTGGAGGGAGTTGAAAAGGTTCCTACCAATAACGAGCATATCAATATCAAAGAAAAGACACGGAAAACTCTAGAGCTGATTCCAGAGGGAGGCAACTTTAAAGACATTCCAAAGGACAATCCTCTGTATGTTAAGGGGATGATTAGCCATGTTTACCGTAGAATCAAGCGGGACGAACCGGCTAAGACTATCATTGCTGCCGGTGGTGGTGGAACATGGGGCTACCACTATCCTGAACCCCGTCCCCTGACAAATAGAGAGCGTGCAAGACTACAATCTTTCCCTGATGACTTCGTTTTTGAGGGCAGTGTGACGGAAGTCCGCAGGCAGATTGGCAATGCTGTTCCTCCAGTTGGTGTGCGGGCTGTTGCCAGACGTCTGCTGCCTTTGTTTACCGGCGATTATGAGCCTGTTGATTTGTTGCCTGAGTACGAGAAAATGAAGGAAATGACGGTTAAACAGCGTCTTGCATATGTAACTTCTCAAATGTACTAAGGAGGAGTTGATTATGGAGTTTTTATTTTCCAATTATCCTCCTATGAAAACAGGTTACAAGACATTTTCTGATACATTTTACGATTTGATTCCGCAGACCTCCAAATTAGACATTGCAGTTGGCTATGTATCTTCCGATGCATTGATCGAACTGAAAAAAACCGTAGAACTGAACAGCAACATCCGCACTCTGAATCTGATCGTTGGTATGCACTATTTCGATCGGTTCACAAAATCGCAGTACGATGCTGCTATGCACCTGAACAATTTTCTTACAAGCAATAAACTGGGCGGTGTCAGGTTGGTTTACGCATTTCGTTATCACGGTAAGCTCTATTCTTACAGCAATGATGCAGGCCCATTCGCTGGAATTATAGGTTCCAATAATTTGAGCAGCATTGTGGATGGCGGTATCCGTGTTTATGAAAGTTCAGTTCTGTTACGCGATACTGCATCTATAAAGCAGATGAATGATTTCATTTATCGGCTTATGCAGACCTCTACAAAAAATATTGCAGAATTGGAGATTGACACATTTAACGATGAAAATGCGTTGCTGGATGGACATGAATTTGTAGAAAAAGTATCTCCACAGAAACTTGCCACAGCAATGTGTGCCAAAACAGACGTTTCGTTTGAAATTCCGATTAAGCCCTACGAGGTATCCCCTCATAGTAATTTGAATGTGTTTTTTGGAAAAGGGCGTGAATCGAAGAACGGACTTGTAAAACCACGGCATTGGTATGAAGTTGAACTGATTGTTCCCAAAAGTGTAACAAATCAGCCGGGGTATCCGCAGAGTAAGACCGACAATGCAGTATTTACTGTTATCACTGACGATGGCTGGTCTTTCAAGTGTAAGGTCAGCGGAGATTATAGCAAGAATTTTCGTTCAGAAGGCGATTTGAAAATTCTCGGCAAGTGGCTAAAAGGACGCTTGGAAAATGCAGGTGTTTTGACAGTTGGGACTCATGTTACAGCTGATACGCTGACTCGTTATGGACGCAACTCTTTCACACTCACACAGACGACTATGCCGGGTGTGTGGTTCCTTGACTTTGAGGTGAAGAAATGAGCTACTTACAATCATATTTGGACAGAATCCGTATCAGAGGAAATCCAGATCTTGCGGATGCAATCAGTAAAACAGCTTGCGATATTGTACCGCAGTATATCTCTAATTTTTCCTTCACCGATCATGTTGTAAGTTTGCTGGTGGGTGATGTACAGAGTGGAAAGACAAGCCATATGTTTGGTCTTATGTGCGCAGCAGCGGACGAGAGTTTTGTGAACTTTGTTCTGCTGACTACGGATAATATTCTACTGCAACAGCAGACCTATCAGCGTGCTCTGCGGGATTTGCCCGATTTTTGCGTCTGCGATGAAACCGAATATCTGAAATTTGTTCAGAATAACCTGCGAAAGCCCGCAGTAATTGTTTTGAAGAAAAATACATCTGTTCTGAAACAGTGGAAAAACAACTTTTCTTCTACTAATTTCTGCGCTGGTAATCCGCTGTTCATCGTTGATGACGAAGCCGATGCTGCCAGTTTGAACACTCAGGTCAACAAAAATAAGCAAAGTACCATTAACAATAATCTGGAAGCAATCAAAAAGACCTCTTCCAGCAGTATCTATATGGAAGTTACCGGTACGCCCCAGTCGATTCTATTGCAAACTGCAAAGAGCGGATGGAAACCTTATTTCATCTATTATTTCAGACCTGGCAAGAGTTATATGGGAGGTAATTTCTTCTTTCCACCGGAGCCTCCAAAGCATATTGTTTTCACGGATAATGACGAGGTGGAGGAACTTCTGAATGATGACGAGTTCCCGGAGAATGGTCTGAAAACAGCGCTGATCCTGCACTTGATTTCTTCCGGTCATATCATGCTAAATGGTGGGACAGTTTGTAATTTCCTGATCCACCCTAGCGTCAAAACAAGCCAGCACTCCAGCTTTGCAAATAAGATCGGTAGCTATCTGAATGAGATTTCTCATTCCCATGATGAGCCGAAAACACGGGAAGCTTTTGAAAAGGCATATGAATCTCTGAAAGAGACCAAACCTGATATTCTCCCATTTGAACAGATTTATGCCTACATAGCAGAGCAGCTACAAAATGACAAGATTGGTATCCTGATGCTGAACTCAGTTGTGTCCTATGATGAAAACACACAGTATGATACCGGCATAAATATCCTTGTTGGCGGAAATAGTCTGGGTCGTGGCGTTACATTCCCGCAGCTTCAGACCATCTATTACTGCCGTGTTGCAAAGAGTCCGCAGGCGGATACCATGTGGCAGCACGCAAGAATGTT
>CAZFGL010000179.1:0-3527 GCA_964518645.1 uncultured Oscillospiraceae bacterium | reverse complement strand
CGCCACCTTGCCAAGGTGGAGGTAGCGAGTTCGAGCCTCGTCACCCGCTCCAATAAAAGCACGGTTTGTCTTTTGACAGACCGTGCTTTTTCTCTAAGTTTGATTGATCCGGAGGTACCTGTATGCTGTTAGATGAATTTCTTAAGTTGACCGCGTTTTCTGTTCCGTCCATGCAGGAAGGGGAGATTCGGAAATGCCTGAAGGAAAAGCTGATACAGCTTGATTTTCAGGTCTGGGAGGATCATGCCTTTCCTGACACCAACAGCGGCAGTCTGTACGGGTTTCTGCCCGGGACGCTTCCGGGGGAGCCGATTCTTTTTACCGCCCATATGGATACAGTGACCCCCTGTGAGAATAAAAATGTGATCGTTGAACCTGACGGCAGGATCCACACAGACGGTACCACCATTCTCGGAGGGGATGACGTGACTGGAATCGTGGAGTTTCTGGAGGCCATCCGGCAGATCCGTCAGAAGGGGATTCCCCATCGGGATGTGGAGATCGTTTTCACTGCATGCGAGGAGTATTTTGTAGAGGGGGCCAAGCGGCTGGATTACAGCCGTATCCGATCCAGAGAGGCATATGTGCTGGATACAGACGGTGAAATCGGCAGAGCAGTCCTTGCAGCCCCCACTGGCGTCAGAATCATTGCCAACATTACCGGAAAAGCCTCCCATGCAGCTTTGGCGCCCGAGGCAGGGATCAATGCCATCGGGGTCGCAGCCACCGCTGTTTCCAGGATGCGTCTTGGAAGAGTGGACGAGGACACCACCGCAAATATTGGTATCATCAAGGGTGGTACCAGCGGAAATATTGTACCGGATAGCTGTTTTGTGGAAGGGGAGACCCGGTCTTTAAAGCATGAGCTTGCTCTGAAGCAGATGCATCATATGGAGGACTGTTTCCTTGCTGCTGCAAAGCAGGCGGGGGCAGAGGCGAAGGTCGATACCCAGATCGTCTATAACGCCTGGGCCACGGCAGAGGAACATCCCCTGTGCCACCGCTTTGTCCGGGCAGCTAAAGCAAACGGACTTCAACCTGTGTTTGAAAGAGCCTGCGGAGGCAGTGATGCCAGCTTTCTGGCCCAGCACGGGATAACCTGTCTGATTCTGGCCACGGGTATGCACGAGATCCACAGCGTGCGGGAGTATACTACCCTACAAGAAATGGAGATCATGGCGAAGGTGATCGAAAATCTGATCTGCGACGAAACATAAATTTCCGGCTGACTTTCCTTAGAAAGTCGGCCGATTTTTTGCTGTAATAATTCATAAATCATTCATAAAATCCTATTGACAAAATGGGAATTCAGCGGTACTATGAGGTCAAAAGGAGTTAGCACTCGAAAGTCGAGAGTGCTAAAAACAGATCCTGTAGAAAGGAAGCTTGATTATGAACGTACAGAAGTTTACACAGAAATCCATGGAAGCAGTCCAGTTGGCACAGAATATTGCAGAAGAGCATGATAATCAGCAGATCGAGCAGTGTCATTTGCTCCTTGCCCTTATGATGCAGGATGGTGGTCTGGTACCCCAGCTCCTGACCCGTATGGGGGTAACGGCACAATCTGTCACCGCAGCAGCAAAGGAACTTGTGGCACGGCTCCCTGCGGTATCCGGCAGCGGCCGTGAGGCAGGTAAGGTGTATATCAACCGGGATGTGGACAGCGCCTTCACAGAGGCCGAGCATGTGGCTGACAGCATGCGGGACGAGTTCATTTCCGTGGAGCATATTCTGCTTGGTCTGATCACCAAGGCAAACAGCTCAATGAAGAAACTCTTTGAGACCTATCACATTACCTCCGAGGACTGCCTGAAAACATTGAAGGAGATCCGTGGCAGCGCCCGGGTGACCACAGACAACCCGGAGGGAACCTATGATGCCCTGAATAAATACGGCACGGATCTTGTGAAGCAGGCACGGGAGAAGAAAATGGATCCTGTGATCGGTCGTGATGAGGAGATCCGTAATGTGATCCGGATTCTGTCCCGGAAGAGTAAGAATAATCCGGTGCTCATCGGTGAACCCGGTGTAGGTAAAACCGCCATTGCCGAGGGGCTTGCCCAGCGAATCGTCCGTGGGGATGTTCCCAAGAATCTTCAGGACAAGACCATCTTTTCTCTGGATATGGGCGCTCTGGTGGCAGGTGCAAAGTACCGGGGCGAATTTGAGGAACGGCTGAAGGCTGTTCTGAACGAGGTAAAAAACAGCGAAGGCAAGATCATTCTGTTTATTGATGAGCTGCACACTATCGTAGGTGCCGGCAAGACCGAGGGCAGTATGGATGCAGGCAATCTGCTCAAGCCCATGCTGGCACGGGGAGAGCTCCACTGTATCGGTGCAACCACCCTGGATGAGTATCGGCAGTATATTGAAAAGGACGCTGCACTGGAGCGCCGATTCCAGACCGTACTTGTGGCAGAACCTACCGTAGAAGACACTGTAGCGATTCTCCGTGGCCTGAAGGAGCGGTATGAGGTATTCCACGGTGTTAAAATTACCGACCCTGCAATCGTTGCAGCTGCCACCCTGAGTAATCGTTATATCACCGACCGTTTTCTCCCGGACAAGGCCATTGACCTGATCGATGAGGCCTGCGCCATGATCCGTACAGAGATGGACTCCATGCCCACAGAGCTGGATCAGGTACGTCGCCGTATTATTCAGATGGAGATTGAAGAAGCTGCACTGAAAAAGGAAAGCGACAGTCTTTCTGAAGGACGTTTGAAGGAACTGCAAAAGGAACTGGCAGAGGAACGGGATACCTTCAACACCATGCAGGCGCAGTGGGAGAACGAGAAAAATCAGATCGGCCGGGTGCAGAAGCTCCGGGAGGAAATCGAAAAGCTGGGCCGGGATATTGAAGAAGCAGAGCAGAATTATGATCTGGAGCACGCTGCGGAACTGAAATACGGCAAACTCCCCGAGGCGAAAAAGGCACTGGCTGCCGCAGAAGCAGCTGCGCAGGATCAGAAGGATGCCACCCTGCTCCGGAATAAGGTCACCGATGATGAAATTGCCCGGATCATTGAGCGTTGGACTGGGATCCCTGTAAGCAAGCTGGTGGAAGGGGAGAAGGAGAAGCTGCTCCATCTGGAGGATACCCTTCACAAGCGTGTGATCGGTCAGGACGAGGCAGTCCGTTCTGTTGCAGAAGCCATTATGCGCTCCCGTGCAGGCATTCAGGATCCGGATCGTCCCATTGGCAGCTTTATGTTCCTTGGCCCTACAGGTGTGGGCAAGACAGAGCTTGCAAAGGCGCTGGCGGAATGCCTGTTTGACGATGAAAAGAATCTGGTTCGGATCGACATGTCCGAGTATATGGAGAAGTACAGTGTGTCCAGACTGATTGGCGCACCTCCCGGATATGTGGGATATGAAGAAGGTGGCCAGCTTACTGAGGCAGTTCGCCGCAGACCCTACAGCGTTGTCCTGTTTGATGAGGTTGAGAAGGCACATCCCGACGTGTTTAACGTGCTCCTGCAGGTGCTGGATGATGGCCGGATCACTGACTCTCAGGGCAGAAC
>CAZFGL010000178.1:0-3534 GCA_964518645.1 uncultured Oscillospiraceae bacterium | reverse complement strand
GATATGTACTATGTCACCGGACGCAGCGCCGCCATCGAGGATGGGGTGGTTGTGGATCTGTCCGACTATCTGGAGGACTGCGCCCCGGACTTCATGAATTTTGCGGATGAAAACCCCGGTCTGCTGAAAAATATGACCACAGATCACGGGGAAGTGGCCTTCATCGCCCCCAAAGCCACCACCAATTACTCCGGCATGAGCATCCGGCAGGACTGGCTGGATATTGTGGGGCTGGACATTCCCCAGACCTATGAGGAACTGGAAGAGGTTCTGAAGGCATTTAAGAACGAATTCGGATGTTCCGACGCCTTCCTGATGAACTCCAAGTTCTGCGGGGACAACAATACGCTAAGTGCAGGCTACGGCCTGAATATGCTCCGGGGCAATATCGGCTCTCTGGCATTTGAGGCTGTGGACGGTCAGGTAGAGCTGTTCTGTCAGGGCGAAGGTTTCCAGGAATATATGAGCATGCTGGCCCGATGGCGCAGCGAGGGCTATTTCCTGAGCTATATGGAGGTCGGCCCCTTTAACGCCGATCAGTTCATCGGCAGTGACCAGTGCGGCATCTGGACGGGCAACAATACCCAGCTGGCAGACGACTGGCCCGAGGCCAACTACTCCGGTGCCTATGATTTCAAGGCTGTCCCCATGGCTGACGTGACCAAAACCCCCGGTGAGGCAACAGAACTGGGCGGCCTGTCCGTGACCGTGGACGGAGAGCACAGCTGGGCAGTGACCACAAGCTGCACCGATGTTGAAAACGCAGTGAAATGGCTCAACTGGTGGTTCACGGAAGAGGGCAATCTGGCCGGTAACTTCGGCCGGGAGGGGGAGACCTATACCATGGTGGACGGTATCCCCGTATTCACCGACCTGATCCTGAACAACCCGGACGGCTACAGCGTCTGGATGGCAAAGAACACCCTGCTGGGCAGCAGCACCCCCGCTTCTGAGCATCCCGCCCGGCTGGATCCCAAAAACACGCTGGAAAATGAAGCACAGCTGTCTGTAAAGGACGTTTGGTATCCGGAAAACCGCGGCACCGGCTATGTGTGCTATGGCGACCTGACCGCAGAGGAGAGCGAGATTTATGCAGCCAAGGCCGGTGACATCGCCACCTATCTGGAGGAATACATGGCGAAGGTCATCGAGGGCAGCGAGGACATCAACGCCACCTATGACGAGATGATCCAGAACTGCTTCGATCTGGGCCTGCAGCAGGTTCTGGACGTGAAGCAGGCTGCCCACGACCGGTATCTGGAACGATAACATAAAAATCACGGCCGGGGAACCGGCCGTGTACGCCCCCCGGGGCGATACTACATAGAAAAGAAAGGAAGAGGTATATGGCATATTATATTGGAGCAAGATGCTCTGCCTGCCACTACTGCTTCAACGAATGTCCCGTGGGGGCCATCCGTTTTGCAGGCACCAGCTATGAGATCGACGAATTCAAGTGCATTGGCTGCGGCAAATGCGCGGAGGTCTGTCCCGCCGGTATTATCTATGATCCGGAGCATCCTGTGACCCCGGAGAAGCACGATCCTGTGGAGAAAACCTGTGATCTTGTGGTGCTTGGAGCGGGAGGCAGCGGCCTTGTGGCAGCTGTCCGCGCGGCACAGCTCTCCGGGAAAAAGGTGATCGTGGTGGAGAAATCCACAAAGATCGGCGGCAATACCAATCTGGGACACGGCTTTATGATGCGCTATACCAAGTGGCACGAGGCTGCGGGTATCGCTGACACCCGGGAGCAGAGCATTCAGATGCTCTACGAGGGCAGTGGCAAGGTTCTGGATTATCAACTGCTTCACGATGCCACCTACGCCCTGTCGGATATGTTTGACTGGCTGTGTACCTTCGGCGGAGTGGAAGGGAAATTCGTGTTGAAAAAGATGGGCCCCGGCGGCCCCATGGCAGCACCTCCAAAGGATGACGAGAAGCCCGATGGGAAAGAGGACGATGGAAAGCCCAGGAGCGGCATGCCCTTCGCAGGCCCCATCGGTGCCATGATCGACTTCCCGGTGCGCACAAAGAATACCCGCTGCACAGATACCTCCATGGGCCCCGGCTGGATGGGTACCTATGTGGTGGAGAAAATGAGTCAGGTGGGAAAGGAGCAGTTCGGTGTGGAGATCATCACCGGCACGGCTGCAAAGCAGCTGCTTACGAATCCTGACGGCAGCTTCTCCGGGGTCGTCTGTGAGGATGGGGGCGGAACCGTCACCATTCACGCAAAGGCATGCGTCATTGCAACAGGCGGCTTTGCCCATAACGATGAGATCATTCAGAAAACCAACCCTGCATTCTTCCACGGCCAGCCGGTAAAACGCCTGTCTGTGGCATCCTCCACCGGTGACGGTATGGCGCTGGTGCAGGGCATCGGCGGTGCCATTGATCTGGAGCGGGTTCGTGTTCCCGCAGGTGGCCCGGTGCATCACCCCTGGAATTACACGGTCTTTACCCTCGCCGGGAGAGGTAACCCCATGGTGGATGTAAACGGCAACCTGTATGAAGCCCAGGGCGGTGGCCCCGGTGAGGCCGGCGGCCCCATGGACACCCTGGAGGGCAGCATCATCTATCAGATTCTGGACGCAGACGCAGTGGATCGGGGCGGTCAGGAAGGCATCGAACGCTGCACGGATCCCAATGCCATGGAGGAGCGGAAGAATTATTGGGAGGCTCTGAACCGGGAGGCCATGAACGGCTGGCCCGCAAAGAAGGCGTGGACGCTGGAACAGCTGGCAGAGAAGATCGGCTGTGTTCCCGCAGTCCTTCAGGCCAGCATCGACGCATTCAATGCACAGGCCGAAGCGGAGGGGGACAATCCTCCCCCTGCGGCACCCGGTCCCATGGGCTTTGGCCCCGTCCGGAAGTACCCTGTGAAAAAGGCACCCTTCTACGCAGTGACCTGTGGCCGGTTCAGCGAATCTGCCTCCGGCGGTATCGTGACCGACTCTGCCCTGACCGTGCTGAAAACCGACGGAAGCAAAATCCCGGGACTGTTCGCCGTGGGCGACAGCTGCCGTGGCCTGTTCCTGAAGGACGATTCCGGTGGGAAGTTCGGTGAGATGCCCTGGGCAATGGCCTCCGGCTTTATGGCAGGCAAACTGTCCGCAGAGTATCTGGCGAAGTAAATATCCCCATAGTAAGGGTTAGAATCCTGAGGGCGTGCTGCAAAGCCCGTTGCAGCACGCCTTTTTTTCACCACGTTCCGGTTACGGAGAGGCTCCCTTGTGCAAAGGGAGCTGGCAAAACCGCAGGTTTTGACTGAGGGATTGGAAGGGCGGAAGTTTCCGGGCAGTTCGTTTTTACCTGCATCGTCGGAGACACTTAACATATTCCGTCACTGCAAACGTAAAACTGACTGCGCTAACAGCCCCACCTCCCCTTACACAGGGGAGGCTCTGGTGCGCCGGAAAATCTTAAATCGTGCGGTTTTATGAATGCTTTCCGCAACTGAGCTGCCCTTTTCCTGCATCACGTTCCGGTTACGGAGAGGCTCCCTTGTGTAAAGGGAGCTGGCAAAACCGCAGG
>CAZFGL010000177.1:0-3552 GCA_964518645.1 uncultured Oscillospiraceae bacterium | reverse complement strand
CAGAGGGCAACGAGACCGCTTACTACAAGCAGCAGTCCAAGTCCACCGCTGTTCGTCGCCTTGGCACCATCGAGGAGATCGCCGGCCCCGTTCTGGCAATGTGCTCCGATTCCTTCAGCTACATGACCGGCACCTACATTCTGGCAGACGGCGGTCAGTCCATCCCCGCAGAATAATCGCAGTTCTCACCTGAAAGGAGTAATCCCCATGGAATATGCAAATATTATTTATACCGTAAATGACGGCATTGCTGTAATCAAGCTGAACCGTCCCAAGGCTCTCAACGCTCTGAACTCCGAGATCAACGCTGACATCATGTCCGCAATCAACGAGGTCAAGGCTGATCCTTCCGTCCGTGTTCTCATTATCACCGGTTCTGAGCGTGCTTTCGCTGCCGGCGCTGACGTTAAGGAGATGGCTGAGGCTACTCCCCGCTACGCCCGTGAGTTCTGCGGTCTGGCAATCGACATCAACAACGAGCTGGAGACCCTGTCCGTCCCCACCATCGCTGCTGTTGGTGGCTTCGCTTTCGGCGGTGGCTGCGAAATGACTCTGGCCTGCGACTTCCGCGTAGGTGGCACCCGCACCACCATGTCCTTCCCCGAAGTGGGTCTGGGCATCATCCCCGGTGCCAACGGCTGTGCCCGTGCCACCGCAATTGTAGGCCCCGCAAAGGCAAAGCAGCTGGTTATGCTCACCGAGATGATCCCCGGCAAGCAGGCATATGACCTGGGTCTGCTGAACTGGTATGTGGAAGCTCCTGCTGAGCTGAACGCTGCCGCTGCTGAGGCTAAGAAGGCATTCAAGGCTGCCAAGAAGGCTGGCGCTGAGAACCTGGATGAGCTGAAGTCTGCCAACAAGGCTGCTGAGGCTGCTGCCGCTGCTGCTGAGTACGAGGCAATCATGGCTAAGGCAATGGACGTTGCCCGTCAGCTGATGACCAAGCCCGGCTGCGCTCTGACTGCTGCAAAGGCTGCCATCAACAAGGCTGCCATCGAGACTGTTGCTGCTGGTAAGGCTGCTGAAACCACCGAGTTCACCCTCCTGTTCAACACCCATGACCAGAAGGAAGGCATGGCCGCTATGATCGAAAAGCGCGCCGCTGTCTTTACCAACAACTGATTTTTATCGTTAAAAGGGTCGTCTCCGAAGAGACGACCCTTTTTCTGTCTTTTCGCTCTGTATCAATCGTTGGGGGAAAGCCGCAATTCACCAGCGGTGGCCTGTTTTTATCAGCTCAGAGACAGGATCTCCGACAGAGGCGGATTGGGAACACCGTCGTAGGTCATAAAGAAATCCTCAATAATATCCGCAATGAATGCCTTCGCCTTCATCTGCTCTCTGGGGCCGGGCTTCTTGTCATTGTCATAGTGGACAAAATAGGAACCGGGAACCTGGGTTCCGTCCCCCATGGTGTAAAGCACCGCATCACAGATGTCTGCATCGGGTCCGTCATTGTTCTTGCCGGGTACGAAGTCCTTCTTGGGCTTGACACCCAGAGGATAACCCGCAGGGCCGGTTTCCTTTCCGCCACAGGAGAATCGTCCGATCACATCCACATTGTTCAGCTTCAGATACAGCTTCAGGGTCTCCAGCGTGCAGGTGGCCTCATCCACACCATAGAATCCCCCGCCGTAGGTGGTAAATACGATCCCATAGGGCCTGGGCGCTGCATGATCTGCCATTCCGGGAGAGGGCGCCTTTGTCCGTCTCCAGTTAGCCCCCTCCGGCTTCTTTGCCGCAGCTGCCGCATCCGCCTTATTGCTGTCCAGATTATTCTGAACCTCCTTCTCCAGCGCACCGCCTGCGCCGAAGGAGAATGCCTTGATCACCGCCTGCAGAGGGAAGCCACCTACAATGGGGCTACCCAGACAAATCAGATCGTAATCATCGAAGTAAAGCTTATCCTGAAGCCCCACCCAATCCGTACTGGCCGCAACCCGCACGAAGGTGACTTCCCATCCGTAGTACTCAAAAGTCTCCTTAAAGCACTCAGCAATCTTCTGGGTGTTTTTCGTCATGGTCGCATACATGAGTAATACTCTTCTCTGTCTCATTACAGTTGCCATGGTGATCCTCCTTAAATGTTCTCGATCTCGCCCACCCGGTGGCAGGCTACAAAATGACCCGGTTTGACCTCTTCCAGCTCCGGCGTATGTGTCCTGCACTGCTCCGTTGCATAGGGACACCGTCCGGCAAACCGGCATCCCGGCTTTGGATCTACCGGAGAGGACAGCTCTCCCTGAAGCAGGATCCGCTCCCGCTTCACGTCAATACTGGGGATGGGAATGGCCGAAAGAAGTCCCTTCGTATAGGGGTGGAGCGGCTGCTCAAACAGATCATCCGCCGGACTCTTCTCCACCACAGTTCCCAGATACATTACCATAATGTCGTCAGAAATGTGCTTTACCACACTCAGGTCGTGGGTGATGAAGATATAAGTCAGCTTTTTCTCCTCCTGCAAATCCTGAAGCAGATTCAGAATCTGTGCCTGAATGGACACATCCAGTGCAGAGACCGGTTCATCACATACAATAAACTTGGGATTCAGCGCCAGCGCCCGGGCAATGCCGATTCTCTGCCGCCGTCCACCGTCCAGCTCATGGGGATAGGAGAAGGCCAGTCGCCGGGCCAGCCCCACCGTATCCATCAGCTCGTAGACCTTCTCCTGAAGTTCTTTTTTGCTGTTACACAGCTTATAAACCTTCAGAGGGTCCGCGATCAGTTCCGATACACAGTAGCGGGGGTTCAAGGAAGAAAAGGGATCCTGAAAAATCAGCTGCATATTCCGCCGAAGTTCCTTTTTCTCTTTCCGGCTTCCTTCTGAAATGGAACGGCCTTCAAAAAGCACCTGTCCCTCTGTTGCCTCATGAAGTCCCAGCACTGTACGTCCAAGGGTGGACTTTCCACAGCCGGACTCTCCCACCACGCCGAGGGTTTTGCCTGCCTCGATAGTAAAGGAGACATCGTCCACCGCATGCAGCATGCCGGAGGGGGTCTTAAAGTATTTTTTCAGATGTTTAACTTCCAGCTGAGGTGCCATTATGTCTCCTCCTTTCCTGTTTGCAGATGACAGCGGACAAAATGTCCCGGTTCGATCTCCAGCATCTCCGGTTCCTTCCCGTCGCACAGTCCCATGGTACACTGACTGCACCGGGGGCTGAATTTACAGCCTGCGGGCAGATTGGCCGGGTCGGGCATCAAGCCGGGAATGGGCTGAAGCCGGCGTTCCTTACGGTTCAGACTGGGCAGGGAGCCAAACAGTCCCTTTGTATAGGGATGGGAGGCATTCCGGAAAATATGGGCCAGAGTTCCGTATTCCACAATCTCTCCGGCGTACATGACCGCAACTTTGTCACAGGTCTCTGCCACGACCCCCAGATCATGGGTAATCAGGACCATGGAGGTGCCGAATTCATCCTTCAAGCCCTTCATCATATCCAGCACCTGTGCCTGAATGGTAACATCCAGTGCCGTTGTGGGCTCGTCCGCCAACAGGAGCGCCGGATTACATGCCAGCGCCATGGCGATCACCACACGCTGCTTCATGCC
>CAZFGL010000176.1:0-3638 GCA_964518645.1 uncultured Oscillospiraceae bacterium | reverse complement strand
GAGCAGTAGGCCTCAAAGCAGCCCCTTCGACCACAGCCGCAGAGCACGCCGCCGTGATACATGACAAAGTGACCAAGCTCTGCACCGGCGAAATTGAAGCCGGTCAGCAGCCGCCCCTCCAGAACAATGCCGCCGCCTACACCGGTGCCCAGAGTGATGGCAACCAGAGAGTGCGTTCCCTTGCCGCAGCCTGCGGCGTACTCGCCCAGTGCAGCAGCGTTGGCATCATTTTCAAGGTATACGGGCTTTTTCAGACTGTCTCCCACAAGCTGAGAAAGTGGCGCGTTCCGGAACCCCAAATTGCAGCTATATTCCACAATGCCCGTCTCTGCGTTGGCAATACCCGGTGTGCCAATGCCAACGGAGGCGATCTCTTCCATGGTGTGGCCGGATTCAGCGACAGCCATCTGGCAGCAGGAGACGATGCGTTCTGCAATGACCTCAGCAGAGGCGGGAAGCCCGGTGGGGATAGAGGCTTTTCCGAGGATATGTCCCTCGGAGGTCACGACGGCGCAGGCTATGTTTGTGCCGCCCAAATCAACGCCAAGATAATACATACAGGTTCCTCCCGGAAATCAGTTATTTTTCCTATTCTACGATAAAAAGCCGGTGCAGTCAATGATAGAAAAAGTTGTCACAGTACGGCAAAAAATGACCTCCGGAGAATCCTTAGAAAACGAAAAATCGCCTTGTGGTTTTTTCCGGCCTATTGTATAATCAAATGTAGATTCCCCTATGGGAAAATTGATTGATGAAAGAAGGCTTTTCCATGTCTTTGATTAAGGGTATTACTTATGAGCCTCCTGTTCGTGAAGCATTTAAAATGCCCACGCTGGAGGAAATGATGGCAATGATGGGCGCACCCGGCGGTCCCGGTGGCCCGGGTGGTCCCGGTGGACCCGGCGGTCCCGGTGGACCCGGCGGTCCCGGTGGACCTGGAGGCCCCGGTGGACCTGGAGGCCCCGGTGGACCCGGCGGTCCCGGTGGACCCGGAGGCCCTCCCGGTGGTATGAATACACCCAAGACTCCGGTGGCAATGCTGGAAAACGGCGTGCTTACCATGGGCGAGTTTGACCATGCCCCCACGATTGCAGGTACCATCGAGCAGACGGAAGCAAAAAAAGTATATATCGAATCTGACGACCCCAACGCCGGTGGTATCACCGTGTCCGGTGAGGGTCAGAAGTACACGGTGGAGGATTCCACGATTTTCCTCCATTCCAACTCCAACGGTCTGGGTGGAAAGGGCTCTGGCCTGTTTGCGGGCGATCACTCCGAAATGACCATCCGGAACTGCAAGGTTTTGACGGTGGGCAAGTCCCGCTGCTGCACTGCCACGGAGCAGTACTCCAAGATGTATGTCTATGACAGCTACATCCATGGACATGGCGCGCCCTTTGGTGCGGCTGCGGAGAATCTTGAGAATGCCGGC
Organism: uncultured Oscillospiraceae bacterium; assembly: GCA_964518645.1. Classification (GTDB taxonomy): domain Bacteria; phylum Bacillota; class Clostridia; order Oscillospirales; family Oscillospiraceae; genus HGM13006. The sequence goes on along the minus strand of CAZFGL010000176.1, from coordinate 2,206 downwards.
AGTCCTCCTGCGGCGCTGGAGATTCAGGGCAACTGCCGTGCACATTGCACCCAGTCCAACTCTGAGACCTACTTCTATGATTCCACCATCATCGGTGACGGCTGGGCTGCCCTCAGCACCGACGGCTCCGAGGGCTATGTAAAGCTGGAAGCCAACAACTGCAAGGTTCAGACCATTCTCTCCGGCTACGGTGCCTACGCCGATGGCATGTGCCACGACTTCTTTAACAGCTGTGACTTTGATGTGGCAGATCAGGTGGGTATTATGGCCGGTGAGTGTGACATGACCTTCAACGACTGCACCGCCGTCTGCGGCAGCTATTTTGCACACATTCACTGTGTCATGGGTATGCCTGCCGAGGTTGGCACCCTGAATATCAAGGACTGCGTGATCAACTCCGGCAAGGACGCAGTATCCGTACGGAGCCAGAATGCCATCATTAATATTGAGTCCAGCGACATCATCGCAGACAACGGCGTACTGGTTCACTCCATTGTGAACACCGACCCCAACGCTACCAAGACCGGTGGCAAGCGGGTTTACGGCATCCATGTGAACATCACCGATTCCGAGCTGGAGGGTGCCATTGTTCATGAGGATCCCGACCGTGAAATGGTTCTCACTCTGGAGGATTCCACTCTGGTGGGCGCAATTCAGGGGGCACACCTGAAGCTTACCGGCGAGAGCGCATGGACTGCTACCAATCAGTCCTCCGTCATCCTCATTGGTGACGTGGATATGGAGCGTATTGATGCTCCTGCCGGTGTTACCATTGAGGCAGTTGCCGGTCCGAAGGGCACCTACACTCTGGCTTCCGGCGGCACTCTGGTGCTGAAAGAGGCATAAAAACCAGTTTTCGGGGAAAACATATGGGGCGTGCTGCAAACAGTGCAGCACGCCCCTGATTATTTATTTACTTATTGACCGCCTTCTGATCCTGTTCATATACATATGCAACCAGATCCAGCGTCTTGCTGGTGTAGCCGGTCTCATTGTCGTACCATGCCACAAGCTTATAGAAGTTGTCCGTCAGGGCAATGCCCGCCTTTGCGTCAAACACGCAGGTGCGCTTCTCCCCTACAAAGTCCATGGAGACCACATCGTCCTCCGTATAGCCCAGAATGCCCTTCATGGTGGTCTGGGATGCTTCCTTCACCGTCTCGCAGATCTCAGCATAGCTGGTAGGCTTCTCAAACTCTACAGTCAGGTCAACCACAGAAACGTCCAGAGTCGGCACACGGAAGCTCATGCCAGTAAGCTTGCCGTTCAGATCCGGGATAACTCTGCCCACAGCCTTTGCAGCGCCGGTGGTGGAGGGAATGATATTGCCTTCTGCTGCACGTCCGCCTCTCCAGTCCTTTCTGGAGGTGCCGTCAACAGTTTTCTGAGATGCGGTGGTGGAATGGATAGTGGTCATAAGGCCCATTTTAATGCCAAACTTCTCGTTGAGGACCTTGGACAGGGGGGCCAGACAGTTGGTGGTGCAGGATGCGCCGGAAATAACCTTCATGCTGGGGTCATACTCATCCGTGTTTACGCCCATAACGAACATGGGGCTGTCATCCTTTGCCGGTGCGGAAATAATGACCTTTTTTACAGAGGGACTGTTAAAATGGCCTGCACACTTCTCTGCGGTGGTAAACTTACCGGTGGACTCAATGATGTACTCTGCGCCGGTGGAGGCCCAGTCCACATCTGCCGGATCCTTTTCCCGGAAAGTAACAATTCGCTTGCCACATACATAGATTGCGGTGTCGTCGAAGCTCAGTTCACCCGGGAAAATACCATGTACAGAGTCATACTTCAGTTTGTAGACCATGTAATCCGGAGTAACGGTGTTGTTGATGGCGACAATTTCAATGTCGTCACGGAATGCAGCTTCCCGGACTGCCAGACGTCCAATTCTGCCGAAGCCGTTGATACCCACTTTTACACTCATTGCCAGATATCTCCTTTATATTCAGTTGGGATCAGGGCCGTCCGCTCTGCCAGAAGCACACAGCCCTCTCCGAAATTATAACACATTATCCCCCAAAGGTGAAGCCCCTCCACCTGTTTTTCAGAAAAACCGGTAAAAATATGGATACTTTCGCCAAAAGCGCCATTCAATCGTTGATTTTCGACAAATATTCAGGTATCATTACATTGATTCCGGCTGTGATGCAGTACCAGATATTGCTGGGCTTTATCCGCGGGATTTCTGGAA
>CAZFGL010000175.1:0-3882 GCA_964518645.1 uncultured Oscillospiraceae bacterium | reverse complement strand
TCGAACCGGTACAAGGATCGCTCCTTACCAGATTTTAAGTCTGGGGTGTCTGCCTGTTCCACCACAGCGGCATATGAAATTTGACCTCTCTGAGAGGGATTTGAGAACTTGGAGGGATGTTCAGGAGGGATGCTAAGATTTTCTGAAAAACTGATTTCAGAAAGTGTCGTGGTTGCAAGGGGTTCCGGATTTGGTCGATCGGACCACCCACCGGATTTTAAGTCCACGGTGTCTACCTATTCCACCATAGCGGCATACAGACACATTTTAATCTACATAGCCGGGGAAGTCAAGGAAAAAATAGAGAAAAGGGGGCTGGGGTATGTTTGTCGAAAATGGAAAAAATTTTAGTGGCATAAATTACTCTGAGTGCAATATATTGTGGCTGTACAGCCTGAAAAACCCAGTAACCACAAGGGGTTGTGGTGTAAAATTGTTCGCAGAAATTGACTTGAGATATTGACATAAACTAGAAATTGCCATATAATAATGAAGAAATAAAGAAGTGCCATTACAATAGATAACTGGCAAATATTGCCGGGCGACCGGCAAGACCCAAGCGAGGAGGAATTCTTATGAGATCTAAGTGGAAACGGATGCTTTCGTGGCTGCTTGTGCTGACCATGATGGTCACCCTGTTGCCCACGGCAGTGTTTGCTTCGGATGCAGTGGTTGACCCCCAGACGGCGGAGACTTCTGCGCTGGAGGAGACCGTGCCGGAGCAGTCCGCACCGGCAGATCCGGCACCTGTGTCGGAGCAGCCCGCAGAGACCGAAACCCCGGAGGAGACTGTGGTCTCCGGCGAGGATGCCGTGGTTTCTGAACCTGTTGATGCTGAACAGGTGGAGTCCGAACCTGTTGAGAATGAGTCTGCACCTGTTGAGACAGTGGCAGCCGTGGGCGTTGATAACGGTGACGGCACCGTGACCTTCCCGGCAACTGCCGGTACCCCGAAGGAGGTCTGGGTGCGCACCACCACTGTGACAGACGGTGGCGTGTACCTGATCGTCAGCTCTGCCTCTGCTGGAAGTGCAAAGGTTCTTAAAAATGACAACGGAAGTGTTGCATCTGCTGATGTAACTGTAAAGACAGAGGGAACCAACAGCTATATTGAGACCTCTGCTGTGACCGATGCCATCAAGTGGACTGCTGCCGGAAGCAGCACCTATACCTTCGCCAACGGAGGCAAGTATCTCTACGGCGACAGAGTCGACCTTTCCATTAGCAGTAGCTCCAAAGAATGGACTGTTACTGAAGATGAGATCAAATACTCGGGGACATATTGGGGTTCGTATCATTTGCACTATAGTGGTCGCTCCTGGGGGCTGGCCTGGTCGTCTGGCAACGCCTACCTCTACACCCTCTCCACGATCAACGTGGGGGCCACTGAGGAAGTGACCTACTCCGCAAGCGTTACCTGCAACGGCACTGCCGATGCAGTAACCGAGAACTATGTGACCAGTGGGACAACGGTGCAGCTGAATGCTGCTGCGTCTCCCAAGGCACCTGCCGGCGGTTCCTGGACCTATACCTCCACCGGGGAATCCGTGGCAACTGTAAACAATTCCGGCCTTGTGACATTCACCGGTGTGGAGGGCACTACCACCGTGAAGGCTGCATATACCTGGACCCAGGACGGTGAGACCTACACCATCTGGGACACCATCGACATTACCGCAGTTCCTGCCGGATATGTCATCGACATTCTGGACGGGGATAAGTCCGTGGATACGATTCTGGTTAAGAGCGTGAACGACGGCATGACCCGGATCCTTACTTACTCCCTGGAGAAGGAAGCTGCTGACGGCAACACCGTGCATGTTCCTGAGAACGGCTCCATCCAGTGGACTGTGTCTGCGGATCCCAACGGCATTATCCGGAACCTGGACGAGACCGGTACCGTTACCTTCAACGGCAGCGAGGGCACCGCGCAGATCAAGGTCACCTATACCGCTCCCGATGGTACGGAGTATTCCGATCTGGTTACCGTCTCCGCCAGCAAGAGCGCTTATATCGTTCCCTCCGACGGCACCAACGATTTTCCTGAGTATCCCAACGAGGGTGCTGTCCGTATTGACAAGAACGCCACCGCAGTGGGGAACTTCTCTGAGACCGGTACCGCTCAGGTGGAGCTGAGCATGACCGGCGTACCCTACTCCACCGGCAACGAGATCGACGTTGTGATCATGCTGGATATGTCCATCTCCATGAAGAAGAGCGAAAATAACTACGCAGACCGTGTTACCGCAGCCCGGGACGCTGCTACTACCGCACTGGATGCCCTGCTCCTGAATGAGGACGGTTCTGTCAACGGAAACCGTGTGGCACTTTATGCCTTCAATGGCTATACCAATGGCGAATATGGAGAACCTCAGAACTATGCGCAGGCAGTCAATGAGGTTCTGTCCCTGTCCACTTATACCAGCGCCTCCCTGACAAATGCAAAGAACACCGTTACCAACTATATTAAAGACGCTAACACCGGCTCCGGCACCAACTATGCCGCAGCCACCAAGAAGTGCTATGACGTACTCAATGATGCCAAGGTAGAGTATCCCAACCGTCAGCAGTATGTGATCTTTATCACCGACGGTCAGCCGACCACCGGCTTTGCCTATGTGAATGACGATGGCAATGTATCCGACATGGGCTATAACAACTACTCCACCGCAACCCTTGCAGGTAAGACGGAGTATTACACCACCCAGATGAAGAATGCAGGTGTCACCGTTTACACCGTGGGCATTCAGCTGAACGACAGCAATGCACAGACCATTCTGAAGAAGATGGCCGGCACCAAGGACGGCAATGCCTACACCGGTGGCAAGGACTTCACCCAATATGCCCAGTTTATCGGAAAGGATGAGTCCGCAGACGGTCTGAAGGAACTGCTGAAGCAGATCGCCAACAAGATCAAGCAGGCAGCTACCAACGTTACCGTCACCGACAAGGTTGCAGACGAGTATTCCGTGGTCTTTGAGACACCCGTCGGCAGCGGTCTGGACACTCAGGACTTCTACATTCAGGTGGTTCAGTACCAGCTGGATGAAAACAAGGAACGGAAGCCCAACCCCGCTGTGCTGGAGAAGTTCTCCTATGACGGCACCGCATGGAAGCATACGGTAGACGGAGAGGACTGCGAAGGCTGCACCCATGTGGATGCGCTGGGCGGTCAGGTCAGCACCATCAACGGTACTTATTTCACCTATAACAGCGGCACCAAGATCATCACCTGGCACGCTGACAAGCTGGATACCACCGAGCTGGCCCTCCAGTACTTCGTACATCTGGACAACTCCACCGATGCGACCAGCCGTGAGACTCAGGTTGAGGCAGGTACCTATCCCACCAACGATTACGCAAACATTGTTTACACCAACTATCTGGACAACGAGTGCCAGAAGGTGTTCCCCGTTCCCCAGATGACCTGGAACGGCGCACAGGTTTCCTACGTCTTCTATCTGGTAAACAGCGAGGGCAAGCCTGTTAATACCGCCGGCAAGGTGATCCCCTTCGCAGAGGCTGTTTATGTGACTGATCCTGTGACCTATTCCGTGATCTGGAATGCAGGCGAGGGCGTGGAGAACATGCTGGCCAAGGATCTGGTTGCAAGCGCACTGCTTCCCGATGTATACACCCTGTATGATTCCACTGCGGAATATGAGATCAACGTATACGCCGAGAACACCGACCGGAACAACTTCACCATTACCGGCACCGGCAACACCACCTATGTATTCAACACCAAGTCCGATGCCACCAAGTACACCGTACCCGGCTCCTACACCACTGATGAGGTGTTCACCGGCTTTGACTTCGCCAACACCACCGTTGCCTTTGCAGTAACATGGGTGCCGGAGCTGGTGGAGGACACCGTGGTTC
>CAZFGL010000174.1:0-3884 GCA_964518645.1 uncultured Oscillospiraceae bacterium | reverse complement strand
GGGAGATATCCCCCAGATTACCAATGGGGGTGGGAACGAGAATCAGAGAGCCGGACATGGGGACGCTCCTTTCGATATAGTTATGATTCCTGATTTCTGCGATAGATCCGCTGAAGCTCCGGGGATTCCGTACCTGCTTCCGTGCGCAGATACAGATCCTTCTCCCAGACAAGACCGGGGTTTCCGCCTCTGCGGGCTTCCACAAGAATCAGATTGACCGGAGATGTGGCAGTGTGGTGTACCGGACGCAGCCGTTTGGGTTCAAAACCGGCGGTGCGGAGACTGACGATCAGGTCACACAGCCGGTCAGGACGGAATACCAGACAGAAACTGCCGCCCCAACGGGTAGCCCAGGCTGCTGCCTGACAAAGATCGTCCAGTGTACATGTGCCGTCGCCTCTGGCATTTGCCAGCCCGGATGCGGCCTCCGGCCCGGAGCCAACGCCAAAATAAGGGGGATTGGACACGGTGAGGTCGAACTGGCTGGTGGGAATCAGGGTGCGGTATTGCCGCAGATCCCCCCGAAGCAGACGGATCCGGGAGGACAGACCGTTGGCATCAAAATTCTTCTGTGCCAGATTGCAGGCGGTTTCCTCCAGCTCTACTGCGGAGGCGGTCAGTTCCGGACGCTCATAAAGAAGCAGAATGGGCAGGATTCCGGTGCCGGTTCCCAGATCCAGCACCCGGTCACGTTTTCCGGGGCGGGCGAAGGTGGCGAGCAGAACGGAGTCGGTACCCATGGGGAACACACCGGTGGACTGATGTAAAATGGGGCCGTGGTCCCATAGTGTTTGTGACATGGGGGAAAACCCTCCTGTAATAGTTTGAATGGGTGCCACACTGTGGCACCCATTCTTTTCAGTACGCATTAGTCCTCGGCAATAGCCTCTACAGGACAGTTGTCAGCGCAGGTGCCGCAACTGATGCAGGAGTCTTCGTTGATCATGTAATGCTCATCGCCGGGAGCGATAGCCTCAACAGGACAGTTGCTGGCGCACAGGCCGCAGGAAATGCAATCATCGTTGATCTTGAATGCCATCTTGGATACACCTCCATTTTTTTTGAACCGAAGTTCCTTGCCTTTCATTGTAGCATGGATTTTAGAAAATGCAATTATTTTCTGTGTGATTTTTTTGTATCTCCTGATAGAGTTTTGAAACCTTTGAAATCTGGAAATGATAAATTCGGCGGGAGGTGACGGAAACGTGAGAAGAAAACTGGGAATATCCGCCCGGGGCTGCGTCCGGCGGGGAATTCAGGCGGCCAGTGCGCTGGGACACAGCTATGTGGGCAGCGAACACCTTCTGCTGGGGACAGCCTCCTGTGTGGGGCTCAAACAGCTGCTGGGGGAGCAGGGGCTGAATCCACCTCTTTTGATGGAACTGACCCGGCAGCTGCGTGGGGAAGGAACGCCGGGGACGGTACCCTTTCAGGGACTGACCCCAGGTGGAATCCAATGCCTGAAACATGCGGGGGAGAAGGCCGGAAACAGTCCGGTGGAGCCGATCCATCTGCTTCTTGGGATTCTAAGTAGCCCGTGTACCGCATTGCAGGTGCTGGAAATGACCGGGGCGGATCCGGAACAGCTCCGTCGGGACGGCACACGATACATGCTTCAGAGGAAAGGGGGAGAGGGGCAGATGGTGACAAAGCTACTGGATCGTTTCAGTCAGGATCTGACCCAGAAGGCACAGGAGGGGAAATGCGACCCGGTAATCGGAAGAGAACGGGAAGTGGAACGGATCATGGAAATCCTGTGCCGAAAAACAAAGAATAATCCTGCCCTTGTGGGTAAACCTGGGGTAGGAAAAACAGCTCTGGCAGAAAAACTGGCCAGAGAGATCGCACTGGGACAGCCACCGGAGCGATTACAGGGGAAACGGGTTGTGGCACTGTATATGTCATCTCTGGTTGCGGGGACAAAATATCGGGGAGAGTTTGAAGAACGGTTGCGGGACATTCTGGATGAGGTGACCCGAGCGGGAAACATTATTCTGTTTGTGGATGAGATGCACACCATTGTGGGGGCGGGTTCTGCGGAGGGAGCCATTGATGCGGCAAATATTTTAAAGCCTGCCCTTGGCCGTGGGGAAATTCAGATGATCGGGGCTACCACGGAGAAGGAATACCGGAAGTATATTGAAAAGGATGCGGCGCTAAGCCGCCGGTTTTCCCGGGTGACGGTGGAGGAACCGGATCAGCAGGAGACCCTTTTGATTCTGAAGGGGATCCGCCCGGATTATGAGCGGTTTCACGGGGTCACATACGGAGATGAGACCCTGAAGGCGGCGGTGAATTTGAGTCAGCGGTATTTTCCCCAGCGGTGCTGGCCGGATAAGGCGGTTGATCTGATGGACGAGGCGGCGGCCATGGTTCATTTGCGCCGGGAAAACAGTATGACGGGAAGGCAGCGGCGACAGAGAAAGAATCTGGAACAGAAACTCAGCGGTGCAATTGAAAAGAAGCAGTACGAAAAAGCGGCGGATCTCCGGGACGAACTGGGACGGCTGAACCGGGAGCTTTATGAAAAAAGTCACGGCACATTGGCTCGGGTGGAGCCGGAGCATATGGCGGCGGTGGTGGCAAGACGTATGGGACTGCCGGAAAATGCGGTGCTGGAACGGATGGACGGAGGGCTTCTGGGGCTGGAACAGCGGCTGAACCGGCGGGTGCTGGGACAGCAGGAGGCCATCGGGACGGTGACGAAGGTGCTGCGCCGGACCCGGATCGGCTACGGTGGAGGAAAGAGACCCAAGGGCTGCTTTCTGTTTGCCGGGCCCACAGGGGTCGGCAAGACCGAACTGTGCCGTGCGCTGGCGGAGGAACTGTACGGGGAACGGGAGGCACTGATCCATCTGGACATGACGGAACTCAGCGAGAAAACCGGAACGGCCAGCCTCATTGGTGCCCCGCCGGGGTATGCGGGATATGGGGAAGGGGGAATGCTTACGGAGAAGGTAAGGAACCACCCCTATTCGCTGGTATTGTTTGACGAAATAGAAAAGGCACACAGGGATGTACGGGGGCTGCTGCTCCAGATCATGGACGAAGGAAAGCTGACAGATGCAGAGGGAAATACGGTGGATTTCCGGAATACAGTGGTGGTAATGACCTGCAATCTGGGGGCGGATGCCATTATGCGCAACGGATGCAGTCTGGGGTTTGCAGGCACCGGGGGAGACAAAACGGAAGCAGTACAAAAGGAGTTGCAGGAGTGCTTCCCAAAAGAATTTCTGGGACGGCTGGATGCAGTGGTGCCCTTTCAGGTTCCGGATGAGGCTGCCCGGGAGTCCATTGCTGCAAAGCTCCTGAAGGAAATGAAACTGGATCTGGAGCGGGAAGGGAGAACCCTGACGGTGGAACCGGAAGTGGCCGGTTATCTGACAAAGCGATGGAGCAGGGATGCCTACGGGGTGCGCAGTCTTCAGCGCATTCTTGGGGATGAGGTGGTGGATCCACTGGCGGCACTTCTCGCGGCAGGAAAATGGAATGGAAGGGCCACGGTGCTGGTCCGGGAGAACAAAATCGAAGTTGTGGTATAGCAGAAGGTGCCGGAGGGGATGCTCCGGCACTTTTTCTTTCCCACGCCGGGAGACCGAAGGGGTGTTCTAGGGTATGTGCATATTGAATAAAATGAAGGGAGAAGACCCCTATGGTAAAATGCTGAAAATGGCGTAAAAAGTTCTGAAAAAGCGGAAAATAATTCGCAAAGAACGGGAAACCGCCGAATGAAAAATTGAGCCTTTCAGGTAAGATTGCACAAAAACGACGCGGAAATCACCCGGATTTCCGCAGGCGTTTTGTGGAAACTGCCATGGGATACGGGGATTTAGACAAAAAAATTGACGATTTTTATGAAAAATGACTTGTAAAATGCACAAAGT
>CAZFGL010000173.1:0-3939 GCA_964518645.1 uncultured Oscillospiraceae bacterium | reverse complement strand
GTTCTAACATTTTACTGGTTTTTGTAACCTGTTCCGGTTTCGGAGAGGCTCCCTTGTGCAAAGGGACCTGGCAAAACCGAATGTTTTGTCTGAGGGATTGTAACCCCGGAAGCTTCCGAGCAGTTCGTAATCCCCTTACAGGGCGCTCATCCCCATGGCGTTCACCGCCATATGCAGCAGTACCGGTGCCCAAATGCACCCGGAATATTCATAGCACACACACAGAGCCACACTGGGCAGCCCGTAAACCAGCAGGTTATACCCGAAATCCAGCAGATTCATCTGGGTGATATAGGGCAGGGTGTGCATCAGGGCAAACACCAGCGCCGTGATAATATACCCAAGGGTTCTGTTCTTCCGGCGGATATTTCCGAAGATCAGCCCCCGAACCAGTGTCTCCTCGGTGATGGGGGCAAGGAGTACCGAGCCCACCCACATCATTTTGTAGCTGACCCCGGCGATCTCGGTGATGGTGTCGTCGTTGGGTACCCATGCGCTGAGCCCAAACAGCTCCACCAGAGCACTCAGGCACACCGACAGCACCCAGTAGGTGCAGAACCCGATCAGGAGCCCCTTCAAAAACCGGAGGGGATGATCCGCCGCCACCGGCAGACTGTAGGCCAGAAACCGCCGGAAAATAATGATGGTAATGCCGAAATTCACGAAGAAATACACACCGTTAAGCAGTACCGTATTATATTCCACATGGAACACGCTGAAAATCAGTTCCAGCAGAAATCCCATGCAGAACTGATAAATGAGAAACCAGACCGCACCGGCAATGATCTCATACCGGCGCATCTGAATTGTGAAACTCTCTCTCATCCCAATTCTCCCGCCATCTTTTTCAGTTCATACAGAATGTTCAGCGCCTCAATGGGGGTCAGTGTCTCCAAAGTCAGTTCCCGGAGCCGCTGGGCGATCTGTCCGCCGCCCACGTCCATAAGACTGATCTGATCCTCCTGAGGGGCCGCCTTTGTCACTGCCGGAGCGGCACCGCCGGCCTCCAGCTCCTTCAAAATCGCCCTCGCCCGGGAGACCACCTTGTCCGGGATCCCCGCCAGCCGGGCGACTTCGATACCGAAGCTCCGGTCAGCACCCCCGGTAACGATCTTCCGGAGGAAGATCACATCCTCCCCCCGCTGTTTTACGGCGATGTTATAGTTTTTCAGCCCTTCGATCTCCTGCTCCATCACCGTCAGTTCGTGGTAATGGGTGGCAAAGAGCACCTTCGCCCCCAACTTTTTGGGACTTGCGCAGTATTCCAGCACCGCCCGGGCAATGGCCATGCCGTCAAAGGTAGAGGTACCCCGGCCGATCTCATCCAGAATCAGCAGACTCCGGGACGTGGCATGGCTCAGGATCTCCGCCACCTCGTTCATCTCCACCATAAAGGTGGACTGACCGGAGGAGAGGTCATCCGATGCGCCGATTCGGGTAAATACCCGGTCACAGACACCGATCCGGGCGCTTTTCGCAGGGACAAAGGATCCGATCTGTGCCATCAGCACGATCAGCGCCACCTGCCGCATATAGGTGGATTTACCTGCCATGTTGGGGCCGGTGATCACACTGACCCGGTGGGTGGGAGTACCCAGAGTGGTGTCATTGGGGACAAACAGACTGTCTGTCAGCATTTTTTCCACCACGGGATGTCGCCCGTCCACGATCCGGATCTCGTCCGACAGATCCACCTCCGGCCGGACGTAATTATTCTCTTCCGCCGCCTGTGCCAGAGAGCAGAGCACGTCTGCCTCCGCAATGGCCGAACAGGTCTGCTGGATCCGGGATGCCTGATCGGACACAAAGGTTCTCAGCCGGGTGAATATCTCATATTCCAGGGCGGTGATCCGATCCTTGGCCCCCAGAATGGTGGCCTCCAGTTCCTTCAGCTCCTGGGTAATATAACGTTCTGCATTGGCAAGGGTCTGCTTCCGGATATAGCCCTCAGGGATCTGCCCCTGATAGCTCCGGGAAATCTCAATATAATATCCGAATACCCGGTTGTAGCCCACCTTCAGCTTGGGGATACCGGTTTTCTCCCGTTCCGCCGCCTCGATGCTGGCAAGGGTACCCTTTCCGCCGGACATAATTCCCCGGAGGTAATCCACCTGCTCATCGTAGCCCTCCCGGATCATACCGCCCTCCCGGACGGTGAAGGGGGGATCGTCCACAATGGCCCGGCTCAGTTCCTGGCACAGATCCTCCAGAGGATCCAGCCGTACCATCAGTTCCTTCAGCCGTGCCCCGGACAGCTGCCGGAGCATCTGCTTCAGCTGGGGCAGATGCTGCATGGCCGTGGTCAGGGAAAGCAGATCTCTTGCGTTGGCGGTTCCCGCCACGATCCGCCCGATGGAGCGCTCCATGTCGGTGATCTCCCGGAGTACCAGCTGCAATTCCTGCCGCTCCACGGAGTTGTTCACCAGCACCTCCACGCTCTCCGACCGTTTCGTGATCTCCTGAGGCCGGAGCAGGGGCTTTTCCAGATAGCTTCTGAGCATTCTGCCGCCCATGGCGGTTCTGGTCTTATCCAGCACCCACAGCAGGCTTCCCCGTTTTTCCTTGCCCCGGAGGGTCTCGGTCAGTTCCAGATTCCGCCGGGCCGTAAGATCCAGCTCCATAAACTGACCGGTCATATAGACGTTGATCTGATTGATATGGCTCAGTTCGGACTTCTCCACATCCCGGAGATGCCGGATCAGACTGCCGCAGGCCACCAGCGTCCCCCGGCTTTTAATTCCCAGGGTCGCCGGATCCTCACAGGCAAACTGGGTCTTTACTGCCTGTTCCGCCTCGTCCTCGTCGAACAGGCTCTTCTTGCCCACCTGAACACAGCATTTTAATTTCTCCCGAAGGGCGTTCATCAAAACCGTGTCCCCGATGGCCTCGCAGCCCAGCATGACCTCCGAAGGGGAAAACCGGCCCAGTTCGTTAATGATCTTGGCCCGGGCGCCCCCGCCCTGACCGTCTGTTGCATAAAATGCGCCTGTGGAAACGTCGCAGAAGGCGATGCCCCAGTCACCCCCGAAGGCGGTGATGCAGGCGATATAGTTGTTCTTGCCCTCTTCCAGCATGGAGCTCTCCGTGACCGTGCCGGGGCTGATGATCCGGGTGATCTCCCGTTTCACGATCCCCTTGGCCAGTGCCGGATCCTCCATCTGTTCGCAGATGGCCACCTTGTAGCCCCGGGCGACCAGCCGGGCGATATAGCTCTCACAACTGTGATAAGGCACCCCGCACATGGGTGTCCGCTGATCCTCCGGCTTGCCCCGATCCCGGGTGGTCAGCGTCAGATCCAGCTCCTTGGAAACAAGCTTGGCATCCTCATTGAACATCTCATAGAAGTCGCCCAATCTGAAAAACAGGATGCAGTCCTGGTTTTTCTCCTTCATCTCCAGATACTGCCGCATCATGGGCGTAAGCTCTGCCATTTACAGTTCCTCCTCGATTTCACCCACCAGACTCCAGGTGGTGTTTCCGGTGATGCGTACCTTTCGGAAGGTACCGATCATATGTTCTTCTCCCTTCAGCCGTACCAGACGGCCGCCATCGGTGCGGGCAGTGAGGAATTCTCCGTCCGCGCCGTCCACCAGCACCCGGAAGGTGCGGCCCACATATGCGTTGTGTTTTTCCTGAGAGATCCGGTTCTGAAGTTCCAGCAGCCGGTCAAACCGGGCCTGCTTCTGCTGCCGGGTGTAGGGATCCGGCATCTTCGCCGCAGGGGTTCCCTCCCGGGGGGAATAGATGAAGGTGAACAGGGCATCGTAGCCCACACGCTCCACCAGCTTCAGGGTATCTTCAAACTCCTCGTCCGTCTCCCCGGGGAAGCCCACGATCACGTCAGAGGTGAGGACAATATCCGGCATCACCTTTCTGGCGTAATCCACCAGTTCCAGATACTGTGCGGCGGTATACCGCCGGTTCATCTCCTTCAGCACC
>CAZFGL010000172.1:0-3978 GCA_964518645.1 uncultured Oscillospiraceae bacterium | reverse complement strand
CCCGGCAGCAGCTTCGTCGTGAAAAGCCTCAGCGGTGTCAGCTGAAGCACATGGTTCACGAGAATGGTTATCGGGTTATGGACGAAGAAGAGCTTCGGGAGATGTTCTCGAAAAATGCAGTGGGAAAGCCCTTTGAGGACTGGTGCCGGACATTTTGCAGCCGGAAGTACAATTCCGATTTTTCCAGAGAAATGAGCCGCTCAGTGGCAGAATATATCAAACAGTTTCAGGAGTTATAAAATTATGCCCGCCGGGAATTCCGGCGGGCATATTCGTTTATTTTGTGATTTCAAAATCAATGGTCACAGGGGCACAGCCGTCCACGGAGACGGTCAGGGCGCCGCTTCCTGCGGTACCCACCGTGCGGACATAGGTGCCGCACATGCCACCCTTCAGACTGATGACATCGGAGCCAATCAGTTCCAGATTGCCACTTACAGTCAGGAACACAGGCTCCTGAAAGTAGGAAAGCAGGTTCCCGTTTCCGCTCACTGCCTGAATCCGGATGGCGGCTACATCATAGGTGTTGCCCTCGGCCAGCTGTGTATGGCTGGGAACAGCCCGGAGGACTACGCCATCATCACAGCCCTTTACCACAGTGGAGACGACCTGATTGTCACGGATGCCTTCAAAACGGTATACATCCTTCTGGCCGTCGGGACAGCAGCCATCCAGAAGAATGGGGCCGTGAGGAAGGCAGGAATAAGGACTGTCGGTATATTCCTGCTGGAACTGGTCATTTTTATAGACCCGAACGGAGTCGGCATTGGTCACAGCATAGGGGCCTTTTACAGGCTCTTCTGCGTATTCTCCGGGGAACATTCCGGAAGAGATCTCAAGCACAGGGCTTTCGTCCTGCTGGGAGGCATAGAGGAATGCAGCCGACTTGGGGTTGCGGAACATATCCATGATACCGCTGTAAGAAACACTGTCACCGCAGCTGTTGTGCCGGTGAATGTTGTAATCTGCCATACACCAGCCAAAGCCACCGGCGGTAGAGTCATCTTCAAAATATGCGTTCATTGCCGCACCGTGGCGGAGCATCTGCTCTGTGCGTCGGGTCTCAGAATCGAAGGGCTTTGCCTCCAAAGCTCCATAGCGGGAGAACAGGAAGCCCTTTTCCGTATCAGCTGTGGCCTCTTCTCTGGAAGAAAGGGCACTCCCCTGATTATACCCGTAAACATCCTCCTGAATACTGCCCTGACGAAGACTGCGGGCACCGCCGGTCTGACGGGTCTCATCCAGTACATGGGTGGTCTGGTTCGTACGGGCGAAGAACTCCGTGTCGTCCTCTGCGTCGCTGATTCTGGTGTCCCAGAGAATAATAGAGGGATGATTCCGGTACTGCGGGATCAGTTCCCAGATGTTTTCGATGGCCTGATCCTTCCATACGTCATCACCGACATACTTCCAGCCGGGGAAATCAACAATGACCAACAGACCAAGACGATCACACCAGTTCAGGAAGTGCTGGCTGGGCAGCTCATGACAGGTGCGGACGGCGTTGAGGCCAAGTTCTGTTTTGATCAGCTCTGCGTCAAATTTTTGCATGCTCTCGGGCATGGCGTAGCCAACATAGGGATAGCTCTGGTGACGGTTGATGCCCCGGAGCTTATACTTTTCTCCGTTGAGATAGAAGCCGTCGGCCTTGAATTCAGCCTCCCGGAAGCCAATCAGATCCTCCCGGATGTCAACCAGCATATCGCCCTTAAAAAGCTCTGTTTTCAGGGTATAAAGTGTGGGGGTCTCCGGTGTCCAGAGGGAGACATTGTGGAACAGGTAACTGTCCTTGTCCTGGGGCATTTTTGCAAGCAAAGCACCGGTGTCGCTGTAGATGGACTGAACCGTGTGGATGTCCTGATTCCGGCAGGCACGGGACACATAAATATCGCAGTCCAGACGCACCCCATCCTCTGTGAGATGAACTTTGGAGAATACGTCGTCAATATGGCAGGGATCCAGAATTTCCAGATAAACCTCACGGTACAGGCCACCATAGGCCATGCCGTCCATATCCCCTCCGAAGGGCGGAACATTCAAAGACTCACGATTGTCCACCTTGATGGTGATCAGATTTTTACCCTTGGTGAGCAGTTTGCCGGTGAGGTCTACCGTAAAAGCGGTATAACCGCAGCGGTGATTTGCCAGCAGCTTTCCGTTCAGATAAACCGATGCCACATGCCCAGCGGCTTCCACGGTGAGCTGAACTGTTTTTCCCTCAAACCGGTTGTCCCATTTCAGCAGACGCTGATAGCAGGAAACGGTCTGATACAGCTCTGCATCAAAATAGTGGAGCGGTGTCTGAACGGTGGTGTGGGGCAAACGGACAGTCCACCCCTGTTCTTTGGTCATTTTTTCGGTAAGCATATTTTCCTCGAAATTTTCGGAAAACAGCCAGTCGTTATTCAAATAGATTCGTTCACCCATGAAGTGTCTCCTTATCCTGATTTCGTCTGTTTAGTGTTTGCTGGTTTCACGCTTTTTGGCGGTTACACAGGTCTCAAAGCCATAGCGGGCCACAATGGTGTCCTGATGCTTTTGGGGAATGACCCGCTCCACCGGGAAAATCACGCTGTTGACCATTTCATCTGCAATTGCAATCAGAAATTCTGTGATGGGGGTCAGTGCGTGAGGGGCCAAAAGGGAGATCATGTCAAAGCGCGTGTGCATATATCCGGCACCCATGGGAGCGTCCCGCATGAAGCACAGGGACGGGATACCGTAATCGTTAAATACGGCGGAGTCGCTGGACATGACCTCCTGCACCACCTTGCAGGGAAAGCCGTGGGCATATGCCTTCCCACTGACATAGCCGTCAAAGGACTCCTGAGCTGTGGTCATAAGCACATTGGAACCGAGCACGTTGGCACCCACATCTGCATTGAACATGAATATATATTTTTCCTGATCCTCAGGATGGGCCTCAAGAAATGCTCTGGAGCCCTTCAGACCGATCTCCTCTGCCCCAAAGAAGCAGAACTTCACGGTGCGCTTGGGAGGATGTTCCCTGAAGTACCAGAGCAGCTCCATAATAGTGACCACACCGGCGGCATTGTCCCATACGCCGGAGGAGAATTCCACACTGTCATAGTGTGCCCCGACGCCTATGTATTCATCCGGGTACTCGGTGCCGGGGACAGTCACAGCCACATTGTGGGAGGTGATGGTCTTTTCTTCAGAACGGACTGTAATGCGCACCTTTTCGGGCTGGAGCTTAACAAGTTCCAGTGCATCGATCATACGGATCTTCAGACCGGGGAGCAACCCGTTGTTTCTGGTATATGCACGGAAACGGCCAGTATGCAGGTCTGTTTCCTCCCGGTGATCACGGATGGTACCGTCCATGGTCATAATTCCCCTGATTCCGGCACGGAAGAGCTTTCCGTAAATCTCCGCATTCATCTGCATGAGATTGGTCAGCACGAACTTCCCATTCGCCAGCTTCAGGCTGATGGGATCAAGATACTCCAGATAGTAAAAATCATACTCCTGATCCACCACGTTTACAGGATCACAGTAGAAGTATCCACGGACAGGAAATTCCTGCTCCACCGGCTGTGTTACTGTGAACTTTGCCTCCACGGGGAAGCAGCGGTTCTCATAAAAAGGTTCCAGAACAGGCTCGAAGCCGATGCTGCGTATCTCATCCATGATGATGTGGGCAGCTTTCAATTCCTCCGGGGTACCGCAGATCCGAACAAAACCCAGTTTCTTTAACAAGTCAAACTGTCGCTGGGGATTACTGAACATATTCAAACATCCTTTCCAGTGAACATTGAAATCATTTTATATTTATTCTATAACAAACATCCATTTTGTCAACTGATTTTCTGAAATCCCTTTTGCTGCAAAAAGCCAGCCGGAAGCGGTGTTCCGGCTGGCTTAAAGACAGATTTAAAGCTGTTCCGCAAGGGCGGTTGCGATATTGATGGCGTGGTCGGAGCAACGCTCCAAATCCGTTGCCATATCGGTGAACAC
>CAZFGL010000171.1:0-3980 GCA_964518645.1 uncultured Oscillospiraceae bacterium | reverse complement strand
TTGCTAAGGCTGACGCTGAGGCTATGGTTGAGAAGTTCAAGGAAGTTGGCGCTACTGCTGAGCTGAAGTAATTTAGCTTCTTCCCTGTTTTAAACAAAACACCGCTGCAAAAAGCAGCGGTGTTTTTTTGCATTCATGACTTCCTCACAAAATCAACACATTCGGCTTGCAACCTGAACCCATGCATGATATACTTATCTGGAGGAGTGAAGGATGTGGAAACTAAAGGACGGATTGATCTTAAAAATCTGATTATCACACTGTTGCTGGTTGCTGCCATCGTATGCTTTACTGTGGGTATATCATCCAGACATGCTTATGTAAATCTGTTTAATACAATTACAGAACTGTGCGGAGAGGCCATGCTCGACATTGAATCCACCCTCCGCGACGGAGACCCCATGGAGGCAAAATACTTATATCGTTTCGATGAGATCACTTCAGTCTATCCTGATACCTATTATAAGGCACTGGCAGAAACACTTCTTCCTCTGGCCGATCCGGAACTTTACGAAAAGCTCACTCCACAGGATCGGGAGGCTCTGGCTGACTGTATTCAGAAATGCTACGGCGAGGATCCGGATTTTAAAACACTGGTCGGAGAAGCCGAAATCGTTGTAGCGAAATATATTTATTCATAAAAAAGTACCCCGTTCAGGATTTTTCGCCTGAACGGGGTTTACGTTTATATCCGCTCCATGGGTATATCCCCGAGGTTTATATCTTTCTTCGTAGAAAGACCGGATCTGTTCAGTTCCCGGAAGCCGGGATAAGTTATGGTGAGATCATATGTTCCCACAGGGAGGTCTTTAAACCAGAAATCGCCATAGCTGTCCGTTTCCGTTTTACAGGTGTTCGTACCATCCGTCAGAGTACATTCTGCCCCAATGATTACTTCTTTTTCGACAGGGTCATAAACTGTGGCAGCAATGAATTTTCCAGGGATATTTTTATAGTACACCTTGGCCCCCACGCCCTTCACCATAGGCTTTGCATCCCCTACCGCTTCTTCCTCCACCCATTTCAGGGCATCAGTAGGACATGCATCCACACATCTGGGAACGGTATGACCGTGATCCAGCAGGTGCGCACAGCCGGTACACTTCTGGGCAATTCCCAGCGTCTGATTCATATAGATCACATCGTCATAGTAGCAGGCTTTTTTGCACTTCCCGCATCCGGTGCATTTGTCCGGATCTATCAGTACAAGTCCATCCTCCCGGCGTGTGATCGCATGCTCGGGACACGCTTCCATACACGTCGCCTTTTCGCAATGATTACACATTCCGGTGATATAATGAATCTTCACCTTGGGAATGGTTCCGCACACATTCTCACGAACCCGGCACCAGAAATGGCCGGTTTTCGGCTGGGGTGCAGCATAGGGCTTCCAGTCATTTTCGCAATGCTCATCCTTACAGGCGAGCTGACAGTTGAAGCAGCCGGAGCACCGTGCCACATCCACCAAAAATACTTTTCCCATTATTCTGCCTCCCTTTCATCCACCAGCCAGCCTGCCAGACAAACGCCCGCATCCGGGTCGATCTTTCTTGCAAAGGCCTCCGGGTAATCCCGCTTCCACTGTTCCATTTCTTCGTCAGTCACCTTTTCAACCTGTGCAAGGAATCCGGAAACAGCCATACCAGTGGCGTTTTTCGAAGTGGTTGCCGTGGGCGTAATGGTATTGATTGCGCCGCCCCGATCCAGCCAACCGGGAATAATGGGATCCAGTCGAGCACCGTGATCCACATAGCAAACAGAGGGCATAACCCGTTCTGTTACATAGGCACCGCAGAGCACCACACCACGTTCGTTGAATACCTTTACAATATCTCCGTGTCGGATCCCACGTTTTTCAGCCTCGCTGGTATGCAGCCAGCAGGGCTCATACTGATATCCGTCCTTACCACGGATTTTCATGGTCTCCACTTCCCGGTTCCAGATAATATCGTCACACTGGGCATGCATACGCCATCTGCCATGGTTGGACATACACAGCAGCGGATATTTCTCCGCCCGGGTACTGGAAAGCCGCTCATCGTGGCATTCACTCTTTTCGACCCAGTGAGGAACCGGCATGCGCTCAGGATCGTCCGGGGTATTGGCAGCGATCTCTGTAGAATAGTATTCAAGACGCCCCGTAGGAGTGCTGAGGGGGTTATTCTCCGGATCCTGATAGAAATCGTACAGTCCCGCAGGGATCTTCTCCACCTCTTCCTGGGTCTTGCAGGGCACCACAAAGATTTTTCTCTGCTGGAACTCTTCCCAGGTCATATAATCCTCACAGCCGGTGGCCTTATAGAAGAAACGAACCCGCTCTTCCTCGCTGAGATTTCCGGTATAAGCCTTATAATACTCCGGCCCCAGCTTTTCAGCCACTCTGGCACAAACGTCAAAGTCAGAAACAGACTCCCCTACCGGCGGACAGCAGGGATGCTCCAGATAGATGGAAGTATAACCGCCGGAGGACATGTCGTTGCCCAGATCGTGCATTTCATGCTTTGTTACAACCGGGAAAATAATGTCCGCAAAATAGCAGTCATTTTCCAGCCATGGATGCTGGGCTACAATACATTCGATGGAGGGATCCTGATATGCCTTCATGGTAAGGTTACCATCATTCCAGCAGGTAACCTGACAGGGCGCATCCGTCCAGATCATATGCACCCGGCTCAGCCCCTCACGGGGGTATTTCATTTCCTTGAACTGATACTGCTGCGTGGGATAACGATAATTATCTCCAACAGGCTGCTGGGACGAGGAAAAACACTGTAGTCCCCGCCACTCCGCGTGACCGTCCAGAATTGCCTTATGAATATGGCACCGGGGAATAAACTGCTTGGGTGCAGGGAGCTGCCTGAACAGATCGATCAGTTCCGGCGCACGCTCCTTCTGCGCATCAGTCAGCTGGAAACGTCCCGCAATATTAATGTGTGGCTCCACATCTCCGTCTACCGGACGAAGTGCATCTGCAATAGCAGTGATTTTCGGCACAAACTGCCCCTGATAAGGTACAGGATAATCCTTATTCCAGAGGTTCCACTCGATCATCTTTGCCTGATGGACACCGGGCTTTCCCAATCCCCGCATGCCCAGCAGCATAACCTCCAGACGGGCAGGCTCAGAAGCGTAGGGACCACGGATGTAGCAGCCACCGTTGCCGTGGATGATGGACGCAGTTTTCTTCGCCCAATCCCGTGCAAGAGCCTTGATTGTCCACTCCTTCACGCCACATTTTTCACTGGCCCAGGCAGGTGTCTTTGGAATTCCATCCTCCCGGCCCAGAACATAGTCCTCAAACTTATCAAACCCATAGGCGTGCTTTTCGATATATTCTTTGTCGTAGGTACCTTCCGTGATCCAGATATAGGCGATGGCCAGCTGCAAAGCAGCATCCGTATTGGGAAGGATCGGGATCCACTTATCTGCATGGACAGCTGCACCATAATTCAGATCCGGGCAAACATACACGCTTTTCAGCCCGATCTCACTGAGCCAGTAGCAAAGTCTAGAGGGCATATGGCTGACCACGCCCAGAGGAGTGGTCTCAGGATCGCAGCCCCAGAACAGCAGGAGATCCGAATTCTTTGCAATATCCGGATAGAGATTCGACTGAGGTGCCATCTCCCCCACCGGTTCACAGCCCCAGACATACTTGGCTCCCCAGAACCAGCCCTCCCAGGAATCCATATTCCGCATCTGGAGGGTATACCCTCCCATAAGGCTCAGAAGCCGGTTGGGGCAGCCATGGCTGGGGGCAACATTCTTTCCCTCACCATGCATATCCGACTGACACAGAACCGCCTCAGGGCCGTATTTCTCCTTCTGCCGTTTCAGTTCTTTGGCGACAATCTCAGCCGCTTCATCCCAGGAGATACGAACATATTTACTTTTGCCTCGGTTCTGGGGATTACGCTCCCCATCCGGATCCCAGTCCACCCGTTTCAGTGGATATTTTACGCGGTTGGGAGAGTACACAC
>CAZFGL010000170.1:0-3984 GCA_964518645.1 uncultured Oscillospiraceae bacterium | reverse complement strand
CCCTGTGTAAGGGGAGGTGGGGCGGTGAAACCGCCCCGGAGGGGCTGTTACCGCATCCGGATTACGAACTGCCCCGGAAACTTTCAGCGTTACAATCCCTCAGACAAAACCTTTGGTTTTGCCAGTTCCCTTTACACAAGGGAGCCTTTCCGAAACCGGAACATGGTGTGAATACCCCTCTCCCACAAACACAAAACCCCCGACCTGTGAAAGGTCGGGGGTTCATTCTTACCAGATCATGAGCCGTTCGGCTTCCTTCCGGAGATCCTCCCGGAAATCAGGATGGGCAATGCGGATCAGCTCCTGGACACGCTTGTGGAAGGGCAGGTGGCGGATATGGGCAATGCCGTACTCGGTCACAATGTAGTCCGCCAGATTTCTCTGGATGGATACCACTGCGCCGGGGGTGAGGGTGGGCTTGATCCGGGAGACGGTGCCACCCTTGGCGGTGGAGGTCAGGGCGATGATGCCCTTACCGCCCTTGGAGTGGAATGCGCCGTAGGCGAAGTCTGTGGCGCCTCCGGTACCGGAAAACTGGACATGTCCGATAGATTCGGAGCAGATCTGTCCGGTCAGGTCGATTTCCAGTGCGGAGTTGATGGAAACCATGTTGTCATGGGCCATAATGGTGTTGGGGTCGTTGGTGTAGCTGGTGGGGCGCATGTCAATGGCGGGGTTGTAGTCGATGAATTTGTTAAATTCCCGGTCGCCCCAGCAGAATGCGCACACCGCCTTGCCCCGGTTGATGGTCTTTCGGTCGTTGGTGATCACCCCTGCCTCCATGAGATGGTACAGGGAGTTGGAGAACATCTCCGTATGAACACCCAGATCCTTTTTATCCATCAGCTTTTCAGCAACCGCATGGGGCAGACCACCAAAGCCGAGCTGAATGGTGTCTCCGTCGTCCACCAGAGACGCCACATGCTCAGCTATGGTCCACAGCTCCTGAGGGATGCTGTAGGGAGTGGGTTCGGAAATGGGATTGTCAGCCTTTACAAAATAATCTACCTTCTCCACGGGAATCCGGGTGGTGCCGTAGACATGGGGCAGGTTTTCGTTGACCTCGAAGATCTTCAGGTCGCACATTTCAAAAACCTCAGACTCAGTCTGCTGGCTGCCGGACATGTATACATAGCCGTATTCATCGGGAGGGGTAACAGAAGCGATAAATACGTTGGGGGTTGCCCCACATTCCCGGATGGCGGGAACGGCAGCGTGAATGTGGTGGGGTACATAATGGATCCGCTTGCTGGCGTGATGCTTTCTCAGAGTGGGGCCGTAGAAAACGGTATATACCTCGATCTTGCTGCCCAGAGAGTGATCCCAGATGAACTGGTATTCCTCGTCCGGGTTGGTGCACCAGATGTCCACATGGTTTACCCGGTTTGCGATGGTATGGAATTCCCGCAGGAGGTTTCTGGGCTCGTTGCCGTAGAAGCCATGGTATACGATGTCGCCATCCTTGACCATGTCCAGTGCCTGCTGCACTGAGATAAATTTTGACTGATACAGCTCTTCCAGTTTCTTGTTCATATCCGTCGCTCCTTGGTAATAGTTACTGCTGCTTTTTTGTTTAAATCGCTAACTTTTATTATAGCGTATCTTGGTTGGATTCGCAAGGAAATTTGTCGATTTCACTGAGATAATATGTGAATTTCATGAAGAAACCCTTCATTATTTACTGAAATTTCCTGCTCTCCGCCACTGCCAGCTCGTCGCAGCGGTTGTTATAGGGATTTGTGGCGTGACCCTTCACCCAGTGGAAGGTGACGCTGTGGGTTTCCAGCAGCCCCAGCAGGGTCTCCCAAAGATCCGGATTCAGTGCCTTGTCCTTTTTATTCCGCATCCAGCCGTTTGCCCGCCATTTTACAGCCCAGCCCTTTTCGATGGCGTTGACCACATACTGGCTGTCGGTGTAAAGATCCACGGTGCAGGGACGGTTCAGGGCACGGAGGGCGGTGATGACCCCCATCAGCTCCATCCGGTTGTTGGTGGTCATGGGTTCACCCCCGGACAGCTCCTTTTTGTGGCTGCCGTACATGAGGATCGCCCCGTAGCCCCCGGGACCGGGATTGCCGGAACAGGCGCCGTCGGTATAGATGGTTACATTCATGGGTGTTCCTCCTGATCTAAATGGTTTACATAATCTGACTACACTCCGGTTCCCCGGATAAATCCGAAGGCAGCGGAAACCCGCTGCCCCGGAGGTTTATTTGTTCAGTGCGGAGACGATCTCGTCCACCATGTTTTCAATATCGTTCCGGTTGGGATCCGCCTCTATGGTAAGCTCTGCCCAGGATTCGTAGATGGGGATCCGGTAAGCGTACAGGGTATCCAGATTCTCTCCCGGCCCGAAGGCGATGCCCCGGGTGGTGATATTGCTGAGCCGGCGGCGAAGCTCTTCCAGCTCCACCTTCAGATAGATCACCGTTCCCGTCTTTTTCAGATGCTCCATTGCTTCGGGACGGAGGGGGACAGAACCCCCTGTGGCCACCACTGTCCGGTGGGGCTGGAGACCGGAGACGATTTCTGCCTCCAGATCCAGAAATGCCTGCTGGCCGGATTCGTCCAGAATGGACTGAAGGGTTCTGCCGGTTTTGCTGCAAATGGCCAGATCCGTGTCCAGAAAGTCCATGCCCAGGGTTTTGGCCAGAATGACCCCAATGGTGCTTTTTCCGGCTCCGGGCATGCCAATGAGAATGATGTTGTCCTTCATATTATTCCTCAATGTAATAGGTAATAAACCACTGGTAGTAGCCCTCATCGTCGTCCGCAGTTTTGGTCAGGGGCAGGGCATAGTCCGTGTCTTTGGTCAGGGTCTCGCCGGTGAAATCAAAGGCGATGGCGACATACCCGGCCTCATCGTAATAGAGGTAGTAGTAAACAATGCCGTCCTGAACCGCAATGTTCATCAGCTCCACCCCTTCAATCTGCTCTTCCAGAGAATTGGTGACCCCGAAGAGGGCCTCCTCAGTGTGCATCAGCTCCCGGAGGGACTTGATTACATCGTCATCGAAGAGTTCTTTGGAATTCTGAAATTTACTGTCGTACCATGCCATGGTGGTTTCCCGGTCACGGCTGGTGTAGATCCGCAGTCCCTCCATGTTCCGGAAGATCTGTCCGGTGGTGATGTAGGAATCCAGCTGATCTCCGTCAGTAAACAGAGTTCGGGCGGCGGCCATGCTGTCGGTGTAATTGGTGGTGTTGATCATGGACTGGTTGGTTCCGAACAGGGAACCGAGGCAGTAGCCCAGAAACAGTCCGGCAATAAATGTGGCGATGGAGGCGATTATGGCCTGAGCCATGGTTTTGCGGAAGGGATCTTCCTGCTTGGGAAATTTAATATCCATTTATTTGTCCTTTAACAGATCGCGGATTTCAGTGAGCAGCAGCTCTTCCTTGGTGGGTTCGGGAGGTGCAGCCTCTTCAGCAGCTTTCTCTTCCTTCTTTTTGGTCAGACTCTGAACCTTGTTCAGTGCCTTGATGACACAGAACACGATCAGTGCAACCAGAAGAAAATCAATAATTGTGGTCAGGAAAGTGCCGATGCCCAGAGTGACTGCTTCAGTGACAACGGCTCCGGCCTCGTCCAGCACGGCGGGCTTCAGAATTATGTTCAGCTTGCTCAGGTCGATGCCGCCGATGAGCATGCCTATGGCGGGCATTGCCACGTCATTTACCAGAGATGTGGTGATCTTGCCGAAGGCAGTGGCGATGATAACACCAACAGCCATGTCGATCACGTTTCCACGCATGATGAATTCTTTGAATTCTGCAATAAAGCCTTTCTTTTCCTTGTCAGCCATATGAAATGCCTCCTAAATTTTTTTCAGGGGATATTTTATGCCTTGGGGGTCAGCTTTTCCTTGCCACCCATGTAGGGACGGAGAACCTCAGGAATCAGCACGGTGCCGTCTGCCTGAAGGTTGTTTTCCAGAAATGCAATGAGCATACGGGGAGGTGCAACGCAGGTGTTGTTCAGGG
>CAZFGL010000169.1:0-4066 GCA_964518645.1 uncultured Oscillospiraceae bacterium | reverse complement strand
CAGTGCCCTTGCCGGAGAAGTCGCAGGACTGGAGGCCGTCGCCATCGGTGTCAAAGTTAATCTTTGCGCCGGTGATGGTGTAGTCAATGCCACCAGCAACCACGATGCCGTTGAAAGAGGGATCGTTGCCGTTGATAACAACGCCTTCAGCCTTGGTAGCATCATAGGTGCCCTCGGTCATAGCCTCGGTAACGGACTTGGAATCCACAACGCCGTTTGCATCCACAAACAGAGCGGTGTGGTATGCATAGTCGTTGTCAGTGGGGTCTGCACCGCCGGCGGAGAAAGAGGACAGACGGGAACCGGCCTCATCCAGATCGTCGGTGTAGACGACAATTGCGTTGCCGTCATATTCGGCATCGCTGTTGTCGAAGCGGGTAACAACACCGTCAACGATCAGAGTGGCCTGCTGGCCCTCAGGAGCGGTGATGTCAGACGCCTTGCCGGTGTAGGGTTCGCCTGCGACAGCCAGAGCGGAGGTGCTCAGGAGGATGACGCAAAGGGCCACACACAGTACACGAGCAAGCATTTTCGTGTTTTTCATAGGGTTAGACTCCTTCCTATTGGGGCCACAATTGGCTGCATTCCTGTGTGGCAGCCGCCCCAAATTAAATCCTATTATAGCATAACCCGTTTTTTTTTCCAGACGAATCATGTGTTTTTTCTGTGATGAAGGCTGTCTGTTTTTGTTCTGTTTCAACCACTTGTGCCCATATGAGGGAGATAATCCGGGGAAATATACCTGAAAAGAGAGAGACAGAGGCTTGTATTTTGTGGAAAAGAACGGGTTTTCCACAGAAAATGGGGGGTTATTCACGTTTTCCACAGAGTTATCCACAAAAATAAGGGCGGTTTCCCCTTT
Organism: uncultured Oscillospiraceae bacterium; assembly: GCA_964518645.1. Lineage (GTDB taxonomy): Bacteria > Bacillota > Clostridia > Oscillospirales > Oscillospiraceae > HGM13006. Next base: position 3,204 of record CAZFGL010000169.1, on the reverse strand, counting down.
CCATGGCCCGGGAATCCTGCTATAATATATAATGTATTTCGCATTCCGGAGGTTTTTTATGAAGTTCAGACGCATTTTTCTCTTTTTCATGACTGTGGGAACGGTTCTGGGACTGGCCGGCAGACTGTGGTTCCTCACGGCGGCCGTGGACGATCAGGGGCTTCCGGTGGCGGAGCATCCTGCCACGATGACTTTTATCGGGTTGGGGCTGGTATTTCTCCTGATCTTCATGCTTCTGGCTGTGAAATCCCCCGGTCGGTGTGGAGGTTATCAGGTTCTGGGGGGAACACCCCTTCAGGTCGCCTTTGGGATTTTTGGTGCTGTATGCTTTCTTGGCGGGGCGGTATGGACTATTGCCGGTGGCGGTACTGCGGCGGTGGTGCTGGGACTTCTGGGAATTGTGGCAGCCCTTTGCATGATATTTGGAGCACGGAACCGTGCCCGGGGCATCAGTGTGCCGCCTCTGGAACTGATGCCGGTGGTGTATCTGGTGGTAAAGCTGGTGCTGAATTTTAAAAACTGGAGCACGGATCCTGTCATTCTGGATTACTGCGACATGCTGTTTGCCCAGTGCTTTGTGCTTCTGGCCTTCTATGAGGGGGCGGGCTTCTGCTTCGGAAAGGGACGGCCCAGAAGAACGCTGTTTTATGGAGCCTGCGGTGCACTTCTCTCCGGAATGGCAGCAGGGAGCTGCCTGATGCGGGGGAGCATCGGTGAGGCACTGTTTTATGTGGGGTCTATCCTGTGGCTGCTTCCCATGGTATGGTGCATGGCGAAAGGAAATGCCCCGGAGAAATAAGCTGTATGGTTCAGAGAGCGGATCGAAAGATCCGCTCTTTTTCCGTCTGAAAAGCATACAGACAAAACCATTTTGGAATGTTTTAAAATTGTTCATAATCCCCTATTGACATTCCAGCGACGGAGTTGTATACTCAATTTAGCACTCGAGGAGCTGGAGTGCTAAAAAGGAAGAGGTGGAAAGAATGGAACTGACAGATCGTCAGAAGAAAATACTCCGTGCCGTGGTGGACAGCTATGTGGCAACGGCCGAGCCTGTCGGATCCAAGACGATCGCGGCCATGCCGGATATGAACTTCTCCTCTGCCACCATACGCAACGAGATGGCAACACTGACAGAAAAGGGCCTGCTGGAGCAGCCCCATACCTCCGCGGGACGGATTCCCTCTGCCAGTGGTTACCGGTTCTATATTGATGAACTGATGCAGTCCTACCGGATGAGCCGGGACGAGGCACAGAGCCTCTCCAATGCTATGGAGGGACGGCTTCAGGAGTTCGATAAAGCCATTGCACAGGTTGGACAGCTGATCTCAGGTCTGACAAACCTGCCTGCTTATGCGGTGGCTACCAAGAGCCGTGCAGTGACGGTGGAACATTTTGAACTGATCCAGACGGCACCCCACAGTTTCATCCTGGTGATTCTCACCAGCACCGAAGCAGTCCGGAACAAGCTGATCAAGCTTCCGGTCAATGTGGATCCTCAGGACCTCAAGAGTCTTACCGCAGTGCTCAATGCCTCTCTTACAGATCTGCCTCCCGGAGAGATCACCCCGCAGCTGATGGCAAAGATCCAGAAGAATGCCGGAAGCGCTGCGAGCCTTGTGTCGGTGATCGTGGAATATACCGTTTCCCTTCTCAGCGAGGAGCAGAAAAACAACGTCTATGTCACCGGACAGACCAAGCTGCTTGGTCAGCCGGAATATCAGGATGTGGGAAAGGCCAACGAGCTGATCACCCATCTGGATGCAGATACAATTTCAGCACTTCCGGTACCGGATGAAGAGGATCAGGTCAAGATCCTGGTAGGGCCGGAAAATGTGTCCCAGGCGCTGAAAGATACCAGCGTGGTTATGGCCCGGTATGATCTGGGCGACGGCATGCAGGGTATGCTGGGCGTGGTCGGACCCACCCGTATGGATTATGCGCAGGTGGCCGCCAAACTGACATATTTCGCCGAAGGGCTGGGTAAAATGTTCTCAAAGGCATTGCCTCCCGCACCGGCTGAAGACCACATTATCTCGAAACAGGAGGACGAAGCTTAAATGGAAGATGAAGTAAAGAATCAGGAAGCGGAGCAGAATGCAGAGGAGACCGTTGTGAACGAAACTGTGGATGAAACAGTTGAGACCGGGGATGAGACTCAGGAGGCTCCCGCACCGGAGGCCGATCCTCTGGCAGAGGCACAGGAGGCACTGAAGCAGGAGCATGACAATTATCTCCGTCTGGCTGCTGAGTATGATAACTTCCGCAAGCGCTCCCAGAAGGAAAAGGATGTGCTTTTCCGGGACGGCAAGGCAAGTGCCATTGAGAAGTTCCTGCCTGTGTATGACAATCTCAGCCGTGCGCTGGAGCAGGAAACTGCCGATGCCGCTTATAAAAAGGGCGTTGAGATGACCATGAGCGGATTTGAAGAGATCCTGAAAAAGCTGGATGTTACCGTGTTCGGTGAGCCCGGCGAGATATTTGACCCGGCATACCACAATGCTGTGATGCATGTGGAAGGGGATGCCTACAAGGAGGGCGAGATCGTCCAGGTGTTCCAGAAGGGCTTCTCTCTGGGTGGCAAGGTGATCCGTTTCGCCATGGTTCAGACCGCCAACTGATGTTTGGCACATTAAAACTGTAAAAAATTTAGATTCATATAGGAGGAAATTATTATGTCTAAGATTATCGGTATTGACCTGGGTACTACCAATAGCTGTGTTGCTGTTATGGAGGGTGGCGAGCCTGTAGTAATCGCCAACGCCGAAGGCGGCCGTACCACTCCCTCTGTGGTTGCATTCTCCAAGAACGGCGAGCGTATGGTTGGTCAGGTTGCAAAGCGTCAGGCCATCCAGAACCCTGACCGCACCGTGGCTTCCATTAAGCGTAAGATGGGCACCGATGCAAAGGTGAACCTGGACGGCAAGAACTACACCCCTCAGGAGATCTCCGCAATGATCCTCCAGAAGCTGAAGGCTGATGCCGAGGCTTATCTGGGTCAGACCGTTTCCGAGGCTGTTATCACCGTTCCCGCATACTTCAATGACGCACAGCGTCAGGCAACCAAGGACGCAGGTCGCATTGCAGGTCTGGATGTAAAGCGTATCATCAACGAGCCTACCGCAGCTGCACTTGCTTACGGCATTGACAAGGAAAACGACCAGAAGATCATGGTTTATGACCTGGGCGGCGGTACCTTCGACG
>CAZFGL010000168.1:0-4115 GCA_964518645.1 uncultured Oscillospiraceae bacterium | reverse complement strand
GTCATATCCTGCTACCTCCCATTAAAAGATGCTCAGACCCTGGAAGCCCATAAAGGCCAGGGCGATGAGTCCGGCGCTGATCAGCGCAAGCGGGAAGCCTTCAAAGCACTTGGGGCAGTCGCAGCTGGATGCCAGACGCTCCCGGACGGAAGCGAACAGGAAAATAGCCAGCGTGAAGCCCAGACCGCCGGTGACACCGTAGACAACGCTTTCGATGAAGTTGTAGCCACTCTGGGTATTCTGGAGGGCGACGCCCAGTACAGCGCAGTTGGTGGTGATCAGGGGCAGGTAGATGCCCAGTGCAGAATACAGGGCGGGCATTGCCTTCTGAAGGAACATTTCAATGAACTGAACTAGTGTGGCGATAACCAGAATGTAGGCCACGGTCTGCATATAGTCCAGTCCCAGCTTTACCAGCAGCAGGTTGATGGCGTAGGTAACAGCGGATGCAACGCCCATAACGAAGGTTACGGCCACACCCATGCCCAGTGCAGTGTCCATCTTCTTGGACACGCCCATAAAGGGACAGATACCCAGGAACTGAGACAGGATGAAGTTATTTACCAGAATTGCGCCAATGGCGATGGAAAAAAGACTGGTCACTTGTTGTCAGCTCCTTTCTTGTTCAGGAAGTACTGTACCACGGCGATCAGCACGCCCAGGGTCAGGAAGCCACCCACGGGCAGGATCATCATCATGGCAGGGAACTGTTCCGGCAACAGCCGGATACCGGCTCCGTCAGGGCCGAGGATACCGCCACCGAAGGTGCCGTTGCCCAGGAATTCACGGACAACACACATGATTACCAGAACCACGGTGTAGCCGATGCCCTGAAATACGCCGTCAAGGGCGGAGGCAACTACGGAATTCTTGGAAGCGAAGGCCTCAGCACGGCCCAGAATGATACAGTTTACAACGATCAGGGGAATAAAGATGCCCAGAGACTGGCTGAGGGAGGGGAGATATGCCTGCATCAGCAGGTCTACAATGGTAACAAATCCGGCGATTACCACAATGTAAGCGGCAATACGGATCTTGGAAGGGATGACCTTTCTCAGCAGCGAGATAACCACGTTGGAGCAGATCAGGATAATGGTAACGCAGATGCCCATGCCCAGACCGTTGAACAATGTGGTGGTGATGGCCATGGTGGAGCACATACCCAGCAGCTGTACCAGTACCGGGTTCTGAGTCAGGAGGCCGTCTTTCAGTTGTTTTTTGACATTCATGAAACTACCTCCTTAATTCATCAGTTCGGAGGCCACGCGAAGGGCGGTGTTGACCCCGTCTGTGACTGCCCGGGAAGTAATGGTAGCACCGGTCAGTGCGTCAATGGAACCGCCGTCCTTGTTTACGGCGAGCTCACCGCTCTGGCCGATATACTGGCTGCGGAAGCTGTCCTTGCTGGCGTTGGCACCCAGACCGGAGGTCTCGGACATGGATACGATGGAAACACCGGAAACAGTGCCGTCGGAGGTAATACCGACAACCATGTCGATGGTGCCGCCGAAGCCACTGGGGGTGACCTCAACCACATAGCCCACGTCCCCGGCCTTGTAAACGGCCGCTACGTTGGTTTCACTGCCGGTGTACTCCACCTGAGTGTAGAAATCGGAGGGGAGCACCTCGTGCATGGAGGCAGCGGTTTTTTCAACGCTGATGGCGGCAATCTTGTCCTCGGTGATATAGTTGGTAAGACCCAGCAGACCGGAGACCACAACAGAAATCAGCAGCAGGGTCAGGGTAAGTTTGAGGTAGTAGCCAAGCTGAGAATTCTTCATTTTGCTTCTGCCTCCTTTTTGGGTTTTACATAGCCGAAGCGCTTGGGAACGCCGATTTTATCCAGCAGGAGCACGCAGACATTCATGATCAGAATGGCGTAGCTGACACCCTCGGCATAGGAGCCGAAGTAGCGGATAAACATGGTGATCAGGCCACAGCCGATGCCGTAAACGATCTGTCCCCAGCCGGTGACAGGAGAGGTGGCGTAGTCGGTGGCCATGAAAATGGCACCCAGCATCAGACCGCCGGAGCAGAGGTGATAGCCGGTCCACAGCAGACGGTCATTGCTGCCGGGGAAAAGGAAGGCAATCAGAGCAACGGTGCCGATATAGGCCAGAGGAATTCTGGGGGAGATGACCTTGCGCACGACCAGATAAATACCGCCGGCCAGCAGCAGGATCGCAGAGGTCTCGCCCAGAGAACCACCGATGTTGCCCACAAAGCAGCTCATCAGGCTGTCGGTGGGGAGGGAGCCACCATGGAGAAATGCCATGGGGGTGGCGGTGGTGACCGCATCTGCGTTGGAGCCGATCAGATTCAGGGCGGTGCCGGGAGCGACCCAGGTGGTCATGAGAACGGGATAGGAAAACAGGAACGCACGGCCGGCAAGTGCAGGATTGAGGAAGTTGGTGCCGATGCCGCCGAAGAGCTGCTTTACTACAACAATGGCGAAGAAGTCGCCAATGATGATCGTCCAGTAGGGCATGGTGACCGGGCAGACCAGCGCCAGCAGAATGCCGGTAACAATAGCGGAGCAGTCACCGATGGTGCAGTCCTTTTTCAGCAGTTTCCGATAAGCCCATTCAAAGAAAACGGATGCGGCCACGGAAACAGCCACAAGGCACAGGCTGCGCATGCCGAAGAAATATGTGGCTGCGATGATCGCTGGAACCAGTGCGATGACCACGTCCAGCATGATGCTGCGGGTGTTGTCGGCGCTGTGAACATGGGGCGAACAGGAAACGGTAAGATTTACTTTTTCAAGATCCATAATGTGCCGCCTCCTTTAATTCTTTTTGGCGGAGGCCTCGCGGACCTTCACCTTGGCGTTTTTGAAGCTCTGTACCAGAGGAATGCGGGCAGGGCAGATGTATGCACAGGAGCCACACTCGATACAGTCACCGATGTTGCGGCGGTTGAGCTCGTCAATGTTGTCCTTCCGCTCTGCCTGATAAAGATACAGGGGCATCAGATGCATGGGACATACGCCCACACAACGGCCACAGCGGATACAGTGGGGCTGCGCCACCTCGGTGTTCTGCTTGTGGGTGAAGCAGGTGATGGCGTTGGTTCCCTTAATGACCGGAACGTTCAGGTCATACTGGGTGATGCCCATCATGGGACCGCCGGAGAGAACCTTGTAGGGGTCCTCGGAGAAGCCATCAGCAGCAGCGATCAGGTCAGCATAAGGGGTGCCGATGGGGGCGATAAAGTTCTTCGGTGTTTTGATCGCCTCGCCGGTGACTGTTACGCCACGGCGCACCAGAGGCATGCCCTCGTAAACTGCGTCATAGATGGCAGCGCAGGTGGCAGCGTTGAACACGCCACAGCCCACAGCGGCAGGCAGCCCCCCGGGAGGAACCTGACGGCCGGTAACCGTCTGGATCAGCTGCTTCTCAGCGCCCTGGGGATAACGGGTCTTCAGGACCTGCACCACCACGTCACTGCCGGCAGGACATTTATCCTGAAGAATCTGAATGGCGGTTTTCTTGTTGGCTTCGATACCGATATAGCCCTTGTCCAGTCCGAAGATCTTCAGAAGGATACGCAGACCCTCGATAACACGGTCAGGTGTTTCACGGAGAAGCCGGTCATCGGACGTGATGTAGGGCTCGCACTCTGCTGCATTTACAATGATGGTGTCCAGCTTGCCCATACCACTGGAAATCTTCACATCTGTAGGGAAGGTTGCACCGCCCATGCCGGCGATGCCTGCGTCGTGGATGATCTGGGTCAGTTCCTGGCCAGTCAGCTGATCCACGTTGCTCCGGGAAGCGATTCCTTCACACAGAGTGTCCTGAAAGTCGTTCTCAATGACCACAGACATAACGTTTGTACCATTGGGATGGGGGCGGGCCTCAACAGCCACGACCTTACCGGAGACAGAAGCATGGATGGGGACGCACAGCCCGGTGTTGTCACCGATTTTCTGACCGACAGTCACCAGATCGCCCTTCTTCACCAGAGGCTTACAGGGAGCGCCTATGTGCATGCTCATGGGGATCACTACCTGCTTGGGTGCAGGCAGCTGTTCAATGGCCATTTTGCTGGAAAGGGATTTTTTATCGTTGGGGTGTACCCCACCGAAAAATCCAGCCATAATGTTCACCTCT
>CAZFGL010000167.1:0-4169 GCA_964518645.1 uncultured Oscillospiraceae bacterium | reverse complement strand
GCAGTGCATTGGTCACCACGCAGAAGCTGGACAGGCTCATGGCCGCAGCCCCGAACATGGGGTTCAGACTCCATCCAAACAGGGAGATATACACACCTGCTGCCAGCGGGATTCCAATGACGTTGTAAATAAATGCCCAGAACAGATTCTCGTGGATATTGGTCAGCACCCGGCGGGACAAGCGGATGGCAGCGGGAATATCCGCCAGATCACTGCGCACCAGAACCACGTCTGCCGCATCCAGCGCCACATCCGTTCCTGCACCAATGGCGATGCCCACATCCGCCCGGGTCAGCGCCGGTGCGTCGTTGATGCCGTCTCCCACCATGGCTACCTTGCCGTACTGGGAAAGATTCCGGATCTCCGCTTCCTTTCCCTGAGGCAGCACGTCGGAGATCACATGCTCCACACCGATCTGGCGACCGATGGCATTGGCCGTCCGGCTGTTGTCGCCGGTGAGCATAACCACCTGAATCCCCATATTTTTCAGTTCTGAGACCACCTGTGCGGCGTTGTCCTTCACCACGTCCGCCACAGCGATCACGCCCAGGAGCTGTCCGCCCCGAGTAAAGAACAGGGGTGTTTTCCCTGCTTCCGCAAGTTCCTGCGCCTGCGCCTGAATCCGGGTGGGGATGACCGTATGCTGACGGATAAACCGCAGGTTTCCGCCCACCAGTTTCTCACCTGCAATCACACCAGAAAGGCCATTGCCCGGTGCCACCGCAAACTGCTCTGTAGGCAGAGGTGTCAGCCCGGCATCCTTTCCGTAATCCACAATCGCCGTCGCCAGGGGATGTTCACTTTTTACCTCCAGAGAGAATGCAGCCAGAAGCAGCTCCTCCCGGGAGACGCCGGAAACCGGAAGCACATCCGTGACCCGGGGTGTGCCGCAGGTCAGGGTGCCGGTTTTATCCATGGCAATGATCTCGGTTCTGCCGGTGGCTTCCAGAGACGCTGCTGTCTTAAACAGGATTCCGTTGGATGCCCCCTTGCCACTGCCCACCATAATCGCCACAGGTGTGGCCAGACCAAGGGCACAGGGGCAGGAGATTACCAGCACGGATATTCCCCGAGCCAGCGCAAATCCCACGGAACGACCCAGAAGCAGCCAGATCATCGTTGTGATCAGCGCAATGGTGATCACGCAGGGGACAAACACCCCGGATACTTTGTCCGCCACCTTTGCAATGGGTGCTTTTGTGGCAGCCGCATCGGACACCATCTGAATGATCTGGGACAGGGTCGTATCCTTGCCCACACGGGTGGCCTTGCAGGTCACATATCCGCTGCGGCAGATGGTCGCCGCAGAGACCCGGTGTCCCGTCTCCTTGTCCACAGGGATGCTCTCTCCCGTCAGGGCCGATTCATCCACCGCACAGCTGCCCTCCAGAATCACACCATCCACCGGGATATTCTCTCCGGAACGGACAACGAACACATCCCCGGGATTCACCTGTTCCACGGGAACTTCGGTTTCCTCGCCGTTTACCAGCAGTACCGCTGTTTTGGGGGAGAGCTTCATCAGATTTTTCAGGGCATCTGTGGTCTTCCCCTTGGAATGCGCCTCCAGCAGCTTGCCTACGGTGATCAGGGTCAGGATCATCGCCGCAGATTCAAAATAAAACTCATGAAGATACCCGCTGGCAGCAGTCATATCCCCTGCCACTGCACAGCCGGACATGGCATACAGGGCGTAGACGCTGTACACAAAGGCCGCTGAGGCACCCATGGCCACCAGCGTATCCATATTGGGTGCTCTGTGTATAAGGCTGGTGAAGCCACTGATAAAAAACTTCTGGTTGATCACCATCACCACTCCGGTCAGGATCAGCTGGGTGATCCCAATGGCCAGCGGGTTTGAACCCAGCGCCTCCGGCACCGGCCATCCCCACATCATATGTCCCATGGTCAGGTACATCAGGGGGAGTAAAATACACAGGGATGCCAAAAGCCTCTTTTTCAGTTTTGGGGTTTCGTGGTCTGCAAGATCCACAGCGGATTCCCCGCCCCCCTGCGCCGCCCCGGCCAGCGTTGCCCCATAACCGGCCTTTGCCACAGCTGCCGTAATATCTCCCGGGGCTGCGGAGCCTTCCACAGTCATGGAGTTGGTAAGCAGGCTGACAGTCACGGAGGTAACCCCCGGAACGCCCTTCACCGCCTTTTCCACATGGGCTGAGCAGGCAGCGCACGTCATCCCGGTCACATGAAACTGTTCCATAACGCGCCCTCCTATTTGTCCATCACCTTGGACAGAATTTCAATTACCTCATTGATTTTTTCTCCGCCGTTTCCCTGTTCGGCCGCTTCCAACACACAGTGGTTCATATGCTGCTTCAAAATCAGCAGGTTTGCCCGTTTCAGCATGGCGGAGGAGGCAAAGATCTGATTGGAAATATCAATACAATACCGGCCGTCTTCAATCATTTTAATAATACCGTCGATTTGTCCTCTGGCGGTTTTCAGTGCCTGAAGGGCCTGTTTCTTTTCCTGATTCATAGCATGGCTCCTTTATCGAAAATCATCCCCCAGATATACCCCACCCCCGGGGGGTGTATATCCATTATATATCCTTTCACCCAGTTTGTCAACAGCCCCGGTTTTCCCCATAATAGCCAAAATCCCATTGTAAATACAGCAAAAATTGCCGTTCACTACAAAAGCGATAAATAAACACAGAATATTCACATTTGTCCATTACCATGTCAGCAAATAGATTCCCTCAGTATACTGTTATTGGAGTTTGATAAAACGTGTTCAAGAAAAGACTGTTTCGCTTCCTGTCTCTGGTTCTGACGGCAGCGGCTATTTTTTCCTGTCTTTCCATCTCTGCCTTCGCCGTAGACGGGGAGTTTCCCTTCCGTGAGTTCCGTGAGCCTCCCAGTGCAAACCACGCTCCACAATGGACAGAGACACAGATCGAATGCCGTTCCGGTTCCTATACCCTCCGTGGCACTCTCACCAAACCCGACGGGGGCAGCAAGGAGATGCCTGTGGCAATTCTGCTCCACGGTCTCGCCACCGACCGGCACTGGTGCGATGACATCGCCTGGATCCTTGCAGACAACGGCATTGCCAGCGTCCGGTTCGATTTTTACGGAACCGGCCTGAGCGATGGTGCTCAGGAGGACATGACCCTGTCCACGCAGGTTCAGGATACACTGGCCATTATTTCCTATGTGCAGGGCCTCTCTTTTACCGATCCTGACAACATCCTTGTGGTCGGAAAAAGCATGGGTGCAGTTGACGCACTGCTGGCCTCCCAGCAGAAGCAGGGTGTTATCAAGGCCATGTGTCTCTGGTACCCCGGCTTTGCGGTGCGGGACAACGCCCGGCACGGCTTCCTTCTGGGTGTCCCCTTTGATTCCCAAAATCCCCCCGAAACCGTCAGCGCTGCGTCCTATACCTTCGGCCGTGATTTTATCAAAGAGGTTCAGCAGATGAATTACGAATCTGCCATTGAGTCCTACGACGGCCCGGTTATGATCATCCACGGCACCCATGACTTTGTGGCACCCCTGTTCTTCAGCTTCGAGGTACAGGATCTGTTTCAGGATCTGACCATGCGGGTGGTTCCCGGAGGCTATCACGGATTCTTCGGCCTTCAGGAAATCGGTGCGCTGAATGACATGCTTTCCTTCTTTGAGGAGCATATTTCCTGACGATTATATACAGCAAAATCCCCCGGAGCCGAAGCTCCGGGGGATTCTTTACGTTCACAGGATCACGCTACGGTGATCACGATCTTACCGGTGAGCTTGCCGGGCTTAAGCTCAACAGGCTCGCCGTAGTTGGTTACGGTGAGGGTCTTGCCGGCAGGGGCAGCAACCACTGCGCCCTCTTCCAGCGTCAGAGAATTCATGCAGCTGTTCTTGGTAACAGTCCACTTGGAAGTCTTGCTGAGCTTGACATTGATGCCGGTCTCGTTGTCGTTGGGTGCCAGAGTGTGGTCAACGGTGCCGATGAGCCACCACTTAGCCTCCTCAGGCTCGCCCAGAGGATGATATGCAACACCGGTGGAGATTGCACCCTCTACGGTACAGCCAATAAAGTTCAGGTTGAAGTCGCCCTTCTCACTCATGGAGTCGATGAAGTCGCCCTTCAGGGTACAGCCGGAGAAGGTTGCATCCACATCGTCCTTGCTGGGGCCCATGTCAGGCATACCGCCGGGA
>CAZFGL010000166.1:0-4262 GCA_964518645.1 uncultured Oscillospiraceae bacterium | reverse complement strand
CCCGGATACCATTCGCCGCTGTGAATATGTGGAGAGCAAGGGCCTTTATTACATAGGCACCGGCGTTTCCGGCGGTGAAGAGGGCGCGCTCAAGGGCCCCAGCATGATGCCCGGCGGTTCGCCGGAGGCGTGGCCCCATGTGAAGCCGATTTTCCAGAGCATTTGCGCTAAGATCGGCGACGAGCCGTGCTGCGACTGGGTTGGCGAAGGCGGCGCGGGCCACTTCGTAAAGATGGTGCATAACGGCATTGAGTACGGCGACATGCAGCTGATCTGTGAGGCCTACCAGCTGATGCGTGATGCACTGGGCATGACCCCTGAGGAGATGCATCAGGTATTTGCAAAGTGGAACGATACTGAGCTTGACAGCTATCTCATCGAGATCACCCGGGACATTCTGGGCTATCGTGACGAGAACGGTGAAACCACCGTGAACTATATTCTGGATACTGCCGGACAGAAGGGCACCGGCAAGTGGACTGCTGTTTCCGCACTGGACGAAGGTGTGCCCCTGACTCTGATCGGTGAGGCTGTGTTCGCACGCTGCCTGTCCGCCATGAAGGACGAGCGTGTGGGTGCCGCACAGGTATTCCCCAAGACCATCCCCGCCTTCGAGGGAGACAAGGAAGCATTTATCGAGTGCATCCGGAAGGCACTCTATGCCTCCAAGATCATCTCCTATGCACAGGGCTACACCCTGATGCGTACCGCTGCAAAGACCTACGGTTGGAACCTGAACTACGGTGGCATCGCCCTGATGTGGCGTGGTGGCTGCATTATCCGCAGCGTGTTCCTGGGCAAGATCAAGGAAGCTTATGACAAGAATCCTGAGCTGCAGAACCTGCTGCTGGACGACTACTTTGCTGAGACCATCAAGACTCTGGTTCCCGCATGGCGTGAAGTGGTTGCCTATGCAGTGAAGGTGGGTGTACCCATGCCTGCATTCTCCTCTGCTCTGAGCTACTTTGACGGTTATACCACCGCATGCCTCCCTGCAAACCTGCTTCAGGCACAGAGAGACTATTTCGGCGCCCATACCTATGAGCGTATTGACCAGCCCAGAGGTGTGGTATTCCACACCAACTGGACCGGACACGGCGGCAACACCGCAGCGACTACCTACAATGCATAAATACGGACTGATTGCTCTGGATCTGGACGGTACCCTTCTGGATTCGGAAAAAAAGCTGTCCCCTCGTAATTTCGCCGCCCTGGAAAGGGCGGCGAAAATGGGTATAGAGATCGTACCGACCACAGGCAGATTCTATGCGGGCATGCCGGAGGTGATCCGGAAGCTGAGCTTTGTGAATTATGCCATTACCGTCAATGGGGCAGAGGTGCTGGATGTGAGAACCGGTCAGGTGATCTATCGGGCGGAGCTACCCTATCAGCAGGCCATAGATATCATGCATGAGCTGGATCAGCTTCCGGTGATCTACGACTGCTTCATGGATGGTGCAGGATGGATGACGGAAAGTCTGAAGGAAAAGATCGTGGAGACGGTATGGGATCCTCATTATGTGAAAATGCTCTATGAGCTGCGCAGAAATGTGCCGGAACTGAAAAGCTTTTTGTGGACCCGGAAGCAGGACGTGCAGAAGGTGCAGTTCTTCACCCGGGATATGGAACTGCGGCAGAGAATGCTCAAAGAACTGGAAGGGCAGTTCCCGGGGATCATTGTGTCCAGCTCCACCCCCCAGAACGTGGAGATCAATCAGGAACGGGCCACAAAGGGGCAGGCTGTTCTGGCACTGGCGGAGCACCTGAATCTCAGCCCTGAGGCTACCATGGCCTTCGGTGACGGCCTGAACGACATGAGCATGATTCGTTCTGCCGGGCTTGGAATCGCCATGGAGAACGCCTGCCAGGAGCTTCTGGAGGCAGCGGATTACATTACGGCCTCCAATGATATGGACGGGGTGGCAGAGGCAGTGGAGAAATTTTGCCTGAATTAAATCTCCGGCGGCAGAAGCTGTCCGGAGGACAGGAGGATGTTATGGAAAACTTCTATTATGCGAAAACTGACGCAGGGCTCAGTCAGGAGGAGATCCGTCAGGCCCTTCTTGCCAGCATTGCAGGCAGAACCCTGAACCATGTACTGATTATTCCGCCGGACTTTACCCGGTTTCACTCCGGTGCCGGTTTTATCACCAATGTATACTACCACGCCCTGACGGAGATGGGCTGTCAGGTAGACATTCTCCCTGCGCTGGGCACCCATGTGCCGGTGACGGAGGAGGAAGCCACCGCTATGTTCGGGGACATCCCCTATGACAGATTTATCCCCCATAACTGGAGAACGGATGTGATTTGCCTTGGACAGGTTCCCGGCGAATATCTGGAAGAGATCACAGAGGGGCTCTGGCATGATCCGGTGGATGTGGAGGTCAATCGTCTGGTAATGGATGAGAAATATGACCTGATTATTTCCCCGGGACAGGTGGTTCCCCATGAGGTCATCGGTATGGCCAACCACTCCAAGAACCTGTTTGTGGGCGTGGGTGGCGCGTCCATGATCAATTCCAGCCATATGGTCGGTGCGGTGTACGGCATGGAGCGCATGATGGGCAAGGATCATACCCCTGTCCGGAAGGTGCTGGATTATGCGCTGAATCATTTTCTGGCCCAGCGCCCCATTATGTTCGTGCTCACAGTGACTACGGCACCCGGAGGGAATATTCACACCCACGGACTGTTTATCGGGGATACCCGGAAGGTTCTGGAGGCGGCCATCGCCCTGTCTCAGGAGAAGAACATCGACTTTGTGGACACGGGAATCAAAAAATGTGTGGTATATCTGACCCCGGAGGAGTTCCACAGCACATGGCTTGGGAACAAGTCCATTTATCGCACCCGTATGGCCATTGCCGACGGCGGAGAGCTGATTGTTCTGGCCCCCGGAGTCGAGCGGTTTGGAGAGGATCCGGCGGTGGATCAGCTGATCCGGAAATACGGTTATAAGGGCCGTGTACACACCCTGGAACAGCTGAACAAGCCGGAGAATCAGGATCTGCGTGACAACATGAGTGCCGCAGCACATCTGATCCACGGCTCTTCCGATGACCGGTTCACCATCACCTATGCGGTGAAAAACATCACCCGTGAGGAGATCGAGAGTGTAGGTTTCCGTTATGCGGACTATGATGAAATGGCCAGCCGTTATGACCCTGAGAAGCTTGCATACGGCTATAACACCCTGCCTGACGGGGAAGAGGTTTATTTCATTCCCAATCCAGCACTGGGACTCTGGATCAACCGGGAGAAGTTCTGAATTCATCGTGATAAAAATATCCGCCATGCAGCTTCAGGCTGCATGGCGGATTTGTTATGTGGGATCGATCAGGCTTTTAAGGATCAGCCTCTGCTCATGTAGCGCTCATAAGCGGACTGCTTTGCGTCGATGCAATCCTGAATGCCGGTGTCGATGAGCTTCTGCTGGAACTCTTCGATGTTTTCCAGAGGCTCGTCGCCGGTGATAAACTTGGCGGTGTACTGCTGAACCAGAGTGACAATGTCACCTGCATGCTGGTTGTACTGGTCGCCTTCGTCAATGGTCATGGCAGCGCCTACAGGATAGTCGCATGCGTTGTCAATGTTGTCGTTCCAGGTCTCTTCGCAGGACTTTGCAGCCTCGGAGCGGCCGGGCGTTTCAACGTTTGCATCAACCATGGCAAGGAAGGTGTAGTCCATCAGTACGGAGCTGAAGGTACGACCCTCGGTGGAGTAAACCCACTCCTGGAATACGGGCTCGCCGTTGACCATGTCGTAGGTCTCACCCTCTACACCGTAGTTGGAGGGCAGAACCCACTCGTCGGTGTAGCAGTAGTTCATAAACTGCATAGCCAGTTCAGGATCTTCACAGCCGGTGGTGATAACGGTGCCACTCTCGCCGGAAACGGTGTCAACGCCGCCGCCAACATGGAGCACATCGTCAGCTTCCTTGGTGGGGAAGTAGATGGGAATAACGCTTTCGCCGGAGATGCCGGAGAGCATATCCACCAGACCGTCGCCACGGTGGAAGATGGTAACAGCCTTGTTTGCAACCAGATTGATCAGGTCTTCATCACGGTACTCAGTGGGATGGGAAGCGGTGTCGGAGTCGATCAGACCCTTCTGATACCAGTCGTGGAGCAGGGTAACATATTCCACGAAGCCGTCCTCAAGATAGCCGAACTTGACCTGGCCGTCCTCAACGATCCAGGGCAGGTCGCCGGTGATGGCATCAACCTTCAGGGCAACGCCGAAGCTGTTGGCCAGAGTGT
>CAZFGL010000165.1:0-4265 GCA_964518645.1 uncultured Oscillospiraceae bacterium | reverse complement strand
GCCGTACTCAATGCCGTTGTGAACCATCTTTACAAAATGACCGGCACCATTTTCGCCGACCCAGTCACAGCAGGGGCTTCCGTCCTCTACCTTGGCGCAGATGGACTGGAAGATGGGTGCAACATGCGCCCAGGCAGCGGGAGAGCCGCCGGGCATAAGAGAGGGGCCGTTCAGTGCGCCCTCTTCACCGCCGGAAACGCCGGAGCCCACATAGAGCATGCCCTTGGACTCCACATATTCTGTGCGGCGGATGGTATCGGGGAAATGAGAGTTGCCACCGTCAATCAGAATGTCCCCTTCCTCCAGAAGAGGCAGCAGCTGATCGATCAGGCTGTCAACAGGTGCACCGGCCTTAACCATCATCATGATCTTCCGGGGCTTTGCCAGATTGTCAACCAGTTCCTGAAGAGAATATGTACCAATGATATTCTTTCCGGCTGCACGGCCTTCCACAAAGTTCTTTACTTTCTCAGTGGTACGGTTGTATACGGCCACGGTAAAGCCCTTGGACTCCATATTCATGACCAGATTTTCGCCCATGACCGCAAGTCCGACCAGACCGATATCCGCTTTCTTCATTGCAGATTCCTCCCTTATCTCTGTACCCGGGCATTGCCGGCATAGATGTCCCAAACCTGCTTCTCGTCAGCAGGCTCTGCATAGTCGTTGAGGCTGGTCGCAGCCAGAACGCCGCTGGCCCAACCGAACTGGAGGCACTTCTCAGGCTCCCAGCCCTGATAGATACCGTAGAGGAGGCCGCCGGTGAAGCCGTCGCCACCACCGATGCGATCCATAACGGGGATGGGACGGGGCTCTTCCACGCACCACTTGCCGTCAGCCATAATCAGACCGCCCCAGAGGTGCTCATTTGCAGAGAGAACCTGACGGAGGGTGGTACCGCAGACCTTGGCATTGGGATACTTCTCACGAACCTGGCCGATCATGACCTTGAAGGACTCGATCTTGGAGGACAGCTCCTTGCCACCAGCCTCGGGGCCCTGGAAGCCCAGGCACAGCTGGAAGTCCTCTTCGTTACCCACCAGAACGTCAGCAACAGAAGCAATCTTATGGAAGGCAGCACGGAGTTCTTCCTCTCTGCCCTTCCAGAAGGTAGCACGGTAGTTCAGGTCAAAGGAAACCAGAGTGCCATACTTCTTTGCAGCCTCAGCGACAGCCAGGCAGCAGGCAGTGGTCTCTTCACTCATAGCAGCGATCAGGCCGGAGATATGGAGAATGGCAACGCCCTCTTCTCCAAAGATCCGATCCAGATCAAAATCCTCAGCACTCAGGGTACGGCCGATCTCACCTGCACGATCATTCCAGACGCGGGGAGCACGGAGGCCGAAACCGGAGTCGGCAATATTGAACTGATGACGGTAACCCCAGGGGCCGCCCTGCTCCACTTCCACGCCCTCATAGCGGATGTTCCGGGCACGGAGCTGGCTCTTGATAAAGTCAGCAATGGGGCTGCCTGCCACAAACTTAGTCAGGGCAAGGCACTCATGACCCAGAGATGCAGAAACGTTCAGCACGTTGGTTTCTGCGGAGGTAGCCTGCATGATAAAGTGGTTGGAGTTGTGAACTGCCATACGGTTTTCCGGAGTAATACGCACACCCATGCTGGTGGGGCAGGCAATGGCATACCGGCAGTTTTTGCGGAGGTTCAGTTCCATAACAAATCTTCCTTTCCGTTTTTACGGTTTTCTCTCTAAATTTTCAATAAAAGACAATATGCAGGAACGGGCGTCATATCCGAACCCATTCAGGGCTATTATAGTATAATTCACCGAATAAAGCAACAAATATGCCGTCACAACTGCATTTTTCCTGCTGAATTTTTCTTCCGCCGGTGGCAGGACAATGCTCGCGGCTAGAGGCTCATTTCACCGTTATATAGAAATTGGGTCTGCTGCAAAAATGCAGCAGACCCATTGGTTTATGCCTCAATAACCGGATGCTCAGTTGCCTCAGCGGTATGTATATGATTGATCACTGTGGGCGTTTCTCCGGTGGAGCTGATCCGTCCACCCACAATGCCAGCCAGAAGGCTCTTCACATCGAGCCCCATACCGGCGGTCATACCTTCGGTGATCTGGGTAGTGCCGTTTACAATGTCCGCCAGAAGCTTTGCGCTGTTGCCCTCGCCATACATGGTGATCTTGTCCACCTTGGAAAGAGGCTCTGCCACATTTTTGGCGATCTCAGGCAGCGCCTGCATGATCATTTCCACAATGGCCGCTTCCCCGTACTTCTTCATAGCTTCGGCCTTCCGGTCAATACCTTCCGCCTCTGCCAGGGCCTTGGCCTGAATTGCTTCTGCCTCTGCACGGCCTACCGCTGCAATACCGGCAGCTTCCTGCTCCTTGGCGAATTTACTGGCTTCTGCGGCCTTCTTCATGGCCTCAGCTGCCTGCTCTTCCTCATAGCGTTTTGCTTCCGCTTCTTTCTGGCGTTTAAACAGTTCTGCCTGCGCCTCCTGCTCCATCCGGTAGCGCTCTGCATCCGCCTGCGCACGGATCTCAGCGTCCAGCTTCTGCTTGGCCACCTCGACCTCCTGCTTTTTCAGTTCTGCATCACGTTCCGCCTTGGCGATCTGGGCATTTACACGGGCCGTCTCAATGCTCTTCTGCTGTTCATGCTCCTGAATGGAGTATGCGGCATCGGCCTCTGCATTTTTGGTATCGGAGAGCTTTTTCAGTTCTGCCTTCTTGACTGCCAGCTCCGTATTTTTCTGGGCAATCTCTGTGTCAGACAGCACCCTTGCATCGTTGGCAGCCTTGTCCGCTTCCGCCTTTGCAATGGCCACGTCCCGGTCGGCCTGTGCCTTGGCAATGGCCGCATTTTTCTTAATAAGCGCCGTGTTATCTGCGCCCAGATCACGGATCAGACCATTTTCATCGGTGACATTCTGGATGTTGCAGGAGAGGATCTCAATACCCAGCTTATCCATGTCGTGGGAGGCTTTCTGCATTACCTGATCGGAGAAGGAATCACGGTCGGTGTTGATCTCTTTCAGAGACAGGGTACCGATGATCTCACGCATATTACCCTGGAGGGAATCCTGAAGATCCAAAGCAATATCCCCGGGCTTCTTGTTCAGGAAGTTCTTGGCCGCCAGTTTAATCCCGTCGGAGGTGGGTGCGATACGGACCTTTGCCACCGCATCCACGTTTACGTTGATAAAATCGTTGGTGGGCACGGACTGTTCCGTTTTAATATCGACGGTCATCTGTCCCAGATACAGCTTGTCCAATCGCTCAAAGAAGGGGATTCGAATCCCGGCCCGTCCAATCAGGACCTTTCCCTCTTTTTTCAGGCCGGAGATAATGTATGCCTGATCCGGGGGTGCTTTCACATAGCCGATCAGGAAAAGCAGTACCACCAGAGCTGCGATCACAATCACCGGCAGAAATGTCAAAATATTTTCCATTCTTGTTCCGTCCTTTCTGTTTCTCGAATTTTGAAGCTTCTGAGGACATTATATAAGTAATTATCGTTTACGTCAATAGGCAAATTAAATTTTCTTTTTAGGTTATAAAAAACCGTGCCGCTTTCACGGCACGGTTTTCATTCAGATTAGAACAGGCCCATCAGGTTGAAGGCCACGATCAGACCGGAGAACACAATGGAAACAGTGGAAACCAGCTTGATCAGGATGTTCAGAGAAGGACCGGAAGTATCCTTGAAGGGGTCGCCTACAGTGTCGCCAACGACAGCTGCCTTATGCTGCTCGCTGCCCTTGCCGCCGTGGTTGCCTCTCTCAATGTACTTCTTGGCGTTGTCCCATGCGCCGCCGGCGTTGGACATGAACACTGCCATAGCGAAGCCGGTAACGGAAACGCCACCCAGCAGACCAACAACACCGGTGGGTCCGAGGATCAGACCGGTAGCAATGGGAACGATGATTGCCAGCAGAGCGGGAACCTTCATTTCCTTCAGAGCGCCCTTGGTGCACATACCAACGCAAGCCTGATAGTCGGGCTTTGCCTTGTATTCCATGATGCCGGGGATCTCCTTGAACTGACGGCGAACCTCAACAACGATGGACTGTGCAGCGTTCTGTACAGCGCTCATGGTGAATGCGGAGAACACGAAGGTCAGCATTGCGCCAACGAACAGGCCAACCAGAACGGTGGGGCTGGTCAGGTTGAAGTTCAGGATCTCGGGGGTCTTCTCCTGAACAATGTTTACGTAGGAAACCAGCAGTGCCAGAGCGGTCAGGGAAGCAGAGCCAATGGCAAAGCCCTTGCCGGTAGCAGCGGTGG
>CAZFGL010000164.1:0-4486 GCA_964518645.1 uncultured Oscillospiraceae bacterium | reverse complement strand
ATGTGCATCGGCGGCGGCATGGGCGCTTGCGGCATCTACGAGCTGCTGTAATTTCAAATTACATCCTGAAAATGGTGCTGCGAAAGCAGCACCATTTTTTCTGTAAGGAGTACGATTATGTTCCTTTGGCATTACCTGAAAACCCTCACCGTGCCCGTTTTGATCTATGGAATGGGAAACGGTGCTGAAAAAATACTCTCTGAGGCTAACAGGTACGGAATCCCCATCGCCGGTGTATTTTCCAGCGATGACCGTGCCCGTCAGGTTTCCTTTCAGGGGTTCCCGGTGTCATCCATCGGCTATGTCCTTGAAAACTTTGACGAGGCAGCCATCCTTGTGGGATTCGGTGTTTATCAGGAGGAGGTTATCCAGCGGATCCTGACACTGCCGGAGCGGTTTCAGGTTTTTGTCCCGGATGTTCCCCTGATGGATGGGGAAATTCTGACCCTGGAGGCTGTGTCTGCCCGTCAGAACGAAATCAACACCGCCCGTTCCCTGCTGGAAGATGAGAAATCCAGACGAGTTTTTGACACAATGTTGCACGCAAAGCTTACCGGTATTCCCGGGGATTATCTTCTGGAGGATACCCCACGGAGTGAAGATATGTCCCTGCTGCAACTGGGACAATCTGAAAATTATCTGGATCTGGGGGCCTATAACGGTGATACCATCTTCGAATTTCTGGAACTGACCGGCGGCTACAGAGCAATATACGCCTTCGAGCCGGATCCCCATAATTTCAAAAAGCTTTCCGCAGCAGTCGCCTCTCTGGACGATTTAACGCTCTACCCCTATGCAAGCTGGAACGTGTCCACTACCCTCACCTTTTCCGGAAAAGGTGGACGAAACTGTGCCATGCTCCCTTCCCTCCCCGGCCAGTATAAGCACCTGCATCCGGTGGAAGCTGTCCCTGTAGATTCTCTGAACCTGCCCTGTTCCTATGTAAAAATGGACGTGGAGGGCGCAGAAGCACAAACCCTTCTTGGTATGCAGAACTTGCTTAATAGCCACCACCCCAAGCTTTTGATCTCCTGCTATCACAAACCTGACGATTTCATCACCATTCCCCTGCTTTTAAACAGGCTCTGCCCCGGCTACCGGATGTACATGCGTAGAAACCGTTGTTTCCCGGCATGGGAGATACAGCTTTACTGTATCTATGGTGATTTTGATAAAAATCCATGAGATATGACCAACCATTCAACCCCGCATGAAGTATAATATACTTATAATTAAAATGAGGAGCGTGTCTTTGTGAAGGAAAAATCTATGGTAACCAATATGACCGAAGGCAGCGTGCTGAGTCATCTGGTTCGTTTCGCCCTTCCCCTGCTGCTGGCCAACTGTTTGCAGACATTATATACCACAGTGGATACCCTGGTCGTGGGACGTTTTGTGGGAACCGCCGGTCTTTCCGCAGTGTCCACCTGTGGCGACCTGATCACCTTCTACACCATGATCGCCATGGGTTTCACCTCCGGCGGTCAGATCATCATCGCCCAGTTTGTGGGCAAAAATGATCGGGAGGCCATCAGCAAAACCATCGGAACCCTTTTTACGCTTTTGATCGGCGCCGCCCTTGTGCTCACTGTGTTCTGCATCACCGCATTGGACTGGCAGCTTAACATTATGAATGTCCCCACCGAAGCACTGACAGAGGGCAGATATTATACCCTGATCTGCGGTGCAGGCCTGATTTTTGTATTCGGCTATAACGGTGTCAGTGCAGTTCTCCGTGGACTGGGGGACAGCAAACGGCCCCTGCTGTTTATCGGAATTGCCTCTTTTGCCAATCTGATTCTGGATCTCCTCTTCGTGGTCGGTTTTCATATGGGCGCTGCCGGTGCTGCTCTGGCCACCATTCTGGGACAGGCGTTCTCTCTGATTGCTTCCCTGCTCTACCTGTACCGTCACCGGGAGAGCTTTGGCTTCGATTTCAAACTCCGGAGCTTTATCCCCGTAAAGAAATACCTGAGCATGCTGATCCGTCTGGGTGGCCCCATGGCCCTTCAGTTTGCCCTTGTTCTGATCTCCGTGATTTTTATCTCCGCTCAGATCAATAACTTTGGTGTTGCAGCCAGTGCCGCAAATGGCGTAGCCAGCAAGCTGGAGAATATTATCCGGATCGTCAGCAACTCCGTGGGCACCGCCGCCTCTGCCATGATCGCCCAGAATATCGCTGCCAGGAAAATCAACCGGTGCAATAAGATTCTCGGTTATTCCATGTGTATCTGTATCATCTGGGCCGCAATTTGCTCGGTTGCCATTTATCTGTTCCCCCAGCAGATCTTCTCTGTATTCAATACGGACAGCCGGGTGCTGGAATACGCCCTGATCTTCGCCCCTGCTGGTGTGGTTTGTTACCTTGGAAACGGAATCCGTTCCACCGCCAACGCCCTGATTAACGGCATCGGCCACGCCACCCTTTCCCTGATCGCCGGTCTGCTGGACAGCGTTGTCGCCCGAATCGGCTTTTCTCTGCTGTTTGCCCATTTAATGCCCCCGGAGCTGAAAATTCTTGGCTTCTGGTACGGCAGTGCCCTGGCCGGATATGTCCCCATCCTCATTGGCCTTGGCTTCTACCTCAGTGGAAAGTGGAAAACCAGAAAGCTGATTACCCAGTCATAATATTTGCCCCTTCGCTTTCACAGAGGTAAAGCGAAGGGGCTTTTTTGTTTTGACGGTAATGATCATCTGAGCCTGATAACGGAACGATCTTATAACAGCAAACGCGGCAGGTGTGACCCTGCCGCGTTTATAATTGGTTTCAATTATTTTTTTGACAGGAAACAGCAGGCCATCTATTCATCGTTCGCCACAGTCATCACTTTGCGCGATACTTTGCCATCCGCTTCAGCCCCATTGACTCACATTTATCCTACTACCAGCTTATTCGTCTTTTTCAAGAACTTTGCGGGAATCGGTCGATCCAGTCGCCAGGTAATATTCATAGGTCTACTGCCATCGTGCTTGACATAGCTTGCTGTGCCCAGGTAAGTATATGCCTCCGCACCACCGGTTACACGATCCGCTTTGAATTCTCGCACAAACAGTAACACCTTGCTTCCACGCTCCTTATGGTGGATATAGCGCTGACCGGTGGCTGAATTCTCCGCCGTAGTGCTCTGACTCTGCCAATGGAAAAGTCGCTCGTTGATGGAGTAGTCATTATACATGGTCGTGGGAGAATAGTCCTTGTCCGCTTTATTCAGTGTCACAAAGAACACATCCACCTGCTTGTCGGCCAGCCACTTCACGCCTTCGCGCACCGTTGCGGGCTTCATAAAGTCCATAGCCACCAGCAGCTGATCGCGGGTATAGGTGCAATGCAAGTCCAGCGGACAATCAAAGCCCAGGTCCACCGGCGCATCGATAAAGTCGATTTGTTCAAAACGGTACTGAAGAAGCTCTATCAGTTCGCCAAGCAACACTGTGCTGTGAGACAGTGCATACAGGTTGTTCAGCACCTCTTCGCTGTCCCATGCTTCCGCTGCTTTGCCCCACACGGTGATATAGAACATCTGCATCATACGCTGTTCAACGTCCGTCATAGCAGTGAAATCCATGTCATCAAGGCGTGGCAAAATATACAGCAGAAAAGAGATCCACCGACGGGAATCGATAACCGCAAGCCGGGCAAATGCTTTGGCCAGCGTATCTTCCAGCGGCTCTGTAAATTCCTCTATGGCATCCGCTCTGGCGCAGATACGGGAGAAGGAAGTAAACTTATAGATGGATCTGGGGTCCAGATGGTAATAATCAAGGAAGTTTGCCAGTGTCAATGCTAAGCCGCTATCTTCTGTAAATGTGGCAACACGAGAGACCAATCCTGCGGTATTGCCATAGGATGCACGGATATTGTCCAGAATGTATTTGGTCGCTTTCTTCTCCAACTGAATATAACAGCCCTTTGGAACAGAAATAAAGCCATTCTTAATTTCGCGGGTCACGCTGCGGGTCGTATTGGACAGCAACGCTGCAAATTTATCTTCAAAGTTATACTTCTTATTCGCCTGCCCGATAAAATCGAATACAGTCAGGCATTCTTTGTTCTCCGCCAAACGCAGTCCACGACCCAATTGCTGCAAAAACACAGTCAGAGACTCCGTGGGACGTAGGAACAGTATTGTGTTAACCTCCGGAATATCTACACCTTCGTTATAGATGTCCACAACAAAAATAAAACGCACATCACCGGCCACCAATCGCTGTTTGGCATTCTTTCTCTCTTCCTCCGTGGAATGTCCAGTCAGGAACATAGATGGGATATGATGCTCGTTGAAATAGCGGGACATGAATTCCGCGTGCTCAACAGAGACGCAAAAGCCAAGCCCTTTGACTTCATCAATATCTGTCACATATTTCAGCAGTGCCGACACGACAAGGTTCGCACGGCGTTTTGCCACGGCCCCACTCATTGTGTAAATCCGTGAAAGCTCGCCTTTGTCATAGCCGCCAGCAGACCATTTCAGGGTATCCAGATCCA
>CAZFGL010000163.1:0-4505 GCA_964518645.1 uncultured Oscillospiraceae bacterium | reverse complement strand
TCCCACAAGGGCCGTCCCAAGAACGGCTACGAGGAGAAGTATTCTCTGAAGGTGGTACGGGATCGTCTGTCTCAGCTGCTGGAGCTGCCGGTTGACCTTGCCTCCGACATTGTCGGCCCTGAGGCACAGGAAAAGGCAAAGGCGCTTCAGCCCGGCCAGGTACTTCTGCTGGAAAACGTCCGTTTCATGAACGGTGAGACCAAAAACAACATGGAACTGGCTCAGCAGTACGCCGCCCTTGCAGAGGTATTTGTAAACGACGCATTCGGCTCCTGCCACCGCGCCCATTCCTCCACTGTCGGCGTTGCCTCCTTCCTTCCCGCATACTCCGGCCTTCTGGTGAAGAAAGAACTGGACGTGATGGGCAAGGCTATCTCCGATCCCAACCGTCCCCTTGTGCTGATTATGGGTGGCAGCAAGGTCTCCGATAAGATCTCCGTCATTGACCATATGCTCACCCTGGCCGACCACATTATTATTGGTGGTGGTATGAGCTATACCTTCACCGCCGCTCAGGGTGGCAGCATCGGCACCTCTCTCTGTGAGAAGGACTCCTTCGGCTACTGTCTGGATCTTCTGAAAAAGGCAGAGGAGAAGGGTGTAAAAATTCACCTCCCCGTAGACACCGTGGCCGCCAGCCACTTTGCCGCCGACGCAGAGCCTGTGCTCTTTGACGACGGAAAGATCCCCGAGGATATGATGGGTCTGGACATTGGCCCCAAAACCCGGGAGCTTTATGCACAGGTCATCCGGGATGCCGGTACCGTGATCTGGAACGGCCCCATGGGTGTATTTGAATTCCCCGCCTTTGCAAAGGGCACCGAGGCCGTTGCAATGGCTATGGCCGAATCCGAAGCCGTTACCATCGTAGGCGGTGGCGACTCTGCTGCGGCAGTGGAGCAGATGGGCTTCTCCTCCAGAATCACCCATGTATCCACCGGCGGTGGCGCAAGTCTGGAATTCTTCGCCGGTGAAGAGCTGCCCGGCGTGGTTGCTCTTCTGGACGCATAACAGGAAGGAGCTTTTGATCATGAATCATAAGTACAGAAAAACCGTCATTGCAGCCAACTGGAAAATGAACAAGACCCCCACCGAGACCCGTGCCTTCGGCGCTGAGCTGAAGCGTATCCTTCCCAGAGGCCGCTGGTGTGAGATCGTTCTGTGTATGCCCGCCATCTGCATTCCCGCAGGTGTCAAGGCCCTGAAGGACACCCGTGTCTCCATCGGCGCAGAAAACATGCACGCCGAGACCTACGGTGCATACACCGGCGAGATCAGCGCCCCCATGCTGGTGGATGCCGGGGTGAAATATGTAATTATCGGCCACTCCGAGCGCCGTGCCATGGGCGAAACGGATGAAGAAGTCAACGCCAAGGTTCTGAAGGCACTGGACGCAGGTCTGACCCCCATTGTCTGCGTGGGCGAAAGCCTCCAGCAGCGGGAAACCGGTGTCACCTTTGAGCATATCACCATGCAGCTGAAAAACGCCTTCAAGGGCATCGTGCCTGAGCAGCTCCGTCGGGTCGTGATCGCCTATGAGCCCATCTGGGCCATCGGCACCGGACTCACCGCCACCCCTGAGGAGGCAGAAGAGGTATGTCAGCATATCCGTACCGTTGTACGGAAGCTCTCCTCCGCCAAGACAGCACGGGCCACCTCCATTCTCTACGGTGGCTCCATGAATGACAAAAACGCAGAAAACCTGCTGGCTCAGCCCGACATCGACGGCGGTCTGATCGGCGGCGCATCTCTTGACCCGGAGAAATTTGTTCGTATCATCAACGCAGCCAATCAGGAGGTCTGATCCGCTGCCGGTTCCCGAAACGGGAGCAATACACCTTTACTTATCAAGGAGGAATTCCCCATGAAGCTTTATCTTGAGATCACCGATGTTCTGGCACGTCAGGTGCTGGATTCCCGCGGCAACCCCACCGTTGAGGCTGAGGTTTACCTGGACGACGGTACCATGGGCCGTGCGGCTGTTCCCTCCGGCGCATCCACCGGCATTTTTGAAGCCTGTGAGCTCCGTGACGGCGGCGATGCCTACGGTGGCAAGTCCGTTATGAAGGCTGTCACCAATGTAAACACCGAGATCGCTGACGCAATCATCGGCATGAACGCTCTGGATCAGACCGAGATCGACAACACCATGATCGAGCTGGACGGCACCCCCAACAAGTCCCGTCTGGGTGCAAATGCAATTCTGGCTGTGTCCATGGCCGTCGCAAAGGCTGCTGCCGATTCTCTGGGCATGCCCCTGTACCGCTATGTAGGCGGCATCAACGGCAAGACCCTCCCTGTTCCCATGATGAACATTCTCAACGGCGGCGCACACGCCACCAACAACGTGGATATTCAGGAATTCATGATCATGCCTGTGGGCGCAAAGAACTGGTCTCAGGCCCTTCAGATGTGCGCCGAAGTATTCCATAAGCTGAAAACCGTTCTGAAGGAAATGGGCACCCCCGCTGCCGGCGTTGGTGACGAGGGTGGCTATGCCCCCAACCTTGCCCGGGACGAGGACGCGCTGATCGCCATTGTAAAGGCTGTGGAAGCCTGTGGCTACAAGCCCTATGACGATTTCATGATCGCCATTGACGCTGCTGTTTCCGAGTGGTACGATCAGACACTCTGCAACTACACCCTGCCCAAGGCCAACAAGGTCATGACCCGTGAAGAGATGGTCGAGATGTATAAGGGCTTCGTGGAGAAGTACCCCATCATCTCCATTGAGGACGGCATGGGCGAACACGACTGGGAAGGCTGGAAGATGCTTACCGATGCCATCGGTGACCGGGTACAGCTGGTCGGCGACGACCTGTTCGTCACCAATGAGGCCCGTGTGAAGCAGGGCATCGAGTTGGGTGTCTGCAACAGCGTTCTGATCAAGGTCAACCAGATCGGCACCCTCACTGAGACTCTGGACACCATCCAGCGTGCAAACCGTGCAGGATACACCGCCGTTGTCTCCCACCGTTCCGGCGAGACCGAGGATACCACCATTGCAGATCTGGTTGTTGCCATGAACGCCGGCCAGATCAAGACCGGTGCTCCCTCCCGTACCGACCGGGTGGCCAAGTACAACCAGCTGCTCCGCATTGAAGAGGAGCTGGGCGCTTCCGCACAGTATCTGGGCAAGGCCGCATTCTTCAATCTGAACAAGTAATTTCCGATCGGGGGAGCAGTGCCACTGTGTACTGCTCCCCTTTGTCTTTTTCGGCCTGAAACGCTCCGGAAAGCCATATGGCGGGATACATATGTAATATATAGTATATCCCCGGTTTTCCGGAACACTTTTCCCGGCTCCGAATCATTATGAGGTGACCCCATGATAACCACCATTGATTTTGCCATTCTGGATTTCATCCGGAATCATTTCACCTGTCCCCTGCTGGATACCCTTGTCCCCCTGGTCACCAGGCTTGGAGACAGCGGAATCATCTGGATTCTGCTCACCCTGATCCTGCTGTTCCCCAAAAAGACCCGCCGGTACGGTCTGGCCATGGCTGTTGCCCTGGTGCTGGATCTTCTTTTATGCAACATTCTGATCAAACCCCTTGTGGGGCGCACCCGGCCCTTTGACCTCCGGGATGTCGCCCTGATCATCCCGAAACCCACTGATTATTCCTTCCCCTCCGGACACACCGCCGCTTCCTTCGCCGCTGCCGGTGCCCTGACCTTTATGGGGGCACGGGGACGGATCCCCGCTCTGATTCTGGGAACACTGATTGCCCTTTCACGGCTGTATCTTTATGTCCATTACCCCTCTGACGTACTTGGGGGGCTGATTCTTGGTTTGATCTGCGGTTTTGCCGGTGCTTTCTGTGTAAAACATCTGCCCCGGAGAGAAATCAACAGCCGGAAATAACTCCTCTTTTTTCCAAGTTTCCATGCCTTGATAAATCTCACAAAAGATTCAGAAAATCTGTTAAATTTTCAGTACATTTGGGGGCGTTCAATCCCTTGACTTATAGCATAGTAGTGTGCTAAAGTAGTAACAAATTGAATGACTTGAAATGTCATTACAAACGATTGGAGGAAACCAATATGAAAAAGTTATTCGCACTGCTTCTTGCAGTAGCTATGGTACTTTCCATGGCTGCCTGTGGCTCTTCTGAAGGCGAAACCGCCGAGAACACCGCTTCTGCAATTAAGCTTGGCGGTATTGGCCCCACCACCGGTGCTGCCGCTATTTATGGTAATGCAACCAAGAATGGCGCTCAGATCGCCGTAGACGAAATCAATGCTCTTGGCGGCGTTCAGTTTGAGCTGAACTGGCAGGACGACGAGCATGACGCTGAGAAATCCGTCAACGCTTACAACACCCTGAAGGACTGGGGCATGCAGATTCTGGTTGGTACCACCACCACTGACCCCAGCATCGCCGTTTCCAGCGAAGCCAACACCGACCGTGTGTTCATGCTGACCCCCTCCGCTTCCTCCCCCAAGGTCATCGAGGGTAAGGACTGCGTAGACCAGATGTGCTTCACCGACCCCAACCAGGG
>CAZFGL010000162.1:0-4517 GCA_964518645.1 uncultured Oscillospiraceae bacterium | reverse complement strand
GTCAGAGTGCTCAGATATTATATACCCCGGACACCGTTTTGTCAAGCACTTTTTTCAATTTTTCTTAATTTTCCGAAAATTACTATCCATAGTGTTAAAAGCCCCCATATTCCCCAAAATGCTGTGTTCAGTCCCTTCCACATTTCATTTCCCCACAGATATATACACAACTCCAGTATATAAACACTTAATAGTATTCCTGCTCTTTCTACCCCGTTCAATTGACTTTCTGTGATTCTTTTCGCCCCTGTATGTTCTGTCTCCCACAGGAATTCCAGCATACAGCACATTCCCATTACCACAACTATAATGAGCATCGGTTCAAGGCGAAGCGAATTCCCGAAGAATCGAACCGTCTCCAGTGCCCGGTACAGTGGCCAGTTGACCGTCCCCGCTAGTTCGCTTCCCAATGCGCCTCCTACGATTCCACTCATAACAGTACATATAACGCCGGTTCCCACCATCCATTTGAATTCCACTTTACCCCGCCGGTTCCAGCCCCAGAGCAGTCCCGTTTCCGCAGATACTATTATATGAAGTGCATTTATTCCGCTCCACCCCATTTCATGAATCTGAATATTTCCTATCCCCACAAACAGCAGTATCCCCAGCACTGGCAGCAGAATCATTCCAACGGTATTCGCCACCCGGCACCCCGTTTCTTCCCTTCCTCCGTCGGTTTTCCAGAGCAGTACCAGCAGAATCAAGGATATAAGCGGGAACTTCATATAAGAAAAGCACACCCGCTCCATATTCCAGAGAAGCAGCGCCATGATCACCGGAACTCCAAGTATTATCCCCCACGCTTCTCCCAGGCGGAACGTTCCTTCTCTTTTTAATAATGCACAGATCCCCGTGGCGATCCCCCAGCCGAGCAGAACCTCATACCACCTGAAGTCTGCTGTCAGAATCACCCCCAGCGTCGCCGCTGACGCAAACAGCCCCGGTCCACGCCGTTCCTCTATCATCTTTCATTTCCTTCTTCCATCGCCCTGTTCTTCATATCCGTCAGTGTACTTGTCCCCTTGCTCTCCCGAAATCCCAGCTGTTTTTCCAGAGTATCCAGTTCTGCTACGATCTCACTTCCTGTTTTATCCGTTACATAAACCGCCGCCCCCAGCGGAATCATCTCCGGAAGTTCCATCGGGTCAATTTTCTTTTGACTCTCCCCGCAGAATATGATCCGCTCTGTCTGCCGCAAAAACAGTTCTCCCGGTGCATTTTCTCTCATATTTTCCACCGCTTCTGCAAGTGTACGCCCGGTTCCTTTGCAGTCCCGTGACAAAAGCGCAACTTTCCCTTGATGTTCGGCGCTTATCACCAGCGTTTCAACCACACACAGCCGCTCTGCATTCACCGGGGCAAACGGCTGCCAGATTTGCCACAGTAAAACCGCCGCCCCGACAAAGATCCATTTCTTCCACATGATTACCTCTGATTTCTCATATTTTTCGGGTTCAGTCTCCCATCCCGGTATTTTTCCTCTTTCAAAAGCGGACGCAGTCCCGGCATTTTCCCCTCACACAACGGCGACAGATAAGGAACGCCCAGGCTTTCCATTTCCGCCAAATGGATCAGCAGCAGTAAGATTCCCACCGCAACTCCCACAAATCCCGCCAACAATCCCCCTATCGCCAGCAGAAACCGCCAAAGCCGCAGGGCATCCGCCAAATCCCGCTGTGGTTGGGTATATCCGCACACCCCGGCCGCCGCTACCACGATCAGGGCTGCCGGCGAGATCAGCCCCGCTTCCACAGCCGCCGATCCTACCACGAGACCGCCGATGATAGATACCGCCTGCCCCAGATTCTGTGGCAAATGCAGCCCCGCCTCCTGAAGCAATTCAAAGGCGATCAGCAGGATCAGCACCTCCGCCCCCACAGAAAAAGGCGCTCCCTGACGGGAACGGGAAATTTCCATCAGCCATGGTGCCGGGATCATCTCCTGATGGTACAGACTTACTGCGCAAAACAGCCCCGGCAGCAGCAGCGCTGCCATGACACTCAGATACCTCAGTCCCCGTATGCAGGAGGCCACCACATAATTTCCGCTGCGATCCTCGGGAGATTCCAAAAGATCCGCCAGTGTACAGGGCAGCAGGTACCCCAGAGGAAGCCCGTCCACCAACACACCCACCCGCCCTGCAAGCAGCCCCCAGGCAAAGCGATCCGGCCGTTCTGTGTAAAGCTGCACAGGAAAGGGGGATTTTCTGCCCCCGGTCAAGTATTCCTCCACCGCTGCAGGTGTCAGCAGCCCATCTATGTCGATGTCATTCAGGCGCTTCTTCACTGCGGACACTTTCTCCGGATCTGTAATCCCCGCCAGATAGCACACCGTCACCGTGGTCAGGCTTCGCCGCCCCACCACCTGTTCCTTCAGTCGCAGTTCCGGCGCCCGGAGATGCCGCCGCAGCAGACTGGTATTGGTTCGTACCGTTTCGGTAAAGGAATCCTTCGGCCCCTTCACCGTGTTTTCCACCTCCGGTCCGGAGACCGCGCGCTTCTCCCCGGTTTTTACCTCAAAGGCCGCCGCCTGTCCTTCTTCATACAGAGCCACGCAGAAACCATTGACCAGCTTTGCACAGACCTGATCCATATCTGCCACCGGCACAGCCACACTATTATATATAGTATCCTCCGTCAATTCCGGGGACGGGCCCCCGCCATTTTCCAAAATCGGCTTAATGACAAAATCTGAAACATCCCGCCCCGAAACCAGTCCGTCCACAAAATAGAGCCACATCTCCTGTTTCCCCGGCCCCACCAGCAGACACCTTTCATTAAAGTCACTGTTCTCCCCGAATATCCGCAAAATGTTCTCCCGGCTGATCGGCACTGGGTATTTGGGATCCGATCGTGGATGGGGCTGCATATCCATACATTTCACCTCACAGAAAGGTTTCCCCATATTTCCGGATTTATGCACAGCAAGGGGCGCAAAAAAGAGGCTGCCACAGGCAGCCTCTTAATACTGTATAATGTGTATTACTTTGTCAGTGTCAGGGTAAAGGTAAATGTGGTAACGCCCTCCCGGCTCTCCACGGTAATATCCTCCCCGTGGCTGCCCAGAATCGTTTTCACAATATAGAGTCCCAGACCGACACCGCTTGTGTCTTTGGAACGGCTCTTATCCGACTTGTGGAAACGCTCAAACAGGAGCGGAAGTTCCTCCGGCGGGATCGTGGTGCCACTGTTGGCCACACTGACCAGTGCCTTCCCCCCGGAAATCGTCACCTTCAGAACAAAGGGCGTTCCATCCTCTGCAAACTTCACCCCGTTGTCGATCAGGTTGTAGATCACCTGGGTGATCGCATCCTCGTTGGCCATAACGTAGACCGCCTTCTCTGGCATGTCCACCTGCACATCCAGACGTTTGTCCTCAATTTTCTGTTCAAAGGTAAGCAGGGTTCTTCCCAGTGTCTCGGTCACATCAAACCGCTTCTTCTGGATTTCCTCTCCTGTAGATTGGAGCCGGGAAATGTCCAGCATACTCCGCACCATCCGGTTGAGCCGTTTGACCTCATTGGACACCGTTGTCATATAATATGCATGCTTCTCTT
Source organism: uncultured Oscillospiraceae bacterium (assembly GCA_964518645.1). Lineage (GTDB taxonomy): Bacteria > Bacillota > Clostridia > Oscillospirales > Oscillospiraceae > HGM13006. The sequence continues at coordinate 958 of CAZFGL010000162.1, read as the reverse complement.
TGGGAATGGTGCCGTCCAGCATACCGTCCATAAATCCGGCAATGGTGGTCATGGGGGTCTTTAATTCATGGCTCACATTGGAAATGAACTCCTGCCGTCTGGATTCCGATTTTTCCAGACTGGTCGCCATATTATTGAAGGCCGTGGCAAGCTCCTCCACCTCTTCGCTGGCACCGTCTCCTCGGATCCGTGCCGAGAACTCCCCATGTGCAAACTGTCTGGCCGCCCGGGCCATCTCCCGGAGGGTCTCGGTCTGCCGGCGGGTAATCAACACTGTGGCAATGGTGGCCACCATCAGGATCACCACAGCCGTCAGCAGGAACAGCCCCACAATACGGCTCATCATCTCACTGATGTCCTGAGTCTGGCTGGATACTACCACATACCCCAGCTGAAGGCCGGACATATTATTATATACGGGTACACAGTACAGATACCGTTCATGCTTATACACCGGTTCCAGAAGCCCAGTGGCATAGGCATAGCCCACCGTACCGACTTTTTCGATCAGCTCCGCCGGAAGCTGCTTATTCAGATGCTCACACACCAGATGCTCGCAGGAGCACAGGGTCACACGGCCGCTGTTGTCGCAGATCAGAACATCCGTGTCAGATACATCCGCACCGTAGGTCACAGCCATCCGCAAATCCCAGTCGTACACATTGGTCAGGGAGGATTCCGTGCTGAGATAATCACTGACCGCCTGTGCGTTGGTGGAAAGGGAGGCCTTCTCTTCACGGAGCATATAATTATAGAACAGGCTGGTAAAGCTGCACCCCAGGAGCACAAAGCTCAGCAGAATCATTCCCGCAGTCAGTCCAAACTGGCGGGAAAAGGTGGTTCTCATGTGCCGGACACCTCGAACTTATATCCTACGCCCCACACGGTACGCAGCTCCCACTGTTCACTGACACCCTCCAGTTTCTCCCGCAGGCGCTTGATGTGCACATCCACCGTG
>CAZFGL010000161.1:0-4520 GCA_964518645.1 uncultured Oscillospiraceae bacterium | reverse complement strand
TCCCCACACCATCTCCTACTGTGGCTGGGAGGTGGACACAAAGGGCAATCCTCTGGCACATGCCATTCTCCGGGGCTATGTGGATAATACCGGCCGCACCCGTCCCAACTACCACTATGAGGATCTCATGGGGCTGTTCGACCAGTATCAGGCCAAGGATCTTCAGAATATGGGCGTGATCGTGGATACCAACCATGCCAACTCCGGCAAGCAGTACCTCCAGCAGATCCGCATTGCCAACGAAGTACTCCACTGCTGCCGTCACTCCCCCGACATCCGCACCATGGTCAAGGGCTTCATGGTGGAGAGCTATCTGGAGGACGGCTCCCAGAAGATCGGCGAGGGCATTTATGGCAAATCCATCACCGACCCCTGCCTTGGATGGGAGAAAACCGAAGCTCTGATCTACGAGCTGGCAGATCAGGTTCTGTAAATGCTGAAAATGGCCTTTGGAAATCGTTAGAAGTACCAAAAATATACCGTCGCTCTTGCAAGTGTTTTCCCTTGGCTGTATAATAAAGGTACAACGTACGGAAAGGTTGTGATCCCATGAAGCAGTTACCTATGATCACCATCAGCCGTGAGGCGGGCACTGACGGCCACCTCGTCGCTGAACTTCTTGCAAAAAAGCTGGATATTCCCTTTTATGACAAGGATCTGATTACCATTGCGTCCCGCGAAACCCGTTTCGCAGAAAAGGCTTTTGAGGAAGCTGAGAACACTGCCACCACCGCACTGGGTTACGCCCTCAGCAATCGTTCCAACCGCACCCTTTACGGGATGCCCCTGAACGATCAGCTGTTTATGGTTCAGTCCGGCATTATTCGTACCATCGCAGACAAGGGTCCTGCCGTCTTTGTAGGACGCTGTGCAGACTATGTGCTGTCCGGCTATAAGCCCTCCATTGACATTTTCCTTCAGGCCAGCGAAGAAACCCGGGTTGCCACCGCCATGGAGCGGGACAACATCTCCCAGAAAGAGGCCAAGACCCGAATCTCCCGGGAGGACAAAGCCCGCGCCACCTATTATAACTACTACACCGACCGGAAGTGGGGCGACATGAAGAACTACGACATGGCCCTGAATGTAAGCCATCTCACCGCAGAAGAGACCGCAAACCTGCTGTATGCCTTCATTATGCAGGTGGTGGAAAAGACCCACGCCATAGAGGAATAAAGCCCCCCGGGACATATAAGACACAGAAAGAGTGCTGCAAGATCATTGCAGCACTCTTTTTTATACCCAACGAAGTCCCTTGGGAAAATGGTTTTTCAGTTGTCCGCCGGAGCCCTTTGCCCAGCCCAGACTGATCCCGTCCACAGTGATCAGCGTCCAGCCGTTCTGTTCCCCCGGGATCACCTGTCCGTGAAGATAATCCAGAATTTCCTTGGAATCCGCCGAAAAATCCGCAGTGGTCGCCGCTGTGGAAAGCCACAGGGCCAGTGCATGGGCCGGTTCAAACCGTCCCTTCTTCGCCTGTCCCAGTTCCAGACCCGGGCGCAGTACCTTCAGGCCCTTCAGATCCGGCATATCCTCCGGAACCAGATAAACTGACTGGCCGAAGGAGATAAATTTGCCTTCCGGCAGGGTGATCTCCATCCGCTGCAAAAACTCTGTCAATTCTTTCGGTGCTTTCTCCCCCGGACACCCGGAACCGGCGGAGCAGCCCCCATCTCCCTCTTTCCGGAGCAGAGCCGCATAGTGTCCCTCTCCCTCCAGTTTATGAGGCCAGAGCCGGAAGGTATCCCCCAGCGCCGGATCACCGGAAGGGCACCACTGGGGTACCCCGGGGGCAAACCATGGCGCTTCCACCTGAACCACATGGAACTCCGGATGGCGGCTCAGAAAACTTCCGACGGTTCCCTCATCCTCCTCCGGGGCAAAGGTGCAGGTGGAATAGCACAAAAGGCCACCGGGACGGAGCATCTTTGCGGCGGAATCCAGGATCTCACTCTGCCGCCCCGCACACATTTCCACGATTTCCTGGCTCCAGTCCGTAACCGCAGCCTCCTCTTTCCGGAACATTCCCTCACCGGAGCAGGGCGCATCCACCAGAATTTTATCAAAAAACTCCGGGAACCTGCCTTCCAGATCCCGGGGATGCATATTCAGCACCAGAGCGTTGGGGATCCCCATTCGTTCCATGTTCCGGGACAAAATCTTTGCCCGTTTGGGGTTGATCTCATTGGCCACCAGCAGCCCTTCGCCTCTGAGCATATCCCCCAGCTGGGTGGATTTTCCCCCCGGCGCGGCACACAGATCCAGCACCCGTTCTCCCGGCTTCGACCCAAGAAGCCCCGCCGGTGCCATTGCAGATGGCTCCTGCAAATAATACAGCCCCGCCTCATGGTAGGGGTGCTTGCCGGGACGCTGCGCCGCATCATAGCGATAGCCCCGTTCCGCCCAGGGAACCGATTCCATGGAAAAGGGCAGCGACCCATTCAGCTGTTTCCTGCCACTGAGCCGAAGGCCCTTTTGCAGTGGCCGCTCCAATGATTTTAAAAAGCTGTCATATTCATCTCCCAGCATATGTTCCATGCGGGTCAAAAACTCAGTAGGGAGCATACTTTATCCTCCAATTAAAAAATCGGTGCTATTATAGCACAGTTTTTCCGGGAATAAAATATCAGGCAGCGCATTTTGCACTGCCTGATAAAAACACATCTTACTTTTTTCCGCCCTTCAGCGCCTTCATACGGTCGGAATGGCTGAGAATTGCCTTCCGCATACGGAGGGTCTTGGGGGTGACCTCCAGGATCTCGTCGTCTGCCAAATACTCCAGGCACTGCTCCAGACTCATCTGCTTGGGGGTGATAAGCCGCAGAGCGTCATCGGAACCGGATGCACGGGTATTGGTCAGATGCTTGGCCTTACACACGTTGACGGTGATGTCCTCCATACGGGGGTTGGAACCGATGATCATACCCTCGTAGACGGGAACGCCTGCACCGATAAACAGGGTACCACGCTCCTGGGCATTGAACAGGCCATAGGTAATGGACTCGCCGGTCTCAAAGGAAATCAGGCTGCCGGTGCGACGGCGCTGAATATCTCCCTTATAGGGCTGATAGGAATCAAACACAGATGCCATAATGCCCTCGCCCTTGGTGTCTGTCAGGAACTCATTCCGGTATCCGAACAGGCCACGGGAAGGCACCAGGAAGGTCACCTTCATACGGGTGGTACCTACAGGAGTCATCTCCAGCAGGTCGCCCTTGCGGTTGCCCATCTTTTCAATAACAGCACCCACATAATCCGAGGGAACGTCACATACCAGCCGCTCCATAGGCTCGCACTTCACACCGTCGATCTCCTGATAGAGCACACGGGGGGGAGAAACCTGGAACTCATAACCTTCCCGGCGCATGGTCTCCATCAGGATGGACAGGTGCATCTCACCACGGCCTGCCACATGGAAGGCATCGGTGGAGCCTTCGGACTCAGTCACCCGGAGGGAAACGTCCTTGAGCAGTTCCTTCTGGAGGCGATCCCGGATCTGACGGGAAGTAACATACTTGCCCTCACGACCGGCAAAGGGAGAATCGTTGATGGTGAAGGTCATCTCCATGGTAGGCGCGGAGATCTTCACAAAGTTCAGGGGCTCCACACAGGTGGGAACACAGATGGTATCACCGATGGTAATATCACCAATGCCACTGAGGGCAATAATATTACCGGCGGTGGACTCGGTCACAGGCACACGGCCAAGACCGTCAAACTCATAAAGGCTCACAGCCTTCAGCTTCTTAGAAACCTGATCGGGATCATGGTAGTTACATACCACGATCTCCTGATTCTGACGGATGGACCCCCGCTCAATACGCCCCACTGCAATGCGGCCCACAAACTCGTTATAGTCGATGGAGGAGACCAGCATCTGGAAAGGCTCTTCCACATTGGCCTCAGGGCCGGGGATATAATCCAGAATGGTGTCAAACAGAGGCTTGAGATCGGTGCCCACAGTGTCCGGAGAATAGGAAGCGGTACCCTGACGGCCGGAGCAGAACAGCATGGGGCTGTCCAGCTGATCATCGGTGGCATCCAGGTCGATCAGCAGTTCCAGAACCTCGTCGATAACTTCCAGAATACGCTGATCGGGACGGTCGATCTTGTTTACTACTACAATGACCCGGTGGCCAAGTTCCAGTGCCTTGGACAGTACAAAGCGGGTCTGAGGCATGGGGCCCTCCGCAGCGTCCACCAGCAGGATAACGCCGTTGACCATTTTCAGGATACGTTCCACTTCGCCGCCGAAATCTGCGTGCCCCGGGGTATCAATGATGTTGATCTTGGTATCGCCATAGGTAATGGCAGTGTTCTTTGCAAGAATGGTAATGCCGCGCTCACGCTCCAGATCGCCGGAGTCCATGACACGATCCACCACCTCCTGGTTCTCGCGATAGATGCCGCTCTGCTTGAGCATCTCATCGACCAGTGTGGTCTTGCCGTGGTCAACGTGGGCGATAATAGCAATGTTCCTGATTTTTTCGTTTACCAAAACAGGTTGCTCCCTTCAAAAA
>CAZFGL010000160.1:0-4569 GCA_964518645.1 uncultured Oscillospiraceae bacterium | reverse complement strand
GAAGAAGGTACGGCCGTTCTTGTTCTCAGCGATCCACTTGCCGGCGAAGGTGCCGTCCTGAATATCGGACAGAACAGCCTTCATGTTCTTCTTGGTCTCCTCATAGGGCAGGACACGGGGGCCGGAAACATACTCGCCATACTCAGCGGTATCGGAGATGGAGTAATTCATAGCAGCAACGCCGCCCTTGTTGATCAGGTCAATGATCAGCTTCATCTCATGGATGCACTCGAAATAAGCATTCTCAGGCTCATAACCAGCCTCAACCAGAGTCTCAAAGCCACAGCGCATCAGGTCAACAACACCGCCGCAAAGGACAGCCTGCTCACCGAACAGGTCGGTCTCGGTCTCGTCGTGCATGGTGGTCTGCATGATGCCGGCACGGGCACCGCCGATGCCTGCGATATAAGCAAGGCCGATCTGCAGAGCATTGCCGGTGGCATCCTGCTCAACTGCAACCAGGCAGGGAACACCCTTGCCGGCTACATACTGGCTGCGAACGGTGTGGCCGGGACCCTTGGGTGCAGCCATGAATACATCCACATCTGCGGGAGGTACGATCTGCTTATAGCGGATATTGAAGCCGTGTGCGAAAGCGATTGCCTTGCCGGCAGTCAGGTTGGGGGCAATGGAGGCGGCATACAGCTCAGCTGCACGCTCGTCGTTGACAAGGATCATGATAATGTCAGCAGCCTTGGTAGCATCTGCAACGGTCATAACGGTGAAGCCGTCCTCAGTTGCCTTGTTCCAGGACTTGCCGGGGCGAAGACCAACAATGACATCACAGCCGGAATCTCTCAGATTCTGTGCATGGGCATGGCCCTGAGAGCCATAACCGACAATTGCAATTCTCTTCCCATTCAGTACGGACAGATCGCAGTCCTTCTCATAATACATTTTTGCCATAATTATATTCCTCCTTGATTTTATTCTGGTCATATATCGTATTTGCGCCTCTTTCAAGGGCAACCATGCCGGTTCGTGCAGTCTCAAGAATGCCATAGTCCGCCAGAAGGCTCAAAATGGCTTTATTCTTGTCTGCCGCACCAACTACGGCAATGATCAGCGTTTTCTGTCCGAAGTCAACAATATTTCCCCGGAACACATTGACGATCTGAATGATATCTTCCCGGGCATCCCGGGTCTCGGCTTTCACCTTGATGAGCAGCAGTTCCCGCTGAATGGAGCTCTCCCCTTCCAGAATATCCACGGAAATCACCAGCAGCAGCTTACTGAGCTGTGTTGCAAGCTGACGAACCGTCTCTTCATCCACAATGGCCACAACAGAGATTCTCGTGGTACCGGACTCAAGACCGGGGCCGGAGCAAATAGACTCGATGTTATACCCCTTTCTCGAAAAAAGCCGCGCCACCTGAGAAAGGACGCCGGGGGTATCCTCCACAAGAACCGACAGGGTGTACGCTTTCTTTTCTGCTGACATGAATACACCTCCTGTTAAATGAGCATAAAGTTTGTAATGTGCTGACCGCCACCCACCATGGGACGAACCATCTCATCGGTGTCGATCATGCAGTCCACCACATATCCGTGACCCCATTCCAGCGCCTCATGAATGGCATCCTGAAGTTCCTGAACATTAGTCACCTGTTTTCCCTTCAGGCCATAGGCCTCAGCCAGCTTCACAAAGTCCGGTGCAAAATCCAGATCCGTCTGGGAAAAACGCTTCTGATAGATCAGGTTCTGCCACTGACGCACCATACCAAGGGTACGATTATCAAACACAAAGGTAATCACGGGAATGTCATAGTGGGCTTCCGTGGCCATCTCCTGGCCGTTCATACGAAAGCAGCCGTCACCGGTGATATGGATTACGGTTTTATCGGGATTGCCCAGCTTCGCGCCAAGAGCCGCCCCAAGACCGAAGCCCATGGTACCAAAACCACCGGAGGTCAGAAGCTGACCGGGATAATCAAAATTAAAATGCTGAATGGTCCACATCTGATGCTGACCCACATCCGTTGCCACAATAGAATCGCCGGGAACGATCTGCCGGATGGTCTCCAGCACCTGCTGGGGTGTCAGCTCGCCGGGCTTATCCTCGTAAGCCACCCGTTTGGGATAGGAGAACACGAATTCCTTCCAGCGGCTGTTTTCCTTCTCCTGCACCTGCTCCACCAGCAGTTCCAGCACACGCTTGGCGTCGCCAATGATATGGTGATCGGTTTTCACATTCTTGTCAATCTCAGCACGGTCAATGTCAATATGTACGATCTTGGCCTGAGATGCAAAGCTTTCGGGATCCAGTGCCACCCGGTCAGAGAATCGGCTGCCCACTGCAATCAGCAGGTCACAGTTGGCACAGGCCATATTGGAAGCCTGAGAACCGTGCATACCGATCATACCGGTGGAAAGGGGGTGTCCCCCGGGAAAACCGCCACCGCCCATAACCGTAATGGCAACAGGCGCATCAATTTTCTCCGCCAACGCCTTAAACTCCTCATGGGCACGGGCACGAACCACACCGCCACCGCACAGAAGCAGGGGCTTCTCCGCCGCTGCGATCATATCTGCCAGCTTGGCAATATCCTCATGGTTGGGCTCCGGCGTTTTAATATCCCAGCCAATCCGCCGGGTCAGGGCCTGAAGGCGGCCGTGACGGATATGTTCCTTCCGCTCCATGGGCTCATAATCGATCAGCTCATTGGGAGCGGTCACATTTTTCAGAAAGTCGATCAGCACCGGGCCGGGACGACCGGTTGCAGCCACTGCAAATGCTTCACGCATAATGTCAGGAATGGTCTGGGGATCTCGAACCAGATAAGTTGCCTTGGTGATAGGCATTGCAATACCGGTAATGTCAACCTCCTGGAAGGAATCCTTACCCAGAAGATTCTCCGTTGCGTTACAGGTGATAAACACCACGGGAGAGGAGTCATAATATGCCGTCGCAATACCTGTTGTAAGGTTGGTAGCACCGGGGCCGGAGGTAGCGAAACACACGCCTACCTTACCGGTGGAACGGGCATAACCGTCTGCCGCATGGGATGCCCCCTGCTCGTGGGCCGTCAGGACATGATGGATCTTGTCCTTGTAATTATAAAGCTCATCATAAATATTCAAAATTGCGCCACCGGGGTAGCCAAAGACGGTATCGACCCCCTGCTCCAGCAGGCACTCCATGATCGCTACTGTGGATTTAACCTTCATATGCTCCTCCTTATATCTTACCGCTGCCCTTCTGCACCGCAATCAGTCCGGTGCGTGCCACCTCCAGAATGGAGAACGGCCTCAGAAGGCTCTGGAACAATTCCAGACGGTCAGGGGTATCGCTCAGTTCCAGAGTCATGGTGGTTGGGGAAACATCTGCAATCTTCGCCCCCATGATCTGGCACAGGTTCATAATATCTACTCTGGTCTTTGTGGAACTGGAAACCTTAATAATCATAAGCTCCCGTCCGACCATACGATCCTCTGCCAGAGTTCTCACTTTAATCACATCAACCAGCTTGTTCAGCTGTTTTTCGACCTGCTCCACAACGCTGTTTCCGCTGTCAACGATGATGGTGATTCGGGAGATAGTGGGATCGTCCGTAACGCCCACCGCCAGTGACTCAATGTTAAACGCACGGCGGGAGAACAGTCCTGTGATTTTGTTCAGAACTGCGGGCTGGTTTTCAACCAAAATGGAAATCGTCTGTTTCATGGTCTGCCTCCCATCAATCGCCGGTTCTGGCATCCGGATCAATATGACAAATCATCAGATACGGCCCCTGAGCCTGAAGCATCTGTCCGATTTTATCATCAATCTCTTCGTCGGAACGGATCTCTCCGTGGGCAATACCATAGGCGTCCGCCAGCCGGCCGAAATCCGGAGAATGCTCCAGAGCCACACCGAAGGGACCGCTGTATGTAGAATGCTGAATCTCATTGACCAGTCCCAGGACCTGATTTTCCATCATGACGATTTTCACGTCTGCATTCAGATTTCTGAGGGTGCTGAGTTCATTCATAAACATCTGAAAGCTTCCGTCTCCGCAGACCACAACAGTCTGCTTCTCCGGTGCTGCCACCTTTGCACCCAGCGCCGCAGGCAGGGAATACCCCATGGTACCGAGTCCGCCTGTGGTGAGGAACCGTCCCTGCTTCTGAATCATGTGCTTGCAGGTCCAGATCTGGTTCTGTCCCACGTCCACACAGCAGATCGCATCCTCATCCATCTGACGGGTCAGACTGCGGATGACCCGGGCAGGATGGGCATATCCGGTTCTCGTGGGAAGTTCCCGGGAAAGCTCTGCCCGGCGTGCCTGCTGGAGATCCTCAATATTCTGAGTCTGCGCCGTAGTGTCCTGTTCGATCAGCTGCTGAAGAACCACCTTCACGTCACCCACAACGGGAATCGTCGTGCTCACGTTCTTCCCGATCTCCGCAGGATCCACATCAATGTGAATGGTTTTCATTTTTCTTCCGATCTCACCGGGGGCGGTAATCGCACGGTTGCCCACACGGGCCCCCACCAGAATCAGAAGATCAGAATTATTTAATGTACGATTTGCACAGGGGGTGCCAAAGGAGCCGATCATACCCATATAGAGGGGATGGTCCGTAGGG
>CAZFGL010000159.1:0-4600 GCA_964518645.1 uncultured Oscillospiraceae bacterium | reverse complement strand
AGAAGAAGAAGAGGTTGATTCTTCTTCTGAAATAGCGTATCATAACCCCGGAGGATGTTCCTCCGGGGTTATTTTTGACCGGAGAAAGGCGTGAGGACTGTGTGTCTGATCTGTGACCGGAGCGATCTGATAAAACGGGGGGGAACCCCTGCTTCGTAAAGGAACTGGAAAACGGATATGTTGTGATTGGAGAAAAGGGGGCTGGAGTGCCATGCGTGAAATAAGTGTGGAAGAGATCACCGGGGTGGTGGAGCGGCTTTGTGTGGAGGCCGCTACGGTTCTCCCGGAGGATATGTGCAGGGTGATCTGTCAGGCGAAGGAGCGGGAGGAAAGTCCTCTGGGACAGGCCATTTTGCAGGATATTACAGATAACTACCAGTTGGCCCGGCAGCGGGGAATTCCCATCTGTCAGGACACGGGGATGGCTGTGGTGTTTCTGGAACTGGGACAGGAGGTTCATGTTGTGGGCGGCGACCTCAACGAAGCGGTTCACGAGGGCGTTCGCAGAGGCTATCTGAACGGACACCTGCGCTGTTCCGTGGTGTCGGATCCGCTCCGGCGACAGAATACCGGAGACAATACACCGGCAGTGATCCATGTGTCAGTGGTGCCCGGAGAGCATCTGGGAATCACGGTGGCACCCAAGGGGTTCGGCAGCGAGAACATGAGTGCCATGAAAATGTTTACTCCTGCGGCAACCTGGGGGGATATTGAAGACTGGATCCTCTCCTGGGTGGAACAGGCCGGTTCCAATCCCTGCCCGCCGGTGGTGCTTGGAGTTGGGCTTGGAGGAACCATTGAGCAGTGTGCGCTGGAGGCGAAAAAAGCGCTGCTTATGTCGGCGGATGAGCCGAATCCGGATCCCTTCTATGGGGAGAAGGAACGGAAGCTTCTTGAAAAGATCAATGCCCTCGGTATCGGCCCTCAGGGGATGGGGGGCAGGATCACGGCGCTGGCAGTGCATATCCGCCCCTATGCGACTCATATTGCCGGGCTGCCCTGTGTGGTGAATATGAGCTGCCACGCAACCAGACATGCATCCTTGGTTCTTTAAGGAAAAAACTAAGGAAAATCACCAAAACCCCTTGCAAATCCTTGGGCAAGGTGCTATAATGAACCAAGTTAGTATAGTAAACTTCGGGAGTGAGCCGCAGGGCTCACTCCTTCTTGCTGAATAAGGGGGAAATATGAGTAAGATTACAGATCGGGTGTGGAAAATTGCCCAGCCTGTGGTGGAGGGCTTCGGCCTGAGACTCTGGGATGTGGAATATGTCCGTGAAGGCGCAGACTGGTTCCTGCGGGTTTATCTTGACAAGGACGGTGCGCTGGATATTAATGACTGCGAGAAGGTCTCCCGTGCTCTGGATCCCATTCTGGATGAAGAAGATCCTATCCCGGACAGCTATACCTTCGAGGTCTGCTCCGCCGGATGCGAGCGGGTGCTGAAGCGCCCCGGAGATTTCCAGCAGTTTCTGGAGAGCATGGTACTGGTTAAGCTGTATCGTCTCAGAGATGGCCGGAAAGAATATGTAGGTAACCTTAAGAGCTATGAAGATGGCACTCTGACCATTCAGGCCGGAGAGGAAATTTGTACGTTTACATCGGAAGAGGTCGCACAGGTGCGGCTCTACGTAGAGTTTTGACAGGAGGAATGTGAAAAGATGAATGCTGAAATCATGGGCGCCCTGGAGCAGCTTGAAAAGGAAAAGGGCATTCCCAAGGACTATATGCTGGACAGAATCACCCAGGCGCTGCTGGCTGCCTATAAAAAGGATAACACCGGCTATACTGAAAATGTGGTCGTCAGAATCGATGACGGCGAGATGAAAATGTTTGTACAGAAGGAAGTTGTGGAGGACGTTCAGTTCCCTGCGACTGAGATCTCCGTGGCGGATGCACAGCGTATCAACCCCGGTGCTGTGGAAAACGACATCGTTGAGGTTGAGATGGCTGCAAAGCAGTTCGGACGTATTGCTGCCCAGACTGCAAAGGGCGTAATCATTCAGGGTATCCGTGAGGCAGAGCGGGATGTGGTCTTTGGCAAGTTCACCTCCAAGCATCACGAAATGCTGACCGGCTCCGTTCTGCGGATCGATCCCATTACCGGAGACATGACCATCCGTATCGGCACCGGCACTGACAAGACCGATGCCCTTCTCGGCACCGGCGAGCAGGTCAAGGGCGAGAGCTATGTGGAAGGGGACACCATCCGTGTCTACGTGTGCGACGTGCGCAAGTCCAGAAATGGCCCTCAGGTCATCGTTTCCCGTACCCACCCCGGCCTTGTAAAGCGGCTGTTTGAACTGGAAGTGCCCGAAATTGCAGACGGTACCGTGGAAATCAAGTCCATCGCCCGTGAGGCAGGCAGCCGTACCAAGCTGGCTGTCTGGGCTTCCGATCCGGATATTGATCCCGTTGGTACCTGTGTCGGTCCCAGAGGTGGCCGTGTAGGTGCTGTAGTGGAAGAACTGGGCGGCGAGAAGATGGATATTATCAAGTATTCCGAGGACCCTGCCACCTTTGTTGCTTCCGCACTGTCTCCCGCAGACGTTATTGAAGTGACCACCTTCCCCGGCACCAAGAACTGCCGTGTGGTGGTGCCCGACGATCAGCTGTCCCTGGCCATCGGAAAAGAGGGCCAGAACGCCCGCCTGGCAGCCCGTCTGACCGGTTATAAAATCGACATTAAGTCCAAAACTGCGGCTGCAGAACTGGAGCAGGAAGAGGGGCTTCAGGATGCAGAGCGCGTAGAGGAAGACCACATCGACCCGGTGGAGTAATCCGGGTGGCTGCTTTCCTAATTCCGAAAGAGGTGTGTTATGAAGAAAATCCCCATGAGACAGTGCGTTGGCTGTCGGGAAATGAAACCGAAAAAAGATCTGGTTCGGGTGGTTAAATCCCCCGAGGGCGTTATCTCCATTGACCTGAAGGGAAAGGCTCCCGGTCGGGGTGCGTATGTTTGCCATGCGCAGGAGTGTCTTCGCCGCGCCATGAAGTCGGGCGCTCTCTCCCGGGGCTTTGAAACCACCATTCCCCCGGAGGTTATGGCAGAGCTTGAAAAACAGATGGAGGCGAAAGAGGATGAATGACAAGGCCCTGGGTCTGTTGGGAATCTCCAACAAGGGCGGAAAGATCGAGATCGGTGAAGAACCGGTGGGCAATGCAGCCCGTGCCGGCACAGCCAGGCTCATCATCCTGGCGTCGGACGCAGCGGATCATACCCTGCGCAGAGCCCGATCCTTCGCATCCTTCCACGAAACGCCCCTGATCCTTTCTGATGCCAGTAAGGATGCCTTGGGAGCGATTTTCGGAAGAACCTCTGTCGCCATGCTTGCTATGACGGATGTGTTTCTGGCAGAACGGTTTTTGTCCCTGCTGGATGAACCGGAACGCTATGCGGCAGAAATTCGTGCCGTGCAGGATAAGGCGGCATTTATGAAGAAGCGCAAACTGGAAAAGCAGCGCAGAAAAGCCCCGAAGGGCAAGAAATAGTATTTGGAGGTGGCTCTATGAGCAGTTTTGTGAAATATAAGATTCGTGAAGTTGCGAAAGATTTCGACATGCCTGCAAAGGAAGTCGTGAATATGATTACCGAGCATTTTGAAGCGCCCAAGTCCAGCGCTCAGGTGCTGACGGATGACCAGCTGAATCTGGTGTTTGATTTGATCACCAGGGAAAACCAGATCGACTCTCTGGAAGAGGTATTTGCAGTCCGGTATAAGGAAGAACCCAAGGATGAGCCTTCCCTGCTGGTTGCAGAGGCTCCCGCACCGGAGAAAAAGGCTGCAAAGCCCCAGAACAATCAGGCATCCCGTCCTCAGCAGGGTGGCAAGCCCCAGAACAATCAGGGCGCTCGTCCTCAGCAGGGTGGCAAGCCCCAGAACAACCAGGCACCCCAGAACAATCAGGGCGCCCGTCCCCAGCAGGGTGGCAAGCCTCAGAACAATCAGGCTCCTCAGAACACTGCCGGGGAGCAGCCCAAGCAGCGTAAGAAGGAACGCCGGGTGGTGGATACCAGCCGCGTGACCGTGAACGCAGACCGCTTTGATGACCGTGTGGATGAGCTGGTGCCGGAGAAGGCCCAGAAGTACACCAGCAAAAAAGAGCGGGTGGGCAACAAGAACAACAAGAAGAAGGGCAACTTTGGCAACAAGAACCGGAATGAAGAGCAGGAGAAGATGCGCCGCCTTCAGCTGGAGATCGCCAAGAAAGCACCTGTTAAGGTCTCCATTCCTGATGAGATCAGCGTTGGTGAGCTGGCTTCCCGTATGAAGAAGACCGGTGCAGAGGTTGTAAAGTGCCTGATCAAGAATGGCGTTATGGCTTCTGTTTCCGCCGTGATCGACTATGAGACCGCTGCAATCATTGCAGAGGAAATGGGCTGCAAGGTGGAAAAGGAGATCATTGTCACCACGGAAGAGCGGCTGATCAACGACCATGTGGACACTGAGGATGAGCTGGAAGGCCGTCCCCCCGTTGTTGTGGTCATGGGTCACGTTGACCATGGTAAGACCTCCCTGCTGGACTATATCCGTAAGGCCCACGTTGCCTCCGGTGAGGCCGGCGGCATCACCCAGGCGATCGGTGCATATCAGGTAGA
>CAZFGL010000158.1:0-4624 GCA_964518645.1 uncultured Oscillospiraceae bacterium | reverse complement strand
TTTGCCATGTATGATCTGGATGACAAGGGTGCCCAGAACGGCTTTACCCAGTTTGCGGAGTATATGCACATGATGGGAACGCTGGTATGTCCCGAGCTGATGCTGGACAACCGTATTCCCCTGCAAATCAATGACCCCGATGTTCCCAATCCCAACGGCGAGGGCGAGAATCCCTTCCTGCGGATGATGATGGGACAGGGTGGCGATCCCAATGACGAGGATCAGCCTCCCATGAAACCCATGCATATCGGCCCCGGCGTGGAAACTCCCGAGAATCCTCTGAAGGAGCTGATCGACGGCGCTCCCGGCTGGCCCAAAAAGTATAAAAAGCCCGGCGGTGGCTTTATCGCCGGTGCCCCCGGCTCCACCCCCAAGGATTGCCCCCAGATCAAGGGCGAGCTGATGGAATATTACATTCAGGCCATGATCGAGCATGCAAAAACCTATAAGAACCTGAACTTTGACGGCGGTTTTGTGGAATTTGCGGCACACAACTTTATGCTGGGCAAGTTCTTCTATCCCAGCATGAACTGGCGCACCGATGAATACGGCGGAAGTCTTGAAAACCGCTGCCGTTTCCCTCTGGAGGTACTCCGTCGCCTGAGAGAGGCTCTGGGCGAGGAATTCATCATCGCAATCGGCTGCCCCAACACCTCCGACGACTTCACTGAGGAGGATCTGGTCTACTTCCTGAAGCAGGCCGAGCAGTACGCAGATATTATGCAGCTCCGCCACTCCCATCCTGATCATGAACATTACGACGTCTGCACCGCCGCAGAACAGTCTGCACGGCTCAAGGCCGCCGGTGTGACCATCCCCACAGTGGTTGCCACCTACTACAAGGATCTGGACAATCTGAACCGGATCATTGCAGAGGGGAAGGTTGACGGTGTTGCCCCCGGCCATCTCATGATCTGCAATGATAACATGACTGAGATTCTCCGGGACGGCAACGGTGAAGATCTCAACCCCTGTATTGAGTGTCACATCTGCCGTGGCTCCTCTTCCACCAGCGACTGGATGAGCCACTGTACCATCAACCCCCTCATCGGCATGGAGCATCAGGCATGGCGCTTCATCAAGCCTGTGACCACCCTGAAGCGGGTTGCCGTAATCGGCGGTGGCCCCGGCGGCATGAAGTGCGCCCTCTGGCTGAAGGAGCGGGGACACACCCCTGTGATCTTTGAGGCCACCGATGAACTGGGCGGTCAGATCAAATCCGCCAACTATCCCGATTTCAAGTGGGAGCTGAAGCGTTATCTGGACTTCCTGAAAAACCAGATGGTACGCAAGGATATTGAGGTTCGTCTGAACACCTTCGCCACCCCCGAAATGATCGAAGAAGAGGGCTTTGACGCTGTTGTTGTCGCCATCGGTGGCCACTGCCAGAAGCCCGCCGTGGAGGGTGCGGAGACCTGCAAGTGGGATGTCACCAACATCTACGGCCACCAGCAGGAGTTGGGCAAGCGTGTTGTTGTCATCGGTGGCAACAGCACCTCCGCAGAGGCTGCCTGCTATCTGGCTTCCTGCGGACATGAGGTGGTAGAACTGACCCGCTCCCAGCGTTTCGCATCTGACCTGAACCCCATCCGCATGATTGGCTACATGAACACCAAGCTGCACCAGTGCGGCGTCAAAACAAAGCCCCAGTGCGCTACACTGAAAATTGAGGATGGAAAGGTCACCTACCGGAACTATAAGGGCGATGTGAAAACACTGGAATGTGATGATGTTGTCACCAACGGTGGCATTGTTCCCGACCATAACGCCTCCGCAGCCTTTGTGGGCTGCTGCCGTGAGTATTATGTGATCGGTGACGCCCGTCAGCCCGGCACCATGCGTCATGCCATCCGTGACGCCTTCGCCGTTGCCCATCAGATCTGAGTAATATCCACGCCCCTGCCTTCCCTGACTGAAAACCGGTCAGGAGGCAGGGGCCTTTTCTTTCCCCTGAAGCCCTTATATTCATTGTTTTTTCACAAAGTTTTTACAGGAATTTGATTCTTTCCTTCCATTGGGGGTGTATAATTTCCTCAGAAAATCACAGAAGGAGGTGATATGATGAACACACGAGATTTCAACGGCTCCGATCTGGACGACCTGATCTTTGCAGACTGTGATGCCACTGTCAGCCAGCGATAACCCATATGCCGGCCCCACACCTCAGGGTGTGTTTTTTTCTAATTCCCCAGCCCCTTGAAATGGCTTTTAAATAGATGGATATAAAAAAGCACTCCTGTCTTCACCGGTTTTCTCTCCGGTAAAGCAGGAGTGTTTCTGTTTTTGACGAATTCCTTTTATACATTCCGCATTGGAACAGGATCGTGGGAATTCCGAAAGAAACCGCACCCCTTCACGTCCCTGTCACACGCTGATAATTCCGCTGTTTTTCAGTTGCAACTGAAGCTTATCCGCAATCAGTGCAATAAACTCCGAGTTGGTGGGCTTCCCCTTGGCATTGGAGACAGTATAGCCAAAATACTTTTGCAGGGTCTCCAGATCTCCCCGATCCCACGCCACCTCAATGGCATGGCGAATGGCCCGTTCCACTCTGGAGGGTGTGGTGGCAAATGCCTTGGCAACCTGCGGATAGAGCACCTTGGTAATGGCGTTGATCACGTCCATATCTTCCACTGCCACAATAATGGCGTATCTGAGATACTGGTAGCCCTTAATATGGGCAGGCACACCGATCTCGTGGATCACATTGGTGACCATGGTCTCAATGGCGTTCTGCCGCTGAATGCCGGAAATGTTTCTCGCCGCAGGAGCCGTCTGCCGCATCAGCTTCATGTTCTGGATCACTGCATCCACGGAACAGGGCTTCAGCATCAGGTAGCTGGCTCCCATGGCCGTATACTGCTGTGCGGCATAACCGGTCAGGAAGGTACTGGTCACCAGAACCGCAGGCAGTGTTCCTTCCTGATTCAGCCTGCTCAGTACTGCCAGCCCGTCCATTCCCATCAGCATGGAGTCCATCACCAGAAGATCACAGCGCTTCTGCTTTACCAGCCGCACGGCTTCTTCGCCGTTGTCGGTAACACCTGCCACTGCAAAGCTACCTGTATTGGCGAGGCCCTCCTTCAAGGCCTCTGTGAACGCTTCATTGGTGTCTGCAATTACTACATTCAATACAGTTTCCATAAAAAATATCCTCCCCAGCCGCGCTCGCTCAAATACGCGGCGTAATATTTTTCGTAAGCTTACGGCAATAATTTACCATAAAGACCCAATTTTTGCAATCACCTGCAACCACTTTTCAGGTTTTTTCTTTTCTGATGTTTTCGACAAAATTCGCACAACTCAAAGGATCACCGGTCTGTGCCCCTTTTCCCGTCCCCAGGGCTCCCGCACCTGTTCGGGGGCGAACAGGCCATAGAGATCCGCAGCACGCTGTTCCAGCGCAAAATAGGCTTTTGCCTCAGAGGTGTTGGGGACAACTCCTGAAACAAGGGGGATCGTTCCATGTTTTCCAGCCTGACGCAGCACCTGTCTGCCGGTCTCATTGAACCCAAGCACACGGAGATAGGGGGACTTTGTGTTCATTTTCTCCCGATCCAGCCCTAAAAACAGACACAACAGTGTCCGCCGCAGCCGGGAATAGGCATAACGTTTGGACTTACAGGCCATGATAATCTCATCCACCCCCGCCTCTGTACGGCAGGCCTTCATGACCTTGCTCCAGATTCCTTCTGACTCAAAGGCCATCTCCCGGAATGCCTCATCCGGCAGGGTTCGCAGAACTCCAAGCATGGCCCGCTCCCCCTGTAACAGGGTGTGTACCGTTCCCTTTTCATACAGTCCGCAATTTGGAACATGGTTCTGCCACTGGGAATCCATTACCTTCCGGCGCAGCTGGGAGGCCGCAGGCAGAGACAGATCCCGCTGTACTGTAACCGGAACCATGGTGCTGTGTATGGCCGAAAGTCCACGGAGATATTCCACTCCCAGGGAGTTATTGGGGCTTGTCAACGTTTGCGGGTCTCTTCCCACCTCTTCCAGCGCCTTCGTTCTGGCCGCTGCATAGGAAACGCCCTCGGAAAGCGCCTTCCGCAGCTGCTTCTCAAATTCCGGATGATCCAGCCCCTGGGCAGTGTCCCGCAAAAGGCCGCTGTCCCCGCATTCGCTGCCAAAGGAGAGATAATCCACACAACCCAGTGCGTCCAGATATTCCACCGCTCTGTGGGCAAAAAATCCCGCAGCATTCACCGCTGCCGTGATCGGAAGCTCCAGAACCAGATCTGCCCCACCAAGGAGGGCCGCCTCCGCCCGAAGCCATTTATCATATATCGCCGGTTCTCCGCGCTGAACGTAATTGCCGCTCATCAGGCATACAATGGCCGTATCCTGCCCCAGAATTTCACGGGTTTTCCGGATCTGATATTGGTGTCCCATATGAAAGGGATTGTATTCGCAGATTATTCCGGCAGTCCTCACGAAAAAAATCCTCCAAAACACTGAATTTCGGTAAAATAACAGTTGCCGGGGCGCTCTTTTTGTACTAAAATATAGAAAGGAATGCGCTCCTGGGGATATTGTACCCAGAGAGCATCAAAATTTCAAGAAATACTTTATTACTTTTAGGAGATGACATTATGAACGTATTAGTTATCAACGCCGGCAG
>CAZFGL010000157.1:0-4708 GCA_964518645.1 uncultured Oscillospiraceae bacterium | reverse complement strand
CCCTTGGAGCGCTGGATAGAGATCTTTTTATTGGGGCCAATCTCAGACACAATATCGTCCTTCTCCTTGTTGGAGTACGCAAACCAGGTCTTGTCCTTATAGTTGATCTCAAAAAGGGGGGATTCTGCAATATATACATACCCTTCCTGAATCAGGGTGGGCACAAGACGATAGATCATGGTCAGAATCAGGGTGCGGATCTGGAAGCCGTCCACGTCTGCGTCGGTACAGATAATGACCTTGTTCCAGCGGAGCGCATCCAGATCAAAGCTGCTCAGATCCCTTGCTTTTTTACCGCCGGTGATCTCAACACCACAGCCAAGAACCTTGATCAGGTCTGTAATAATATCACTCTTGAAAATACGGGTATAATCAGCCTTGAGACAGTTCAGAATTTTGCCACGCACAGGCATGATCCCCTGAAACTCTGCGTCACGGCTCAGTTTAACACTGCCCAATGCGGAGTCGCCCTCCACGATGTACAGCTCACGCTTTCCAGTATCCTTGCTGCGGCAGTCAACAAACTTCTGCACCCGGTTGGAAATATCCATGGAACCGGTCAGCTTTTTCTTCACATTGACCTTGGTTTTTTCAGCAGTTTCACGGGCGCGTTTGTTAATCAGAACCTGATCTGCAATACGGTCAGCTTCCTGCTTGTTCTCGATGAAGTATACCTGAAGCCGGGATTTGAAGAACTCCGTCATGGCTTCCTGAATAAACTTATTAGTAATGGCCTTTTTGGTCTGGTTCTCATAGCTGGCCTGAGTAGAGAAACAGTTGGTCACCAGCACAAGGCAGTCCGCCACATCCTGGAAGGTGATCTTTGCCTCGCTCTTGTTATACTTTCCTGCCTGCTTGATGTAGGCATCAATGGCGGAGACAAAAGCGGATTTTGCGGCCTTTTCCGGTGCACCGCCGTATTCCAGCCAGGAAGAGTTGTGATAATACTCCATCCGGTTTACTTTGTTGGAGAAACAGACCGCAGCGGTGATCTTTACTTTATAATCCGGCTGATCTGCCCGGTCTCGGCCTTTACGCTCTGCCTCCCAGTACTGGGGCATGGTCATAGCATTTTCTTCCGTCAGTTCCCGGATATAGTCCTGGATACCGTTCTGGTACAGAAAATCCTGTTCATCAAAGCCTCCGTCCTCACGCTCATTGCGAAGACGGAAGGTCACACCTGCATTGACCACGGCCTGCCGCTTGAGAATATCCGTATAATATTCCAGCGGGATCCGGATATCCGTGAACACTTCCAGATCAGGAAGCCAACGGAAGGTGGAACCGGTCTGTTTCCGGTCAGCTTTCTCCACCTTCAGACCGCCTATATTCTCACCCTTTTCAAAATGGAGGGTGAACTTCTTTCCGTCACGGCGGATCACCGCATCAAAATAGCTGGAGGCATACTGGGTCGCACAGGCACCAAGACCGTTGAGACCCAGAGAATACTCGTAGTTGGTGCCCTCGTTGTTCTGGTATTTACCGCCGGCGTACAGCTCGCAGAATACCAGTTCCCAGTTATACCGCTGCTCTCCTTCGTTCCAGTCCACTGGGCAGCCACGACCGAAGTCCTCTACCTGAATGGAATGATCCAGGAAGCGGGTCACAAGAATCAAATCGCCGTGTCCCTCTCTGGCCTCGTCGATGGCGTTGGAAAGGATCTCAAAAACTGCATGCTTACAGCCCTCCAGTCCGTCAGAACCAAAAATAACTCCGGGACGGAGGCGAACCCGATCCGCACCTTTCAGGGATGTAATACTGTCATTTCCGTAGGATACTTTTTTCTTCATTCTGTTCCCTCATATCTTATATTACGCATAGTTATCAGCGCATGGGCGCAAAAATCCATAATACGCTACATTATAGCTGCTTTTCTTCACAAAGTCAACAAATCGTAAAGAATATGCCCACTTGCCACAATATACAGAAAAGGACGAAGCTGCCGTCACAGCCTCGTCCCCTTCGCATCCTAACCCTGCATGCCGGTCAGATACCCTTGACCGTAAATTCCGAAGATTTCTTTGAATCAAACAGGTTATCCTGTATCTCAGATTCTGCACCGTTTGTATCACTATGGAGCAATGCATACGGGATATTCAGTGGCCTTTTGAATATTAAATCTTCGTTTTGCCGGCCCGAAAGCATTATATGCAGTATGGAGTATTATATGTGCAATTTCTGAACTTTTTGTAAGTACTTCCTCCGATCAGTTGCATTTCAATAGTAAATGTGATAAAATTGGTTACAACTTAGTTACAACCTGAAGTGAGGAACTAAAATGTCAAAACATGACACCATGGATCGTAATGATCTCCCTGTGGAGAATCATACAAATATAAATTCCCCGGAGCAATTCGATTATGAAGCGTTCCGTGATTTTTTTGAGGACGCTCCCCCTTCTCAGACTGAATTTGAGGACAGTGGCGTTCCGGACTATGTTCCCCCTGCGGAGGGAATGACGCTGCCGGATCTGGATGAGGATTCCGATTATATTGGCAGCGGAAGCCATTCTACAGAGCCGGAACCCCAGGTGCAGCCTTTCGACGGTGGCGTATACCGCTCCAACGACGGTACCAGTGAGTTCTGTTCCTTCGATGAGGTCGCCCCTGATGCGATTCCCGACGGCTGGCACCACGAGGGCAGCCCCGTCATCGACAATCTGTTATCCGAAACAGCGCCGGAGGAAGAACGTGCTCCATCTGAGGATGAGCTTCCGGACCAGTATGAGCCGGAGGAAACTCACGAAGACGATCCTGAAGATGATGAAATCCCCCTGAAGCATCCTGTACTCCATACACTGGGAAATGTGATGCTGGGCTTTATTACCTTTATCAGCCTTGTCTATCTGGTGGGTGTTTACTCCAAGAACCCTATTATCACCAAGGCGAGAAATATGTACATCCAAACTGCCATGTCCACCCTGAACCATAAGTGGCTGGCTACTGCAATTATTCCCCCGGACACCATTGAGGATCTGATGCGGCTGAATTATGAGTCCGAAACGGTGCTTGTTGGTCGGGAGAGTAACTGGGGTGACGTAAATGTTCAGGCTCTTCCACGCTTTGAAAATGCAACCACTGAGCTTACCGGTGGTGTGACTCAGGATGCAAATGTGGACCCCTCCATCACGGAGGTGCTTGAAACAGACTCTGTCCTTGAAAATCTCTACAGTACCCCTGAGGAACAGACCTTTTTCGAGCTGTTCTACGAGGTGGACTATCGTTCCATGCACAGCTATGTGGATGCCCACCCCGAGGTCATTGCAAATGGCTGGGAGAATATCAATATCAACGCTGCCGGCCTTGATGATGAAGGTACTGAGATCAAAACCATTTATGGAGATCAGGTGCTGGCCATCAATGCACAGGAGGGCGTGATCCTGATCAGACTGGACATCAGTCTCTCCCGGGGCGTTATGGCCATCTGTAAGGATACCTCCAAACTCAGTCTCTGCGCCGCTGATACCCTGGGTTCTATCGGTCAGACAGCCGGTCGAATCTGTGAGGCAAACAATGGCATCGTTTCCGTAACTGCCAGCGGCTTTGTAGATCCTGATGGTGCCGGTAACGGCGGTGAGTTGTCCGGACTTGCGGTTTGCAGCGGAACCTATTACGGAACCAGTCTGGGTGGCGGTTATAAGCGACTTGAACTCCGGGATGATGGACACATGTACGTTGTGGACTCCTCCTCCCCGGTCAGTGACGGCACCCGGGATGCTGCGGAGTTTACCCCTGCACTGATCATTGACGGCGAAGTGGTGGTGGATGAAAACAGCTTCTGGACAAGCCCCAATCCCCGCACCTGCGTGGGACAGACTGCTTATCTGGAAACGGTCATGGTTGTGATCGAAGGTCGTTTTACAGACAGCCCGGGATGCAGCGTGGTCCCTGTTGCGGAAAAAATGCACCAGTACGGATGTGTTCAGGCACTGAATATGGACGGCGGTACCAGTGCAATCATGTATTATGACGGCGAGTATGTTACCCGCTGCTCCAACGTAAATCTCCCCGGCGGCAGAACACTTCCTACCGCATGGGTCTATCGCAGAAACAGCTGAAAAGAAGGGTGGCCGAAATTCGGCCACCCTTCTTTCTTGCAAAATAAGATTTATTTTTTTCCTTCCAGGAAATATGTTGCTTCCATGTCCGCAACAGACAGGGCAAAAGCAAGGGGGAACATTTCAAATGCCTTACCAACGCTGCCCTTATCCTCAGAGCCGGAGAAGCCCATATGGAACCGGATTGCAAAGGCCTCTTCCCTGCTCAAACGCATAAAGCCGGAAATGATATAAACCGACTTTTCGCCATGCCCATAAGGAAGCTGGTCGTCAAAATTATAGGTAGGCACCTTCTGCCATACACCGTTTTCGTCCTTCACGTTTCTGCTGCCAACCCTATAGCAATTGATCTTGCATACATCGTGAAGCAGTGAGACAAGGGCAATGGTCTCGTCAGAGTATTCCATACCGTAAAGGTCTTTGACACGTTCACGTTCCAGATATGCCTTCAGGCAATGATAGACGTTCACGCTGTGTTCTGCCAGTCCGCCGGCATATGCCCCGTGATACCTAGTGCTTGCGGGGGCGGTAAAGAAATCCGAGGATTTCCCGGTGAGATATTCCAGAAACCGGTCAGCTCCCTCCCGGGTAATATACTGCTGATAGATTTGGGTGAATTCTTCCTGAATGCTCATAACACTGCTCCTTATC
>CAZFGL010000156.1:0-4738 GCA_964518645.1 uncultured Oscillospiraceae bacterium | reverse complement strand
GCAGCGGTAATGATTGTCTTTGCCATTGGGAATCAATCCTTTCTAAAATCAGCGCCATAGGCGCTTTTATTCCCCTATATTGTAGCACAAAATAGCTGAAATGCAATTCTTTTTTGCGTGATTCTATATATTACACCACGGAGGAGGGGATTTTTTCAGAAAAACAGGGGATGCGCCTGAAGCACATCCCCTGTGTGAAGCTTTATTTGTACATTCTGTCGTATACGTTCTGGTAGATTTCTACAGCGTCCTCTACGCCCAGATCGTTACACTGAGCAACGTAGGTATCCCAGCTCTCATCGGTGAGTTCAACCTCGCCGGTCATCCACTTGAGCACCTGCTCGGTAGCGTAGGTGTAGACGGAGGAGGCGATCTCCGCATATTCGGAGTTCTCATCGGTGGTGAGGGAGAGCGTGGGCATGGAGCATTCATCGGTACCGTTGGTGTTCCAGATTTCAAATGCAGCCAGCTCAGTCTCGCCGTAGGTGTAGAATACGGTGGTGGAGTTGTTGTAGTTGTTGAACACGGGGTTGGTGTACATGTTCCGCAGGTTCATAACGTTGTAGCCGTCGGGGTTATTGACGATGAAATCGGTGTAAACGGGATCGCCGTTCTCATTGTACTCGAAGCACACGTTCTCCTGACCATAGTTGGTGAGCATGTAGCCGTCCCAGGTGTAGAACCAGTTCATGAACTGGAGGGCAAGCTCGGGGTCGTCGCAGCCGGAGGTGATGGACATGTTGCCGTTGCCTACCAGAGCGCTCTTCATGCGGAACTTATAGGTGTCGCCCTCATTCTCCACCAGGGGAGCCAGAGCCTCAAAGCGGAAGGTGGGGGAGGTTGCACCGGCGGTCATGGTGGTGAACTTGTCGCCGCGGATGGCGGTAACAGCACAGTTGTCTTCCATAACATAGGCGTTGATGTAGTCGGGGCCGTAGGCCTCGGAGAAGAAGTTGTCCTTGATCAGGCCTTCGGAGTACAGCTTGTGGAAGTACTCAATATAATGTCTGTAGTTCTCGGAGGTCATGGAGGAAACCACGGTGTCGCCATCGAGCATCATGCCAAGGTCAGTCCAGCCCAGGTTCATGCCTGCGGTGCCGAATGCACCGGTTACACCTTCGAGAGTACCGGAGTTGTCAATGAAGATGGGGTAAGTGCAGTTGTACTTGTCCTTGACCTGCTTCAGATACTGATACATATCCTCGGTGGTGACGATGGAGTCAATGCCAAACTCCTCAGCCCAGTCAGCACGGTAGGAAAGGCCCTGCTCGGAAATTACGTTGGAGGCCAGAGTCCAGACCCGGAGGATCCGGCCGTCGTCGGTATAAAGGCTCTTCTTGGTGTAGTCGTCAGCGTCTTTGACCCAGGTCATGTAGTGAGGCATGTTCTCATCGATCATGTCGGTCAGGTCGATAATAACCTCTTCCTCATATGCGGCCTCTACGCCGCCGGAGTAATAATCCATAGCCATCAGGTCGGGGTAGTCGCCGGAGGCGATGGTCAGGTTAAACTGCTCATAAGCGGCAGAGTCGGAGCATTCGATAAACTCCATCTTTACGCCGGTTGCTTCCACAACATCGGGCATAATGGGCATATCCGCATAGGAGTTCATCAGGCCGTTCCAGATGAATGCGGAGAATACACGCCACATGGACAGGGTTTCGGTGCCGTCGGACAGGGGATAGGAAATGTCAGTTTCCACGGCCTCGGCCTTTTCCTTGTATTTGGCGTTGGTTTCCATGCTCATGGCGAAGTACTTGTCTGCCATGGAGTCATAGGTAATGTCTGCCTCAACGGGTTGCTCTTCCAGAGAAGCTTCTTCAACGGAAGCGGGTTCCGGCACCGCAGCCGGCTCTTCCACAGGTGCTTCCGGGGCGGACTCGGAGGCGGCCACGGGGGCTTCGGGGGAGGAAACGGCATCGCCGCCGCAACCTGCCAGCAGTCCCAGCATCATGCACAGAGCCAGAAGCAGAGCAAGGATTCTTTTTGTCATTTCATAAACTCCTTTCTGCGTTGGCATCAGCCAACATTACGATATCTACATTATAAAATCCCCAAATTGTTTTGTCTATTCGTGATAGTTCACAATAAATGCGTAATAATTTTGTAATATAAATTTTTAAAAGCACATTATGACAAAAGGAACCGGCCCAAAGGCCGGTTCCCTGACAGATCATTGATGTATAGCGAGCTTATAGGTTTTCCATTTGCCGGAGAGATAGTAGAAGAAGGTGGGCAGAGCGGTCATCCACACCGCCAGAGCGTTTCCAAGGAAGAAGCCCGGAAGGTCATAGCCAAGAACCACACCAAAGAGATAGCTCAGGGAGGTGCGTGCCACAACGCTGTCCAGCAGACCGATAATCATGGAGAGGGTGGTGAAGCCGATGCCATTGATTACAGACATAAAGCTGGAGTTGAAAATGGAGGCCACAAATCCGATCACGGTAATATAAAGGTACATGGGAGCCAGTTCCAGTACCGCCGAGTCAGAGGTGAACATGCTGAACAGTTCTTTGGGGAAGGCCAGACAGGCGGCAATAAAGACGCTGTATACGGCCAGATTCAGAATAAAGCAGGTGTGTACTGCCTTTTTGACCCGTTCCGGTTTTCCGGCGGCCATGTTCTGGCCTACCATGGATGCATTGGCTGTAGACATGCCGTGGGTGATAATGGAGGGGATGTTCTGAAGTTTCATTCCCGCGCCGTAAACGGCGGAGGCTGCGGGGCCGAATGTGTTGATAAAGGAATTTACAAACAGTACAGAGATGGAGATCGCACCCATCTGAAAGGCCAGCGGCAGTCCCAGTTTGGCCAGAACGATCAGAGAACGAAGATCTATGGCCAGAGATTTCCGGGAGAATGTGAAGCCGAAGGCATCCCGTTTGATAATCAGATAAACCAGCGCGGCCAGGAAAGAGATGGCCTGAGAGACCACGGTGGCAATGGCTGCACCGGCGGCTCCCATTTGGAAGCCCTGGACGAACAGAATGTCCAGAATCAGGTTGACCACAGAAGAGATGGCCACAAACATAAGGGGGCGTTTGGAATCACCCATGCCCCGGAGAATGGCGCAGAGGGCGTTGTAACCAAAGATGAAAATACAGCCGGCGTTGCAGATGACCATGTATTCTGCTGCTTCCTGATATGCCTCCAGAGGGGTGTTAAGGAGATCCAGCAGCTGGGTATGGAATACTATGGACAGACCGCCCAGAACGATGGCCATGAGCAGTGAGGTGGTAATAACGGTACCGATGGTTTTCTGCATTTCCGTATATTTTTTGGAGCCGACCTGCTGAGACAAAAGAATCTGACCGCCGGTGCAGAAGCCCACACATAAAAAGGTCAGCAGCTCAACCAGACGGCCACCGATGGATACCGCGGACAGACCCACAGAGCCCATACAGTGGCCCACCACCGCCATGTCCACCAGATTGTAGACGGTTTGCAGCAGATTGGAGCCCATAAAGGGCAGCGCAAACAGGAGAAGCTGACGGGGCACGGAGCCTTCGGTCAGATCGTGAATAAATGTTTTCTTCTGGACTGACATATGTTCATCCCACCTGATAATTTAGAAATCGAAGTTATTATATCAGCCCTGTGGTTCCTGCGCAACAGTAAAATAAAAACGATTTGTAATAGAAAGTTTACAAAATGTAACTTGTTAATCCGTATATCCCATGGTATAATGGCAGAGAATTATACAATACGGAGGCACAGGTATGAAAAAAGGACTGAAAAGTCTTGGTTTATTGCTGCTTACTATTATGATCCTTACGTCCAGCGCTTTTGCGGCAGATCCTGCCGTTATGACGGATATTTCCGGGCACTGGGCGGAGAGCTATATAAATTGGGTGCTGGAGAATGAACTGTATCTGGGCACCTCGGATAACACCTTCTCCCCGGATGATACCATGACCCGGAGCATGTTTGTTACCGTGCTGGGACGGCTTGCGGGGGTCAATCCGGCGGATTATCAGGACGGTTATCTGTCAAATCTCTATTCTGATGTTCCCACAGATGTGTGGTATGCCCCCTATGTGAACTGGGCGACCCGCTATGGCATTACCAACGGTACCGGCGGCGGTGTGTTCCGGCCGGAGGATCCCATTACCAGAGAGCAGATCGCTACCCTTGTGGAGCGGTATGCCACTAATTTCGGACTGAGCATCACCACGGTGCCGGATTCTCTGATTGCGGATTCCTTTACAGATGGCTATCTGGTTTCTGATTTTGCGATCCCTGCGGTGGACAAAATGCGCAGCACCGGCGTGCTGAACGGAAAGTCCAACGGGGACGGTACATATTCTTTTGATCCCCTGGCTTATGCCAGCCGTTCTGAGTGTGCGGCGGTGTTCTGCCGGCTCTCCGGTGTGCTGGTTCCCGGGGCAGAGACAGTGGAGCCGGAGCTGGTGGAGCTTGATTATGCGGTATTGACTCTGAAGGTTGGTCAGACCGGCGAGCTTTGTGCAGCGGTTTATCCGGAGAATGCCACAAATAAGACTGTAACCTGGGTTTCTTCTGATCCTGGTGTAGTTACCGTGACCGGAGGCAGCCTGTATGGTGTTTCTGAGGGCACCGCGGACATTTACTGCTATGGTTCCAACAGCTGCTATGCAGTGTGCAGTGTCACGGTGGAACGCAACGTGTCCCTTGCCTATGCCGGGGAGACCTATGGGGAGAAATGTGACCGCATTTTCGGAGAATATCTGTCCAGAAGTGAATACCGGAATTATTACAC
>CAZFGL010000155.1:0-4835 GCA_964518645.1 uncultured Oscillospiraceae bacterium | reverse complement strand
CAGGATCTGCTGCCCATTCTGGAGCAGGTTATGAAGGCAGGCCAGAAGCTGGTCATCATCGCTGAGGACGTTGAGGGCGAGGCTCTGTCCACCCTGCTGGTGAACAAGATCCGTGGCGTTCTGAACGTTGCATGCGTGAAGGCTCCCGGCTATGGCGATCGCCGTAAGGAGATGCTGAAGGATATCGCAATCCTCACCGGTGGCGAAGTGATCACCGCTGATCTGGATATGGATCTGAAGGATATGAGCTATGCTCAGCTGGGTACCGCACATCAGGTGAAGATCTCCAAGGACACCACCACCATCGTTGGCGGCAACGGCAGCCCCGTGGCAATCCAGAACCGTATCTCCGAGATCAAGGCTGCAATCGCTGCAACCGAGTCCGAGTACGACAAGGAGAAGTACATGGAGCGTCTTGCAAAGCTCTCCGGCGGTGTTGCTGTAATTAAGGTCGGCGCACAGACCGAGACCGAGATGCGTGAGATGAAGCTCCGTATTGAGGACGCACTGAACGCAACCCGTGCCGCTGTGGAAGAGGGCATCGTTGCAGGCGGCGGTACCGCATATGTCAACGCCATCGCTTCCGTGAACAAGCTGGTTGCTGAACTGGAAGGTGACGAAAAGACCGGCGCTCAGCTGGTTGCCAAGGCTCTGGAGGCTCCTGTCCGCCAGATCGCTTACAACGCCGGCGTAGACGGCTCCGTTGTGTTCGACCGCATTGTGAACTCCGGTAAGGTTGGCTACGGCTACAACGCTTACAGCGAGGAGTACTGCGACATGATCGCCTGCGGCATCGTGGATCCCACCAAGGTTACCCGTACCGCTCTGGAGAACGCTGCTTCCGTTGCTTCCTGCGTGCTCACCACCGAGAGCCTGGTTGCCGACAAGCCCAACCCCCAGCAGGATGCTGCCATTGCAGCCGCTCAGGCTCAGGCCGCTGCCGGACAGGGCATGTATTAATTGATCTGAATTCAATACTTCGGCGGGCGCTGCTTATGCAGCGCCCGCTTTTTTGCATTTGAAAAGCGTCAGGCAGACGAAAGTCCCCGGGTGTCAAATGACGCACCCGGGGACTGCTGTTTTTCGGTGAATGTGGCTATTGTAAAGGGAAACGGAAACAGAGTATAATAATTTCAAAAAAGAAAGCAGGAATCGGAAAATGGCTAATCGTGAAGAATTGTATGAGCGACTGAAAAACCGTGCCAACAAGCGGGGCAATATGACCAGCGAGCTGGGGCTGACGGTGCTGGAGATCGTGGACGGATCTGCCACCGGTTCCATCCGCTATATTCCCGAGAGTATTAATCCCCGGCATCTTGTCCACGGCGGTGCCCTCTTTGGGGTGATGGATCAGATGGCGGGACTGGCCGCCTGTACCACCGGTTACGGTGTGGTGACCATCAACGGCAGTATCGACTTCTTCCGTCCGACCATTCCCGGGGAAAGTCTGACCTGTAAGGCCACAGTGGTCAAGCCCGGCCACCGGTTTACCACCTGCGATGCGGTGATCACAAATGACGAGACGGGAAAGATCGTGTCCAGAGGAACCTTCACCTACTGTATGATGGAGGAATTGGAGAAAACTGTGGCTCAGGTCTGCTCCTGACCTGACGGCGGGGGAAACCCGGCGATCAGCTGAAGCTTTTTCTCCCGGGGCAGTGCCTTGATGGCAAGCTCCCGGCGGAGGGCAGCGGGCTTGTCCGGCAGCAGCTCCTGATAAATCAGCTCCACAGGCAGATGGCTTCGGGTGTACTTTGCACCCCGGCCGGACCGGTGCTGCTTCAGACGGCGGACAGGATCCGTGGTGATCCCGGTGTAAAGGGAACCGTCCCCGCATTTGAGCATATAAACGTAGTAGAGCTTTTCATTCAAGTGAGATCTCCTCCCGGGTAAAGCAACACGGGTGCGCCGCAGGAAATTGCAGCGCACCCGCTTTTTCACAGTTCATAAACCAAAGCACACAGAAATCAGAAATCGTAAAGGGGAGCGCGCTTGCCTGCGCCCTCGCGCCAGTCCAGATCGCCCCGGGCGAGACCCAGAGTCAGCATCTCGGCGGTGGCCAGATTTGTGGCGAAGGGAACGTTGTGCATGTCGCAGAGCCGTTCGATCTGAAGGAGATTCTGCTCCTGTACCGGGTCGTTGCAGCCGGGATCCGTAAAGAAAAGCACCATGTCGATCTCATTATAGGCGATTCGGGCGCCTACCTGCTGCTGACCGCCCTGCGCCCGGGAGAGGTACAGGGTGATGGGCAATCCGGTAGCCTCTGCCACCAAACGCCCGGTGGTGTTGGTGGCGGAAAGTGAGTGCTTTGCCAGAATACCCTTATAGGCGATGCAGAACTGAACCATCAGTTCTTTTTTCTTATCATGGGCCATGATCGCAATATTCATAAGCTTGCCTCCAACTGTAAACTGATTTATCTCAAATGCATAAGCGGTGATTCCATACCAAGGAGTCTGCGGGCGATATGCAGGCAGGAAACAGCTGCACCTTTGCGGCTGTAAAGCACCAGGGCGGCATCGTTTGATGCTGCCACAGGCACGACCTGATCCTCCGGGATCAGCCCCAGCAGGGGCAGTCCCACCGTGTCCATAACGTCGTCCACGTTACAGTGCAGAGCACCGAGCAGACGGCGGGTCACACGGTTTACCACCAGCTCCACAGGGGTGATGCCCTTCTCCAGAAGCAGCGCCGCAGTTTGCTGCCCATCCCGAAGGGAGGCGGGGTCGGTGGTGGTTATAATAATGGCACGGGTGGCGTAGGCAGTGGCCAGATCGAATCCAAAACCGATGCCGGCAGGGGCATCCAGCAGGATCCAGTCATAGACCTCCTGCGCCTCTTCAATAAGCCGCCCGAATATAATGTCGTCTACCAGACCAGCCCGGGTTTTTAAAGGGGCCGTTAAAAGCTGAAGCCCGGGGATTACGGGGTGTTCCGGTGCGTCAGACAGATAGTTATTCTCCATCATCACGTCCAGAAAACTCACTGAGGCACAATCGGCCATTCCAAGGGCAATGTCCAGGTTGTGGAGACCGATGTCACAGTCAATGGCCAGCACCTTCTGCCCCATGGCGGCAAGACAGGTGGCCAGACCCGCACAGAGCGTCGTCTTGCCGGTGCCGCCTTTGCCGGACGTGATCACAAGAACCTCGCTCATGCTATCCCTCCTCTAGGTTACACAGTACCATTATACCAGTTATTCAGCAAATTTCAACAGATTTATTTGCCCCAGCCCTCGGAAATGTGGCATGGTGCAAGGTGCGGGGCGGTTATGATAGTATATGCAGCCCGGGAAAACCCATGAGGGGAAGAAAAACACCGTCTCAAAATGATGATCACTTTGAGACGGTATATATGCGGAAAGGAAAATTACAGGGGAGACTGCTTGATTTTTGCGAATCTCCGGGGATACTGCCCCGGGGTTTTCTTGATCTTTCGGATCACCACCGCCCGGTGAACGGTGTCCGTGCCGGGGACGGTATAATCAATGATCTTCTCCACCTTGCCTCCCAGCATGGCGATGCCCCGGGCGGCCTGAGAAATCTCATCGTCGCTGTCAGTGGACTTCATGGCCACAAAGGTGCCGCCTGCTTTAACAAGGGGCAGACACAGCTCACTGAGCATATTCAGCCGGGCCACTGCCCGGGATACGGCCAGATCATAGCTCTCCCGATGGTCAGCGGCAAATTCCTCTGCCCGGGCAGAGACGCACTGTGCCTCCACCCCGATCTGGGGCAGCACCTGAGAGAGCCAGTCGATCCGCTTTTTCAGGCTGTCCAGCAGGGTCAGCTCAATGGATGGCTCAGCAATTTTCAGGGGGACACCGGGAAAGCCTGCCCCGCAGCCCACATCCACCACGGATTTGTTCTGAAAGTCCGCAAAGCCCAGCAGCGCCATGCAGTCCAGAAAGTGGAGCCGGGCCACATCCCCGGGCTGGGTAATGGCAGTGAGGTTCATGACCTTGTTCTTTTCAATGAGGGCTTCCCCAAAATCGCAGAAGGTATTGATCTGTTGGTCGGTCAGGGGATGATTCAGTTCCCCGTGACAGGAAAGCAGTGTTTGTCTCATGGAGTCCTCCGTTTTTGGTTGGGATAAAAAGTGGGGGCGATGGAGCCCCCACTTGGTTTACTTTTTCAGTGTCAGTGCGTAACGAACCTTTTCTGCAATACCGGCGGCGTTGAGACCGTAAGCATCCAGAACCTGCTGTGCCTTACCGGAACGGCCAAACTCATCGTTGACACCGTGACGGACAACGGGCACGGGACAGCCCTCTGCCACAGCTTCTGCTACAGCGGAGCCGAGACCGCCCATAATATTGGCCTCTTCGGAGGTGACGATGCAGCCGGTCTCCCGGGCAGCCTTCAGCACCAGTTCCGTATCCAGAGGCTTGATGGTGTGCATGTCGATGACCCGGATGGAAAGTCCCTCTTCTCCAAGAACCTGGGCGGCCTTGTAAGCCTCCTGTACCATCATGCCGGTGGCGATGATGGTGGCGTCGGTTCCGTCCTTCAGAACGGCACCCTTGCCCAGCTCGAAGTGATAGCCCTCCACCGTGTCGGTGACGGATTCCACAGCCAGACGGCCAAGACGCATGTAAGCGGGGCCGTCATATTCGATCAGGGCCTTAACAGCGGCGGTCATTTCCGGGCCGTCGCAGGGGGAGAGCACCAGCATTCCGGGGATGGCACGCATAATGGCGTAATCCTCCACACACTGATGGGTGGCGCCGTCCTCGCCTACGCTGAGACCACCGTGGGAGCCGATGACCTTAACGTTCAGACCGGGGTAAGCGATGGAGTTACGAACCTGCTCCCAGGCACGGCCTGCGGAGAACA
>CAZFGL010000154.1:0-4867 GCA_964518645.1 uncultured Oscillospiraceae bacterium | reverse complement strand
ACACCAACTGCGATCCCGATGAGATCGACTACGTGATCCCCGGCAACGATGACGCTATCCGCGCTATCAAGCTGATTTCCGCTACCATGGCTAACGCTGTGCAGGAAGGCAAGCAGGGCGAGGACACCGCTGAGGCTCCCGTAGCTGAAGCTCCTGCTGCTGAATAATCTGGATTTTTAATTAGGAGGTTACAATCATGGCTATTTCCGCAAGTGATGTTAAGAAGCTCCGTGAAATGACCGGCGTCGGCATGATGGACTGCAAGAAGGCTCTTGCTGCTTCCGACGGCGATATGGATAAGGCAATCGAATGGCTCCGTGAGAAGGGCATGGCCGCTGCTCAGAAGAAGGCCAGCAAGGTTGCTGCTGAGGGCGTTTCCTATGCAGTCACCGCTCAGAACGGTGTCGGCGTTGTTGTTGAGGTTAACTCTCAGACTGACTTCGTTGCAAAGAACGATGTGTTCCAGGCTTTTGTTAAGGACGTTGCTATGGTCATCGCTAACGAGAATCCCGCTGACGTGGATGCTCTGAAGGCTTGCACCTATCCCGGCACCGACCGCACTGTTACCGACGTGACCAACGACAAGATTCTTGCCATCGGCGAGAACCTGCAGATCCGTCGTTTCGTCCGGTATGAGACCGGCGTTAACGTTGGCTATATCCATGCCGGCGGTAAGGTTGGCGTTCTGGTTAACATGGAAGTTGAGGGCATCGACCCTGCTGCCTGCACCGAGCTTGGCAAGGATGTTGCTATGCAGATCTGTGCAATGAACCCCATGTTCCTGGACAAGGCTGATGTTTCCGCTGAGACCCTGGATAAGGAGAAGGAAATTCAGCTGGCTATGATGGACAACGATCCCAAGATGGCTTCCAAGCCCCAGCAGGTTAAGGAAAAGATCGTTATGGGTAAGCTGGCCAAGTATTATGAGGAGAACTGCCTCATGCAGATGGAGTTCGTCAAGGAGAAGGGCGTTTCCGTGGAGAAGCACGTTGCTGCTGTTGCCAAGGAACTGGGCGGTAAGATCACCGTCAAGGCTTTCACCCGCTTCATGACCGGCGAAGGCATCGAGAAGGAAGAGTCCAACCTGGCTGCCGAAGTTGCTGCTGCTCTGAAGGGCTAATCCGAATACAGCATTTTAAGCCGCTGCGCAACTGCGCAGCGGTTTTTTTGCATTGATCTTGTGATAACCTGTAAATGGCTTTCAATATTTTTTCATTCAGATGTTCACCATGCGGGCCCTTTTTACGTCTGTACAGGTGAAAGGCCTTTTGTAAAACAGAAAGGAGGGGCTGTATGGATGATAAACAGATAATTGAGCTGTACTTTCAGCGAGATGAAAGTGCGATAGCAGAAACAAAGGAAAAATACGGCGGGTACTGCTATTCCATTGCATACAACGTACTGGGAGCACGCGAAGACACTCAGGAGTGTGTCTGGGACGTGTACTTAAAACTGTGGAATC
The DNA here is from genome assembly GCA_964518645.1 of uncultured Oscillospiraceae bacterium. GTDB lineage: Bacteria > Bacillota > Clostridia > Oscillospirales > Oscillospiraceae > HGM13006. Next base: position 3,405 of record CAZFGL010000154.1, on the reverse strand, counting down.
TGATTCCGCCTACTGTACCACGTCAACTGAAGAGCTTTCTGGGACGGGTGACCCATAATCTGGCTCTGGATCGTTATCGGCAGCGTAAAGGGCGAAGCCACACTGTTTTTACAGAAATTATGGATGAATTTCAGATTTTTGCGTTAGAAGAGCCTGGGGATGCACTTGAGCGTAAAGAACTTGCCTCCGCAATTTCCCGGTTTATCCGCACACAGCCTGCGGTGAAACAGCAAATGTTTATCTTGCGTTACTGGTATTATGAACCAATCAAATCCATCAGCGTTGCGACAGGCCTGAAGGAAAATCGGATCAAAACTGACCTGTACCGCATGAGAAAGAAATTGAAAGACTATTTGGAACGGGGGGGGATGTTCTATGAAAAAGAGTGAGCTGCTTTGGGCCATTTGTGAGATAGATGATGACCTCATCCATATGGCAAAGGAGGATCACAAGATGAAAAGTCACAGAAAAAGATGGATCCGCACTGCATTGTGTGCTGCCGTGATTGTGATGCTGTTTATGATCACCGGTTTTGCGGCTTATGAATATAACTGGTTTGGGTTCCGGAATATATTCGGCGTGGAAAGTAATCTCATTGAAGATCATGTACAGGTGCTAAATCCGGAGGCCGAGAATGTGAATACGGATATTGTAGCGGAGGAGCATGTCTATACTGATGCGGAACAGTATGTGGTTGACGAAGGTATCGGAAATCTTCCTGAGCAGGCAGAGTTTACTGGTACCGGGGTGCAGGCAATCACGGAGGACTATCTGTATACGCTGGAAGAACTGGTTGTCAGCAGGGATACCCTAATGGCGGTATTGAAGGTGGAAGCACAAAATGAAGCGGCAATCCCCAGAATGAGCCTGGAAATGGGAAAGGGCGTGGATGTGTATTTCTCTGTTTGTGCGTTAAACCAGACGGGTGAAGGCAATCACGAACGGGAACGTAAAAACGGAGGACTGAGCTGCGAGGTGATGCAGCTGCGTGATGGTGTTGGATATTATCTGATAAGCAATGCAGGGGGAGAGTTTGAAGTGGGAGACCGTATTCTGTTTATGGATCTTTGGGATTCTGTGAATCTCTTTGAAATTACGCTCACTGAGGTGATGGATGCGAATATTTCAATAGATGTGGATGGGAAATATATTGACAGTATTTCGTTGACCGCTTTTTCTCTGTGTTGAATGGTTTTACAGGACGTGTGGAAGTCCGGGAGGCTTCTCTGACGCTCCGGGACGGGACTGTAATAGAGCTTCCCAGTTTGGAAAATGATTTTGCCTATGCGGAGTATGGTAACTACGGCGCTCTGAGTTATTCGGGAACGATCGATCCGGAAACCGGATATGGAATCTTAACGTGGCGTTTTTCACGGCTGATCGATCCCGGAAAGGTCTTAAAGGTTACCATCAACGGAACGGATTATAATCTGGATTAACGCAGAAGGGGCAATGGAAAGCCGGTGTTTCTGGAAAATCCTTTCCTGGAGCTGTGATAAATTCCTGTTGAAAAATAACGACATGTGGGATATAATAAAGAAAAAGAATAAGTCAGGAGGTTTCATCATGGCTAAGATTACCAAGGATACCATCATTGGCACCATTCTGGACATTGCTCCCGAGGCTGCCCCCATGTTCCTGTCCATTGGCATGCATTGTCTGGGCTGCCCCTCTTCCCGGGGCGAGACCGTTGAAGAAGCATGCATGGTTCACGGTGTGGACTGTGACGAGTTTCTGGGCGCCCTGAATGCTTTTCTGGGTGAGGCATAAGAATTAAGAATCTGCCCGGGGGGATATACCACCCGGGCATTTCTTTTTGGAGGCATTATGAAACTATCATCAAGATTATCTGCCTGTGCGGATTTTGTGATACCGAGCAATGTTGTGGTGGATGTGGGAACAGACCACGGGCATCTGCCTATCTATCTTTTGGAGCAGGGGATTTCGCCCCGGGTTCTGGCAGCAGATCTTCGGGAAAAACCCCTTCAGTTTGCACGGGAAAATGCACTGGCCTGCGGTATCGGTGAGAATATTTCCTTTTATCTGTCCGATGGCCTTCTGGACATTCCCAGAGGGGACTTCCGCACCGTGATCTGTGCCGGTATGGGCGGGGAGACCATTGCAAATATTCTTGAGGGCGCAAAGGACACCTGGGATCCGGCATATCAGTTTATTTTGCAGCCCCAGTCTGCACCTTATGAGCTGCGGGAGTATCTGGGCCGGAATGGGTTCCGGATCCTTGGTGAACGTCTTGCCCGTGATGGCCGGTTTGTGTACACGGTGATGAATGTCATCTGGGGCGATGGGGTGCCCCTTGACCCGGGGCAGTGCTTCAGGCCTCAGGGGGATGTTGTGCGGGATGACCAGCTCTATCAGGATCACATCACCCGGGTTATAAAAAACCTGTCAATGACCGTTCAGGGACTTCAAAAAGCAGCAGAACGGGATGAAAATAAACTGGCGCGTTATGAGTTGGCGCTGAAGGAATTGCTGGAACTGGAGGAAAACTATGCGGACTGTATCTGATGTTTTAAACTTTCTCTGGGAGGTTGCTCCGGGGGAACTGGCTGAAAGCTGGGACAACGTTGGGCATCTTGTGGGACGCCGTGGTGCAGTTGTTACAAAGATTCTGGTGACCCTTGATATTACCATGGACGTGATCCAGGAGGCGACAGAGATGGGAGCAGAATTGATTGTGGCCCATCATCCTGTAATATGGGATACTTACCGGTATGTGAACGACAGCGTTTATCAGCAGGAAAAGGTGCTGACCATGATCGAAAATGGTATCGGTGCAATTTGCATGCATACCAATCTGGATGAAGCGGTTGACGGCGTGGATGATACCCTTGTGGAGACACTGGGACTGGTCTCGGAGGGGCATCTTGCAGAAGGTAAGGTGGGACATGTCTGCGTACTTCCCGAGGAAGTGCCTCTGACAGAGTTCTTGACCACGGTTAAGACCCGACTGGGCGCAAACGGACTCCGTTACTGCGACGGCGGAAAGCCTGTAAAACGTATTGCAACAGGCTGTGGAAGCTGCGGGGATTATCTGGCGGATGCGGTTGCTGCCGGGTGCGATACTTTTATCACTGGAGATGTGAAGCACAACCTGTGGATCGACGCTAAGGGACAGCATATCAATCTGATTGATGCGGGACATTATTCCACGGAATATCCCATTGTGGATAAGCTGACGGAAAAACTTTCCCGGGCCTTCCCGGATCTTTTTGTGGTCAATACCACCCGGATGCCTCAGCCGGAGGAGTTTTTTATCTGAAAAACCAGGGTTTTTCCGGAAACTGTAGGTTTGTCAAACATATTGTACAGTGAACTCAACAGGTGAAAGCCAGCGGAGGGGGCTCATAGGTAGATTGTTGGATCGACGGTTATGGACAGCGAGTT
>CAZFGL010000153.1:0-4879 GCA_964518645.1 uncultured Oscillospiraceae bacterium | reverse complement strand
GGCCAGAAGACCGCCGGCCTCAATGATTCCCTGAATAAAGGGCGGGAATGCGGCAGCGTGGTAGGTCTCACCCTTTGTTTCATTTACGATCTCACCGGTCTCAAAATCAACAGATACCTGATCCCCTGCCTGAATTCCGGCAGCAGCCTCCGGGCATTCCATAATGGGAAGACCGATATTGATGCAGTTTCTGTAAAAGATTCTGGCGAAGCTGGAGGCGATGACAACGGAAACACCGCTGGCCTTAATGGCAATGGGTGCATGCTCACGGGAGGAACCACAGCCGAAGTTCCAGTCTGCGACCATAATATCTCCCTTCAGAACCCGCTTTGCAAAATCTGCGTCGATGTCCTCCATGCAGTGGGATGCCAGCGCCGCATGATCCGGCACATTCAGATAACGTGCGGGAATAATTACATCAGTGTCCACATTGGAACCGTATTTATGTACATTTCCGGTAATTTTCATGTTAATCTCCCCTTCCTTACAGATCATCCGGTGTGCAGATGGTACCCTTGATTGCAGAGGCCGCTGCAACTGCCGGAGAGGACAGCACAACCTCACTTCTCACATGACCCATACGGCCGACGAAGTTCCGGTTTGTGGTGGAGATCGCCCGCTCGCCTTCATAGAGAACGCCCATATGACCGCCAAGACAGGGGCCGCAGGTGGGTGTGGAAACTACCGCACCGGCCGAGATAAAGGTCTCGATCAATCCCTCATGGAGGGCCTGCATGTAAATATCCTGAGTAGCCGGGATCACGATGGCGCGAACCGTATCTGCAACATGTCTGCCCTCCATTACCTGTGCGGCAATTCTCAGGTCAGAGATACGCCCGTTGGTACAGGAACCGATCACACACTGCTGAATCTCCATGCCCGCCACCTCTTTCACCGTTTTGGTGTTGCTGGGCAGATGAGGCAGGGAAACCGTGGGCTCGATGGCGGAAAGATCAATATGGATCACCTGTTCGTACTCTGCATCCGGATCGGCCTCGTAGACGGTGTAGGGTCTGTTAACACGGCCCTTCATGTATTCAATGGTCTTTTCGTCCACAGGGAAGATACCGTTTTTGCCACCTGCTTCAATGGCCATGTTCGCAATAGTAAACCGGTCATCCATGGAAAGGGATGCAACGCCGGGACCTGCAAACTCCATGGACTTGTAGAGTGCACCATCCACACCGATCATACCGATAATATGCAGGATCACATCCTTACCGGATACCCAGGGCTGAAGCTCACCGGTGAGATAGAACTGGATGGCAGAGGGCACCTTAAACCATGCCACACCGGAGGCCATCCCGGCACACATATCCGTGGAGCCAATACCGGTGGAGAAGGCACCCAATGCACCGTAGGTACATGTGTGGGAGTCTGCACCGATGCAGCATTCACCGGCTGCGATCAGTCCCTTTTCCGGCAGGAGCGCATGCTCAATGCCCATGGTACCAACATCAAAGAAGTTGGTAATATTATGTTTTCTTGCAAAGGTGCGGGCCTGCATGGACAGCTTTGCTGCGTTAATATCCTTGCAGGGGGTAAAATGATCCAGTACAATGGCGATTTTATCCTTATCAAAGACCTTGGTAAAGCCTGCATTTTCAAATTCCGTAATGGCAACAGGTGTGGTCACATCGTTGCCCAGCACCAGATCAAGCTTCGCCTCAATCAGTTCTCCGGCAGCAACGGACGCCTTACCCGCATGGGCTGCAAGAATTTTCTGGGTCATGGTCATGCCCATAATAATCCCTCCATTAAAAAGTTTTTCTTTATTATGACACGATACTTGCAAAAAGAATGTAACATATGATACAATCTTAAGCATTCAGAACAACAGAAAAACCATAATTTCAGCAAAATATATCAGGAGATTTTTATGAACTACGACAGCTTTTCCTCTCCCCGTTCCGGCCTCCCTCCGGAACTGTTTGCCCCCTTCTTCTCTGCGGGGACACCGACGGTTTATCACAAGGGACAGATCATCTATCTTCAGGGGCAGGAGCCCACCCATCTGTATTGTCTGGTAGAGGGCACTGTAAAAACCGGCATTTTTTCCGACCAAGGGGAAGAAAAGCTGCTCACCACCTATCACACCGGCAGCATTTTCGGGGAGGCATCCTTCTTTGACCGCATGCCCCGGGTCTCAACAGCAATGGCACAGACAGATTGCCGTATCGTAGCACTGAGCCACCAGGTCGTAGAGGGACTGTTTGAGCAGAATCCCGGCCTTGCATATACCATGATTACATATCTGGCCCGCACCGTTCGCCTGCTCAGCGGTCATGTGGACACCATGAGCTTTCAGACCGCAGACAAGCGTCTTGCCATTCTTCTGCTGAATCACCCGGACTCCCATGGGAAGATCCATGTGACCCATGAGGAACTGGCCTCTGCTCTGGGGGTAAGTCGGGTCACTGTAAGCCGGATATTAAGCGCCTTCGTCCGGCAGGAGCTTGTGGAAACAGGATACGGGTTCATTTGTTTAAAGGATCGCCATCGGTTAGAGGAACTGTGATTTACGCAACTGTTAAAATTCTTTTTAATAACCGTTCATGTTCTGTTCATAATAATAGATTATGATATAGTCACAACAAAGGAACAGGGAACACCGATCGTCGGGGAAGCATCCCCGAATGGCTAGACGGCCCCTGCTCCACCGAACAGGAGGCGAAATATCAAAATCTATTCTTGACAAAACTGATTAAAATTTCTTTTTCATATACATTCTCCTTTACATTTCCCCATTTCCGGGTCTGCACACCCGGCAAAAAACAAGCCTAAACGCCGCAGCCTTCAGGAAGCTGCGGCGTTTTTTCTTCGATCCATAACAATTTTGGCCCCGGACAGTTCATGCTGCCCGGGGCCAATTTTTATTCACTGATTTCTCCGGAGAAATTCTTGGAGAAAATTCTGCGAACCTCCTCAGGATCCTCCGTCTGCCCCAAAGCCCACATCAGCTTGGTCACGGCAGCTTCTGTGGTCATGTCACCGGCAGGGATCACACCGGTTTCCAGCAGCTTTCTGCCAACCTCATAGATGGTGAAATTACTGGGCTCATAAAGGCACTGACTGGAAGCAACCACAACGATCCCCTGCTGCTGAAGCATCTGAAGCTTTTCGATCAGATCCCGGCGATGGAAATGCATTCCTCCGGCGCCGAAGGTCTCCAGTACAACACCACGGTATCCCAGCGTCTTAATGTAATCAAAAAGTTTCGGGTTTGTATTGGGGATCAGTTTCAGGAGCAGCACATCCGTGGACACCTCATCCAGCAGTATGGTCGGCGCGTTCTGATCAGGCTCCTGATAGTCATAGACCCGGAGACCATCCGCAAATATTTCCCCAAGGTACCGTGCGTTCACGCTTTCAAAGGCGTCAAACCCCATGGTACGCACCTTCACCGCCCGGCAGCCACGAATGATATGCCGGTTGAAGGCCACACTGACTCCCATAATCCCTGCCTCTACCGCAGCAAGGGCGCAGAACAGATTGTTTCTGGCATCCGTGAGCATGTTGTCCATGGGGATCTGGGAACCGGTAAACACCACCGGCTTCCGCAGACCGGGCAACATGTAGCACAGCATGGAGGCAGAATAGGCCATGGTATCCGTTCCGTGGGTAATAATAAACCCGTCAAATTTGTCGTAATTCTCGTAAACAGCTCTGGCCATGATCTTCCATTCCTCGGCCTGAATGTTGGAGGAATCCAGATTCATGATCTGCTTTACAGTAATCTCAAATTTGCCCCGCAGGTCACCAAGGCTCTCGATCAGCTCTTCCCCGGACATCCCCGGTTCCAGTCCGTCTCTCCCCGGTCGGGACGCAATGGTTCCGCCGGTGGAAAGCAGTAAAATACGTATCATGTTATTCATCCTCGTCAAAGGGAACGTCATCGTCCTCAGGAATAATCTCTGTTTTGCCCGCCGAAGCTCTGGGGTTCAGGCCGACCATGGAATCCCACTGTTCCTGGGTAATCAGGATCTTACGGGGCTTACTGCCCACGAAGGGCCCCACAATTCCCTTGGCTTCCATTTCATCCATAATTCTGCCCGCACGGGCATAACCGACCTTGATCCGGCGCTGGAGCGTAGATACAGACGCCTGTTTCGCAGACAGAATCACATCCACTGCCTCCGGGAACAGTTCATCCACATCCATGCACAGCTGCATCTGATCCGGATCCTCATCTGTCCCAGTATCACCCACGGAATTCTGCTCGATCTCCTTCAGAATTTCCTCGGAATAATCTGCGTCGCAATCGCCCTTTATGTGCTCCACAATGTTTTCGACCTCTTCATCTGTGATAAAGCAGCCCTGAACACGCTTGGGTTTGCCGCCACCAATGGGAGAATAAAGCATGTCGCCCTTACCCACCAGCTTCTCTGCGCCACTTTCATCCAGAATGATCCGGCTGTCGATGGCAGATGCAACCGCAAAGGCAATACGGGAGGGAATATTGGACTTCATCAGGCCGGTAATTACATCCGCAGAAGGTCTCTGTGTGGCGATCACCAGATACATACCGGCTGCACGGGCTTTCTGTGCGATCCGGACAATAGAATTCTCCACCTCTTTGGCGGCCACCATCATCAAATCTGCCAGCTCATCAATGATCACCACGATCTGAGGCATGGGCGTGAGCCGGGGATCGGACTTGGCCAGCTTATTATAGCTGCTCATGTCACGAACCTTGCAGTCAGCCAGCAGCTTATACCGGCGCTCCATCTCCGTCACTGCCCATTGAAGGGCACCGGCTGCCTTTTTCGCTTCCGTTACCACTGGGATCAGCAGATGGGGAATACCGTTGTAAACACTGAGTTCAACCACCTTGGGATCAATCATGATCATCCGGCACTGCTCCGGGGTTGCCCGATAC
>CAZFGL010000152.1:0-4998 GCA_964518645.1 uncultured Oscillospiraceae bacterium | reverse complement strand
ATAATCAGGTAGGCCTTCATGCCCGTCCTGCAACCTTTTTTATTCAGAAGGCCAATGAGTTCAAGTGCTCCATTTGGGTCGAAGTTGAAGAGCGCCGCGTCAACGCAAAGAGCCTGCTGGGTGTTCTGTCCCTTGGAATCGTAAAGGGCACTGAGATCACCCTGATCGCCAACGGCTCCGACGAAGAAGAGGCTGTTGAGGCTCTGGCCGCCCTGCTGGCTTCCGATTTTGGCAAGTAATCGAAAACTTTTCGCCCCATGGCCTGTTCCGGCCATGGGGCCTTTTCTGAATTTCGTCACGGGAGGTGTTTGTGTTGGCTGTGGAGATACTGACTCCAAAGGAGATCAAGGATAAGGTCCTGTCTTTGCCCCTTTCTCCGGGGGTATATCTGATGAAGGATAAAACCGGTACCATTATCTATGTGGGAAAGGCGAAAAAACTGAAAAACCGGGTCAGCCAATACTTTCAGGATTCAGCAGCCCACACCCCGAAAACACGGCTTCTGGTCAGCCACATTGTCAACTTTGATTATATCGTGGCGGGTTCTGAGTTTGAGGCACTGGTTTTGGAGTGCAGCCTGATCAAGCGGCACCAACCCAAATATAATATTCTTCTGAAGGATGACAAGGGCTATCCCTATATCCGTGTGGATTTGAAAGAGACATATCCCGTTTTTACCATGGTGGGAAAACGGGCAGGGGACGGCGCAAGATATTTCGGCCCCTATGGTGGACGTTTCGTGACCCAGCAGGCTCTGGATACCATCCGTTTAACTCTGAAGCTCCCCGGGTGCAGCAAAAAATTCCCCCGGGATATTGGAAAAGAGCGTCCCTGCCTGAATTACCAGATTGGAAACTGTGACGGCTGGTGTCAGAAGAAAATGACCCATGAAGACTATTTAAGCCGCATCCGTCAGGCAGTTCTTATGCTGGAAGGGCGGGATAAGGAGCTGTCTGCCCAGCTTCTCCGGGAAATGGAGGATGCTGCGGAACGTCTGGACTTTGAGACGGCCGCTGTGCTCAGGGATCGTTACAAGGCCATTGAAGCCCTCTCCAACAAGCAGATGGTCTGCTCCGGCGCAATGGCAGATACAGACGTGATCGGCTTTTACGCCGGAACCGCAAAAACCGGCTTTGCGGTGCTCCATTTTGTGGCCGGGAACCTGATCGACAAAGACGTGGAGATACTGGAAACGGAGATGGACGGGAACAGCGAAGAGATCGTCTCCACATTGGTGAAACAGTATTATCTCCGCAGAGGCCTTGCCCCCAAAGATATATATCTGCCCTGTCCCATGGAGGACAGCGACCTGTTTGCTCAGCTGCTGATGCAGGAATACGGAAAAAAAGTCCGTATTTCCGTCCCCCAGCGTGGAGACCATGTACGTATGGTTGAACTCGCCTGCGCAAACGCCCGTGAGGAATCAGAACGGGTCTCCACAGATTACGAGCGTACCAATAAAACACTGGAACTGCTGGGCAGCATGCTGAAGCTGGACGTTGTTCCAAAGCGTCTGGAGGCCTATGATATTTCCAACATGGGCAACGATGACATTGTGGCGTCCATGACTGTATTTGTGGATGGTCAGCCCCTGAAACGGGACTATAAACGGTTCAAGCTGGAGGGAATGGACGGCCCGGATGACTACGGCTCCATGCGTCAGGTGATCCAGCGCCGATTTACCCACTATCTAGCAGGAGATCAGGGGTTTGATCAGCGTCCCGATGCGTTGCTGATCGACGGCGGAACCGTTCATGCGGACACTGTACGGCGGCAGCTCTCCGCCATGGGACTTGCGATTCCTGTATTCGGCATGGTAAAAGATGACCGTCACCGGACACGGGCGCTGGTAACCCCTCTGGGGGAGGAGATCGGCATTCAAACCAATCAGGCGGTATTCTCGCTCATTGGCCGGATCCAGGAGGAGACCCACCGTTTTGCCATTACCTATCAGCGGCAGCTCCGTTCCAAACGAATGAAGCATTCCACTCTGGATCAGATCCCCGGAGTGGGGGACAAGCGGAAGCAGTCGCTTTTAAAACATTTCAAGACCATCAAGGCGATTGCCACTGCAACCCCGGAGGAGCTTTCTCAGGTGGTACCCAGGAATACCGCAAATCAGATATACCAATACTATCATCAGACACAGGATAAAGGAGAATAACCATGCGCGTAATTACCGGCAGCGCCAGAGGCGCAAAACTAAAAACACTGGAGGGGCTTTCCACCCGTCCCACTTCAGACCGGGTAAAGGAAGCCATTTTTAATATTATTCAGTTCGGCATAGAAGGCCGGAGAGTTCTGGATCTTTTCGGCGGAAGCGGTCAGCTGGCCATCGAAGCCATGAGCCGTGGCGCAAGTTACGGGGTAATCGTGGACGAAAGCAGAGAAGCGGTAAACGTGATCCGTGATAATGTAAAGAAGGTACACTTTGATCAGCAGTGCTCCGTGTTCCAGATGGATTACATGCGCTACCTGTCCACCTGTCGTGAAACCTTTGATATTATCTTTCTGGATCCCCCTTATGCGGAAAAAATGCTGGAAAATGCCCTGCGCAAAATATCGGAAATTGACATTTTGTCGGAAGGTGGTATAATAGTTTGTGAGCGGCCAAAAGAGAAGGAACTCCCTGCAACTGTGGGAGATCTGATTTGCTCCAAGGACTATGTTTACGGCAAAACCGCCATTAACATTTACAGTCGCTGATCTGCCGCCCTCATGTTGTATTCAGGCTCTTTCAGAAGGGCTTTGCCGGTAAGACGTGAATTTCCGACTTCCTGCCGGCGGGAGTCACAGATTTTTAGTATGTGCAAGGAGATAATCGCATGGAGAAAACAACCATTGATTCGTTGCTGAATAGTCTGGTCGCTCTGGTGGGTGACTCCCGGAGTTCTCTGTTTGGGCAGGATAAGTGTGTATGGTAGACCGGGATCAGCTGCTTTATCTGGTGGACTGCCTTCAGAACCAGATGCCCAAGGAGGTAACTCAGGCAAAGGCTGTGATCGAAAGCTGCAACGAGATCCGTACCAAAGCAAAGAAGGAAGCCGCCGAAACCCGGAAAGCCGCAGACAAAGTGCTCAGCGAGGCTGAAGAGCGTGCTACCCGGCTCATCGAGGAGACCACCATTGTAGAGCTGGCAAAGAGCCGGGCTAAGGACATTCTCGAGGAGGCCGAGAACCAGCGTCAGATGCTGATCACCGGTGCCATTAACTATGCCCAGAGCATTATTGATGACGCTGAAAAGACCGTCAGCGAGACTTATGAAACCCTGAATGCCGGAACCGCCGCCCTTCAGAACCGGGCTAAGGAAGAAAGAAAGGCCGCACTGGATCAGCTGTCTCAGGCAAAGAAGGTACTGAAAAACGCCAACGTCAGTGACCAAAACAGCAAATAATATTTCAAATGTTACAAACAACCTGTCGTTATAATACACGGCAGGTTGCTTTTTTGGCCATTTTTCGTATTTTTTCAGAAAACTTGTGCAACTCTAAGGTGGTGAGCTTGCATAATCCGGTGCATTTTTGTGATTTCCACACTTTACATAAGAGATGGGATAGAGTATAATATTGGTGAAGCCATAATCTATATAGACTCAAGAATACGCAACTTGTATCCTTTGCGTATCCTGCTGCTCATGTCAGATGCAGCAGTCGGGGAACTGAGACGTACCCCCGTGAAATCTGTAATGAGGTGATTTTGTGACACAGAAACCCTTTAATAAGGTCCTGGCCGCCAACCGTGGTGAGATCGCCATCCGAATCTTCCGTGCATGCTATGATTTGGGACTGCACACGGTGGCCATGTACTCCAACGAAGATATTAACGGTCAGTTTCGTACCCACGCCGATGAGGCATATCTTATTGGCGAAAACAAGAGCCCGGTAGGTGCATATCTGGATATTCCCGAAATCATTGCCCTTGCCAAGCGCCGTGGCGTAGACGCCATTCATCCCGGATATGGCTTCCTGTCTGAGAATGCCGATTTCGCAAAGGCCTGTGAAGATGCAGGTATTACATTCATCGGACCTCCCAGTGACATTCTTGCCATGATGGGTGATAAGCTTTCTGCAAAGCAGATTGCAATTAAGGCCGGTGTACCCATTATCCCCGGCTGCACCGAACCTCTGAAGGACGGGGACGAAGCTCTTGAAAAGGCCATTTCCTTCGGTTTCCCCATCATTCTAAAGGCCGCTGCCGGCGGTGGCGGACGTGGTATGCGCCGCTGCGATAAGCCTGAAGAAGTTAAGCCAGCTTTCGAACTGGTTCGCAGCGAGGCACAGAAAGCCTTCGGCAACGATGATATTTTCATTGAGAAGTTCCTGGTTGAACCCAAGCACATTGAGGTTCAGATTCTGGCCGATAAGTACGGCAACGTCTATCATGTAGGTGAGCGTGACTGCTCCCTCCAGCGTCGCTACCAGAAGGTGGTGGAGTTCGCTCCTGCCTTCTCCATTGATCCCTTTGTCCGTCAGCAGATCCTGACCGACGCAGTGAAAATCGCCAAGTCCGTGGGATATGTCAATGCAGGCACCCTGGAATTCCTGGTAGATAAGAGCGGCAGCTATTATTTTATCGAGATGAACCCCAGAATTCAGGTAGAGCATACTGTCACTGAGATGGTGACCGGGGTTGACCTGGTGCGTGCTCAGATCCTGATTGCAGAGGGTTATCCGCTGTCTACCCCCGAGATCGGCCTGACCTGTCAGGAGGATGTAAAGATCAACGGCTACGCCATCCAGTGCCGTGTTACCACTGAGGATCCTGCCAACAACTTTGCACCTGATAACGGCAAGATCATTTCCTATCGTTCCGGCGGTGGCTTCGGTGTCCGTCTGGACGGCGGTAATGTGACCACCGGTACAGTGATCTCTCCCTATTACGATTCTCTGATGGTTAAGGTAACCAGCCATGACAACACCTTTGCCGGTGCTGCCCGTCGTGCACTCCGTGCCATCAACGAGGTTCGTGTCCGTGGTGTTAAGACCAACATTCCTTTTG